>JBPYEI010000041.1:0-21943 GCA_051985455.1 Acidimicrobiales bacterium
CTCGTCTCGGTCCGCTCGAGCTGCTGGTGAACAACGCCAGCGCCCTGGGCCCGAGCCCGCAACCGGCGCTGGCCGACTACGCGCTGTGCGAGCTGAGGACCGTCTACGAGGTCAACGTCCTGGCACCCCTCCGGCTCGTGCAGCTGGCGTTGCCACTGCTGGTCGCCTCACGCGGTCACATCGTAAACGTGACCTCGGACGCGGCCGTCGAGCCCTATGCCGGCTGGGGCGGCTACGGATCGTCCAAGGCCGCCCTCGAGCAGGTCAGCAACGTGCTCGCGGCGGAGAACCCCGATCTGCACGTGTTGTGGGTCGACCCCGGAGACATGCGCACGGATCTCCATCAGGCTGCCTTCCCGGACGAGGACATCTCCGACCGGCTGCCGCCCGAGACCAGCGTTCCCGGTCTGCTGGCCCTGCTGGATGGGGACACGCCCAGTGGTCGCTATCGGGTCGATGCGCTCGACGACCGCGTCCCCGAGCCCCGCGAGGTCGTGGGCACGTGACGCTGACGACGGCGGCATTGGAGTTCGAGCTCCCCGCGGCGCTGGAGGCGCGTGAGCCGGCCGAGGTGCGGGGCCACGGTCGCGACGACGTGCGCCTGCTGGTCTCGAGAGGATCGGCGCAGCCGGTCCACGCCTCCTTCCGGGATCTGCCAGGACTGGTCGACGCCGGCGACCAGTTGGTGATCAACACGTCGGGAACGCTGCCGGCGGCGCTGGCCGGGCGCATCGGTCACCGCCGCGTCGACGTCCACCTCTCGGGTCGGCTGCCCAGTGGGGACTGGCTGGCAGAGCTGCGGCGACCGGCGTGGCCCGCCAGCCTGCCCGACCCCTCGGGCGCGGAAGGCGACCAGGTGAGGCTGGTGGCCGGCGGGTCGGGGCGCCTCGTGGCCCGCTGGCGCACCTCTCCTCGCCTCTGGGTCATGGCGTTCGATCTTCCTGGCGGCGCCATCGCGTTCGTACGCGCCCACGGGCGGCCGATCCGATACGGGCACGTGCCGAACGACTGGCCGCTCGCCACGTATCAGACGGTCTATGCCACCGAGCCCGGCAGCGCCGAGATGCCGAGCGCCGGCCGGGCGTTCACGGCTGACATCATCACCACCCTCGTGGCGCGGGGCATCTCCGTGAGCCCGCTCGTGCTGCACGCCGGGGTGTCGTCCGCCGAGGTGGGCGAGCCGCCGCCACCCGAGTGGTACCGGGTGCCGGCGGACACCGCTCGTCGCGTCAACGAGACTAGGGTTGCCGGCGGCCGGGTGGTGGCCGTCGGCACGACCGTCGTCCGCGCCCTCGAGACACTCGTCGACGCCGACGGGCTCGTGCACGAGGGTGAAGGGTGGACGGACAAGGTGGTGACGCCGGATCGCCCCGTGCGCGCCGTGGACGGTCTGCTGACCGGCTGGCACGAGCCACGGGCCAGCCACCTGCTCATCCTCCAGGCCATCGCCGACCCCTTCGCCCTCGAGTCGGCCTACCGGGCCGCCCTCGAGCACGGCTACCTCTGGCACGAGCTCGGCGACCTCCACCTGATCCTGCCGGGACCGGCTAGCTGACCACTTCCGTTTCCTCCGGTTGCCCGGGCGGCGGGGCGGTCGCCTGCTGACCGTATCCCTCGGACCCGTCGCTGGTCGCCGCCGCCAGCGGCGCCGCCTCGAGGGGGCGACGTTGAGCGCCCGTGCCGTTGTCGTCAGGCGAGGGTTGGTCGAGAGGGCCTGCCCGCAAGAAGTTGGTGACCCACCGCGGGCGGTAGGCCGTGAGGGCGGCGAGGGCGACGACGGCACCGGTGACAGATCGGGCCACCCAGGTGCCCGCCACCTTGGCCGCCAGCAGGTCCAGCCATCCCTCTCCGCCCGGAGCCACTGCGAAGGTGGGCAGCGCGCTCGCCCACAAGATCGCCGGCTCCCACCGATCGGCGGCGGTCGCCGCCACGAGCATGAGCCCCCACGTGAGGTACCACGGATAGAACGTCGGACCGAGGACGGCGACGACCAGAAGGGCGGCGCCGAGCGCCGTCACCCATCGCGTGCGGGAGCTGCGCAGCACGAGGTAGGCGACGACAGCAAGGGCGAGCAGCATCCCGAGGTCGCGCCACAGGTGCAACGCGGTGAGGAACGGAAGACCGAGATAGTGGTCGAACCCGAAGGCCAGATCGTTGGCCACGGCCAGCCGCGGCGCCGCCGTGCCCGGCACGCCGAGCGCCCCCAGCCACCCCCAGCTCAATCCTGAGGCGGCGGTGGTCGCGGCGATGGTGGCGAGGGCGACGACCCCACCTCGGGCCACGGCGGCCGCGCGGGACCGGATCGACGGGACGTCGCGGATCATGCCCCACACGATGAAGGCGATGGCGATCGCCGCCGGCAGCTTCACCGCTGCGGCCAAGGTGCACAGCACGATCCCGGTCAGGGGCCGGCCGGAGCAGGCGAGCGCCACGCCCGCCGCCAGGAGGCCCAGCATGATGGCGTCGTTGTGGCCGGCGCTCACGAGGTGGAGCAGGGTGAGCGGGCTCAGCAGGGCCAGTGCCAGCACGTGCGCCGGCCGCTGTCCGTGCCTGCGCGCGATCGATACCAGCGCCACTGCGGCCAGGGCGAGGCCGGCCAGGGCGAAGAGGCGGAAGACCATCACTGTCCCGACGACGGAGTGGCCGCCGATCGTGTAGGCGACGCCCGCCAGGCGGAGGAAGAGGGGGCCGTAGGGCGACACGGTGTGAAGCCAGATGCCGTGGGAGGCGGTCCGGAACGGGCTGGGCCCCAAGGCGTAGGGCGTCATCGCGTAGGGGTTCAGCCCGTGGTTCACGAGCTGACCGTCGGCGGAATAGACGAACACGTCCCCACTGAACAGCGGCGGCCCGACCAGCAGGGGCAGAGCCCAGATCGCCATCACCACGAGGACGGAGCGGACGGAGGGCCCGTCCGGCGACCGAGTGGCCCGTACCACCGCCAGCCAGGCCCAGACCAGCATGATCAAGCCGATGTAGAAGGCGGCCAGCGACGGGTTCTGCGAAGTGCCCGAGAACGGTGGGATGCGGAAGAACCAGGGGTCCGACCGGACGAGGAAGACCCCTCCGCGGTGGGTCGCCGCCATCGACGCCAGGAAGGTGCCGAGGAACCCGACCGCGCCCGGTACCGCCAGTTGGTGTCCCAGCAGCTGGCGCAGCTTGGCGCCAGCCGGCGCCGGCGCCGTTTCCGAGCGCGGTGGAGCACCGACGAGACCGCCGTCAGCGGGCGCGCGCGGCAACAGCCCGGGAAGTCGTAACACGTTCGCCATAAACCCTTAGGCCCGCACCGTAGCCCGAGAACATCGCCGCGGGCACGCACCGGGCGGGTCGGCAGGGTTCAGGAGGCTCCCGGCGTCACGGTCAGGTCGGCTCCCACCCGGATGGAGTCGACCAGGCGCTCGCCCGTTCGCACCGATCCGCCGGGCCAGACGACGGAGCGCACGACCTCCCCCCGCACGATCGCACCAGGGCCGACCACGCTCGAGCCGCCCGAGGCGGCCAGGTTGGCGGCCAGGTACTGGCCCGGCGTGCCGCAGTCGAAGAAGGGCACGGGGGTCGTGACGAGGTCGAGCTCGCCGGCGGCGTTCAGCGATCGCCACGAGACTTCGTACAACCCAGATGGCGTCGGTTGGAGCCCGGCCACGGCGGACCACGGCATGAGGGCCGCGCCCGCGTACCGCAGGGGGCCGAAGTCGCCCCGGTCGGCATCATGCACGGCAAGAAGCCTCACCCGGTCGCCGTCCCACCCCACGACCAGGGCGGACAGCGGGTAGCGGTGCCACGCATCGGAGTTGACGACGAGCACAGGGCGGCCGGCGATCCAGCTTCGGAGCAGCCCGAGGGCCCCGGCTGTGCCGAGCGCTTGGGGCTCCTCGACCGAGAGGTGGGCGCGTCCCGTGAGGTGTTCCTCCATGGCGTCCCGGCCGTGATGCACGTTGACCGCGATCTCTGTGGTCACGGTCTGGGCCCGCCCGAGGGCGACGTCCACGAGGGCGACGTTGTTCACCGGGCAGAGGGCCTTGGGAAGGATGTCGCTGAGGGGGCGGAGGCGTTTTCCCGCGCCGGCGGCCAGCACAACCGCGACGAGGTCGCCGGCTCGGTGCACCCGACCCCTACCAGGCCCGGGCGCTACACGTGGTGCCGTCCAGGAGCTCCGCGACCCGCCGGCGGGTCCCCCGCGAGGCTTCGACGGGCAGGGCGGTGAGGGGGAACAGCCGAAACTCGTCGATCTCGAAGTCGTCCTTCTTGCCCAGGCTGAACGAACGGCACAGGAACACGGTGATGTGATCGCTCTTGCCCTCGCGAAAGCGGCTGCACACGCAGAAGAGCTCGAGCGGGCCCATGGTGGCGCCGAGCTCTTCCGCACACTCGCGGCGGACCGCCTCCTCGGGGGTCTCGCCTCTGCGGATGCCGCCGCCCGGGAGCAGCCAACCGGGCTGGTAGGTGTGACGGACGAGGACGACCTGGTCGTTCGTCACCAGCATCGCCTTGACGCCGAGCGATACCGGTCGGCGGATGCGCCAACTCAGCCTCAGCAGCTGGAACGCCAGCCAGGCCGCCCATCTCACCCTGCAGAGGGTGGCGGGGCGGCGCCGGATTGACAACCGGGCCGCCCATCGGCCAAGAAACGGGGATGCCGATCAACCCGGGCTCCGTCGCCGTGGTCACGGGCGCCTCAGCAGGGCTGGGGCGCCGGATGGCACTCGATCTGGCGGCGCGGGGAGCGATCGTGACCGCCGTGGCGCGGAACGAGGAGCGGCTACAGGCCGTCTCCGCCGACATGCGACGGAGCTCGCCCGAGTCGGCCTACCGTGTCTGCGACGTCAGCGATACGTCGGCGTACGTCTCCTTGCTAGGTGAGCTGGAGCGCCAGCACGGCCGGATCGACCTGCTGGTGAACAACGCGGGGGTCGGCGAGGAGGCCACCGAGGCCGAGGCGCTCGATCGCCACCGCGCCCTCATGGAGACGAACTACTTCGCCTCCGTGGCCGGCACTCTGGCCGTTCTTCCCGGCATGCTCGAACGCGGCAGTGGGTCGATCGTCAACGTCTCCTCCGACGCGGCCCGGGCGCCATCACCGGGGGAGCCTGCGTACTCCGCCTCGAAGGCGGCACTGAGCGCCTTCACCGAAGGAATGTCGTTCGAGGCCGAGGCGAAGGGAGTCCATCTCCACGTCCTGTACCCGGGCTGGGTGCCCACGGCGATGGGGCAGGGGGCCGTCGACTCGGGCATGCCGATGCCCCCGAAGTCCGTGCGCCGCACCGAGGAGCAGGTGTCTCGGGCCGTGCTCGCCGGCGCCGGCGGGCCCCGCCTGGAGATCGATGTCACCAAGGTGGCCCGGCTGGCGCCGGTAGCTCGGGTGCTGGCACCCAGGCTCTACCGCCGGGCCCTCCGGGCATCGGCCGGCTGACGTTTCCGCTGCTCGCGGGCCCTGGGTGGGCTAATCTGTCGCGGTCGGTCGTGCCCGAGAAGACAGGACATCTCGGTAGACGGGGCGGCCGGCAGCTGGGGAGGTGAGGGATGGGGAAGGCTCGGCTGGCGAAGGTCCGGCTGAGGATGCCGCAGCTGACGCGCCGGCTTGTCGTGTGCACCGTCGCCGCCAGCGCCCTGCTGGGTGGAGGCACCGCCGTTGCCCTGCTGTCGATGAAGGCCACTCCGGTCCACCCCCTCCGCAGCAAGAGCGTCTCGCACGCGCTTGGCCAGGTGATCCAGATCGATCCGGGCGGCCGCATCATCGTGGACCCCGACCCGAGCCCAGCGCCGGCGCCGACCACGACCGAGCCCCTGCTGCCGCCTCCGGCGCACTCCACCCCACCGACGCCGCCTCCGCCACCGGTGGGAGCGGCAGCCCTGGCCCAGATCACGTATCCGTGGCAGCAGCTCGGGTATCAGATCGTGTTCCTCGGGCCCCGATCGGACCTCATGGGTCAGACGATCTTCGACGCCCACCGCATCGAGATCTATCTGCGGAGCGGCGAGTCCCAGCAGATGGTCGCTCACGTCATCGCCCACGAGATCGGTCACGCCGCCGACGTCGCCTACAACACGCCGGACCGCAGGCAGCAGTGGCTGAACCTCCGCGGGGCATCGCCTTCCCAGCCCTGGTTCGGCTGCAGCAGCTGCGACGACTTCTCGTCTCCGGCGGGCGACTACGCCGAGACGTTCTCGTTCTGGCAGATCGGCCCCAACGCCGACTTCAGCCACCTGGCGCCGCCACCATCACCGGACCAGCTGAACCAGCTGATCCCGCTGTTCTTCGCCTCGCCACCGAGCGGGTCTGGTGGGTCGGGTGGATCCTTGGGTCAGCCCCCGCCTTCTGATAGCTCGGGAAGCCCGCCGAGCTCCGGTTCGCCGCCCGCCCAGTCGTGCCTGACGGTGGTGTGTACCTCGCACGGCTAGCCCCCGAGCCGGCCTAATGTTGGTCGACGGCCGAGTGCACGCCCAGGGAGGCGCCATGCAGATCCGGGACAAGATCTATGTCGACGGGGCTTGGATCCCCTCCGCCGGTACGGGGACGATCAAGGTGACCAACTCGACCACCGAGGAGGTCATGGGGACCATCCCCGAGGGCACGCCCGAGGACGTCGACCGTGCCGCCAAGGCGGCCAAGGCGGCGTTCTCGTCGTGGTCGCAGACGTCGGCCGAGGAGCGCTCGAAGTACCTGTCGCGCATCCAGGAGGGCCTCCAGACCCGCATGGCCGAGATCGCCAACACCATCGCCGGCGAGGTCGGCATGCCGATCAACTTGTCGATGATCATCCAGGCCGGCCTTCCCACCATGAGCTTCGGGTCGATGGCACAGCTGGCCACCGAGTTCGCCTTCGAGGAGCAGATCGGCAACTCGCTGGTGGTGAGGGAGCCCGTCGGAGTCGTCGGGGCCATCACGCCGTGGAACTATCCCCTCCACCAGATCGCGGCCAAGGTGGCGCCGGCGCTGGCCGCGGGGTGCACGATCGTGCTCAAGCCCAGTGAGGTGGCGCCCCTCAACGCCTTCATCCTCGCTGACATCATCGACGAGGTGGGTCTGCCGCCCGGGGTCTTCAACCTCGTGAGCGGTACTGGTCCCGTTGTCGGTGAGGCGATCGCCACCAATCCCCACATCGACATGGTGTCGTTCACGGGGTCGACGCGCGCTGGCAGGCGCGTGAGCGAGCTGGCCTCGGGCACCGTCAAGCGTGTCGCGCTGGAGCTGGGCGGGAAGTCTCCCAACGTGATCCTCGAGGACGCTGACCTGGAACGGGCGGTGCCCGCCGGGGTGGGGGCATGCTTCCTCAACTCGGGCCAGACCTGTAGCGCGCTCACCAGGATGATCGTGCCGCGCTCGCGACTGGCCGAGGTCGAGGACATAGCTGTGCGGGCCGCCGAGACCTACACGCCGGGGGACCCGTTCGCCGAAGGATCGCGGCTCGGACCGCTCGTGTCGGCCACCCAGCGCGAGCGGGTGCGCGGGTACATCCAGAAGGGTCTCGACGAGGGCGCCAGGCTGCTCACCGGCGGCGCCGAGCCGCCCTCAGGCGAGGATCACGGCTACTTCGTCCGGCCCACGGTCTTCTCTGGCGTGCGGCGGGACATGACCATCGCCCAGGAGGAGATCTTCGGGCCGGTGCTCGCCATCCTGCCCTACGACACCGAGGAGGAGGCCGTCGCCATCGCCAACGACAGCATGTACGGGCTCGCGGGTGGCGTGTGGGCGGGTGACGCCGAGCACGCCAAGGCCGTGGCCCGCCAGCTCCGCACCGGCCAGGTCGAGGTGAACGGCGGGAGCTTCAACCCGCTGGCGCCTTTCGGGGGCTACAAGCAGTCGGGCAACGGCCGGGAGCTCGGCCATTACGGGCTGGAGGAGTACCTGGAGGTGAAGTCCCTGCAGTTGTAGGGATGCCGGTGCTGTCCCCGTCGGCGACGCTCAGTGTGTATGGGCGGCGCCGGCGGCGGGCGTGCCCACCCGGCCCTCGTAGCCCGGCAGCGCCGTCCGGTGGATACAGCAGTCGCAGTTCATGGAGGCGCCGCCGGCCCTCGCCTCGTCGTAGCGCTCGATGACCAGGCGGGCAATGCGGTCGTCGGGACCGAGCTCGCTGCCGACGACGACCGCCGACTCGGGACGGGCCGCCGCCCACGCCCGGGCTTCTCGCCCGATGCGTTCCACGAGCAGACCCGTGAACAGGAAGTAGGGGACCACGGCGATGCTTCGGGCCCCGAGTAGCCGGCAGCGCTCGAGGGCGTCGGCGACCGAGGGACGGGCGAGGGACACGAAGGCGGGCTCGATCGTGGGCAGGCCGCGAGAGTCGGACAGCAGTCGCCCGACCTTGTAGAGGTCGGCGTTTGCGTCCGGGTCGGTCGAGCCCCGCCCGACCAGGACCACGGCGTCGTCGCTTGCCTGAGTGGCGCGGATGCGCTCCTCGGCCACGGCCAGCACCGAAGGGTGGATGCCGAGGTCCCGGGCGTACCGGAAATGAACATCGGGATGGGCGGCCCGTCCACTGGCGAGGGCGGCGGGGCCGTCGGTCTTGAGGTGCCCGGCGCCCAGCAGCACGAGAGGGACGCCGATCACCGACCTGGCGCCGCCGTCGACGAGATCGTCGATGGCGCTGTCGAGGTCGGGTCGGGCCAGCTCGATGAAGCCGCAGCCCAGGGTCACATGAGGCCGCACCCGACGGACGCGATCGGCGAGCGCCCAGTACTGATCGACACCGGCGCCGGAGCGGGTGCCGTGACCGATCAGAAGGAGGGCAGGATCGCGATCACCCATCGCCGTCACCATTGGCCGTAAGCGAACGTGACAGTCGGACGATGGCGTTGACGGCGGCGGCGGTCACGGCCGAGCCTCCCTTCTCGCCCACGTTGGTGATGGCAGGCAGTCCGCTCTCTCTGGTCAGTGCCTTGGCGCCGGCAGCGCCCGCGAAGCCGACTGGCATCCCGACGACGAGCGCTGGCGCGAAACCCTCCTCGGCCACCAGGCGCACCACCTCCAGGAGAGCGGTCGGGGCGCAGCCGACGGCAACTACCGCCCCGGTGGGGTGTCTGCGAGCGGCGAGCGCCACGCCCCTGCCGCTGCGCGTGGCGCCGGCGAAGGGTGCCGACGTGATCTCTTCCAGACAGCAGACCGTCTCGGCGCCGGTGATTCCCCTCCGGACCATCTCCACGTCGGTCAGGACCGGAGCTCCGGCCCGCAGCGCCGCGAGGCCAGCGAGGACGGCGCGCTCGTCGACGACCATGGTGCGGGCGTACTCGGTGTCGGCGCTGGCGTGGATGACCCGGGCGACGACGGCGCGCGCGCCAGGACCGAGATGTGACAGGTCGACCCGCTGGTCGAGCAGCCGATAGCTCTCCGTCTCGATGGGATGGGGCGCAGCGGGATCCGGGGACATCAGGCGCGACCTTCCGAGATGGCGCCGGTCGGGCACACCTCGACGCAGGCCAGGCAGCTGGTGCAGCGCTGGATCACGAGGGCCGGGCGTCGGGGGGCGGGAATGAGGGCGCGCTCGGGACAGGTCATCAGGCACGCACCACAGGCCGTGCAGCGATCGTCGATCGTCAGTGTCACGTCTGGTATCCCCTGGGCGTGACCATCCTGCCTTCGACGACACGCGTCGCAGACGAGCCGACGACCACGCACGTGGTCATGCCAACAACGTCCGGGTCGAGCTCGCCGAGTGTCGTGAGGCCGACGCGCTGCTGGGCGCGACCGACATTGGTCGCCACGCCGACCGGCGTGGTGGGGGACCGGTGGGCCAAGAGGATCCGGCGTGCCGCGTCGAGCTGCCACGGACGGCCCTGGGAACGCGGGTTGTAGAGGGACACCACCAGGTCGGCGGCGGCCACGGCGTGGAGGCGGGACTCGATCGTCGGCCATGGCGTCAGGAGGTCGGAGAGGCTGATGGCGGCGTGATCGTGGCCGAGGGGCGCTCCGAGGGCTGCGGCGGCGGCAGTGGCGGCGGTGATGCCGGGCACGACCTCGAGGTCGAAGGCGGACGCGGGGCCGCTGGCCAGCTCCAAGGCGATCGACGCCATGGCGTAGACGCCGGCATCGCCCGAGCAGACGAGGGCGACGGCGCGGCCGCCGACGGCCTCGTAGACCGCCCGGCGGGCGCGGTCCTGCTCGTCACCGATCGGCGAGCGCACGATCGACTGGTGCGTGCCGATCAGGTCTGAGCACTGGTCGACGTAGGGCCCGTAGCCGATCACGATCTCGGCGTGGCGGACAGCCGCCTCGGCGGCAGGCGTACGGTGGCGGGCGTCGCCGGGGCCGAGGCCGACGATGGCCAGGTACCCGCGGGGCTGTCGTCTGCGGGCCACAGCCACGGCGGCATGGGCCGAGGTGCGCTTGGTCACCACCAGGTCGGCACCCGGACCGGCCGCCAGCAGCGCCGCCGCCTCGGCGACACTGGGGGTGCCGACGGCTGAGCGCACGGCTTCGCTAGGCGTGGGCACCCGCACGCTTCGCAGGGTCTCCGCGGGGAACAGTCGCAGGCACCCGCCGAGCTCCGAGAGTGGCGCCGCCGGCCTCTCGGCACTTTTGTCTGGTTCCACGTTGCGTCGAAAAGGAGCGCCGCGGCCGAGACTTTCGACGGCATGTGGAACCGAGTCGGCGCCGCTGGCATCGTCGAGGTCGGCCGTCAGGGTCGACGGCGGCTGGGCGGCCGGTGGTGGTTCCACGTTGCGTCGAAAGCGGGCGTCGCGCGGGGGGTCAGGGCGGGCACTTTCGACCAAACGTGGAACCGCAGCCGGCGGGCTTCGGTCGACAACGCCGTGGCAGACCTCTTCAGGCGACTCAGCCGAACTCGATGGTTCCATATGCCGTCGAAACCGAGCACCACGACGGCCGCTTTCGACGAAACGTGAAACCGACCAAAGAGCGGGCTCCTCGGCCCGACGGTCGATGGTCGCCACCGCCGACACGCACGTGGCGTCGAGGCCCACCTCGGCCAGGCTGTCGGACAGGAGCCCCAGCACCTCGTCGGGGGGCGCACCCGTCGAGGTACCGATGCCGGCGACCAGGGTGGGTGGCCGCAGGACGGCCAGGCCGCGTCGGCCGGGCACGACGCGATCGGTGATCACCACCCGCTCGGGTCCGGAGCCGACGGGCAGCGTCGACGGCAAGGGCCACGACAGCGGGTTGTCGACGACCGGCGCCCGCCCGTCGAGCATGGCCCTGGTCACGCCGGCGACGTCTCCCTCGGCGACGAAGCAAGGCAGCGCATCGAGAGGGCACGTGCCGGTGGCGTCGGTGGCGGTGCTCACCACGGGGGTGGCCCCGACGAGGGATGCCACCTGCCGGGCCAGCCCGTTGCCGCCGACGAGTCCCCCCTCGCCATCGCGGTGGCCGCCGGACAGCGACACCGCGAACCGACCTGCGTCGTCCAGGCACACGACGGCCGGATCTTCCCGCTTGTCGGCCAACAGGGGCGCCAGGATGCGCACGGCCGCTCCCGTGGCCAGGACGAGCACGAAGGCGTCGACGTCGGGCCAGCGCTCTCGCACGGTGGCGGCCGCATTGCCGTGACGATGCTCGAACGGCAGCCGGCTGGCCAGCAGCCGGCCTCGCTCGGTGACGCTGACGCTCAGCACCCTCACGGCGAACGCTCCGGTCCCCAGACCACGAAGACGGGGTTCTCGGCGGCCAGGCGCAAACCGCCGTCGGGCAGACGCCGACCCCGCGACACGGCCACTTGCACCAAGGCTCCGAGCCGGTCGGCGGCGGTCACGGCCCGGTCGAGGGCGGCGTAGGTGGCCACCACTCGGCCACCGGGGCGCAGACGGTCGAGCACGGTGCCGAGGACGGCGTGACCACCGCCGCCCACGAAGACCCGGTCGGGGTCGGGGAGCCCGGCGAGCGCGGCCGGCGCCCGGCCGATGACGACTTCCACGGCCGCGCCGTGGCGGTCGGCGTTGTCCGTTATCCGACGCGCATCGGCCGGCTGCTCCTCGATGGCCAACACGCGCAGGGCCGGACTCAGGCGGGCGCACTCGACGGCGACGCTGCCGCTGCCCGCTCCCACGTCCCAGAGGACGCCGTGTGCAGGCAGGGCCAGCTTGCCGAGAGCAACCGCCCGCACCTCGGCGTGGGTGATCATCCCGTCGCGGTGCTCGAAGGATTCGTCGGGGAGGCCCCAGGCCAGGACGCGCCTCGGCCGCCAGCCGGCCTCAGGCAGCAGGAGGACGACGGACAGGGGGTCCCAGCGGCCGTCCGCCAGCGAGACCAGATCGACGACGTCGATGCGCTCGTCGGCTGATCCCAGCCGGGCGCACACCGCCACGCGGCGGTCGGCGGCTCCCAACTCGAGCAGGGCGCGGCCGAGCGCCTGAGGCGGCGAATCTGGCGAGACGAGCACGGCCACCTTCGGATGCGACGAGGCGGTCCGGGCGGCTGCGGCCAGGGGCCGGCCGTGGGCGGAGACGACCACGGCGTCGTCCCAGGCCATCCCCATGCGGGCGAACGCCAGCGCCACGGCAGACGGAGCCGGGTGCACCTCCAGCTGATCCGTCCCGAACCGCTCGGCGAGCGGCCGGACGATCCCGAAGAACCCCGGATCCCCCGACGCCAGCACGCAGACCGGTCCTCCCTCGGCCGCGATCTCGTCGAGGGCGGCATCCACGTCGGCCGTGAGTGGCACCGTGCGGGCGGCTGGTGAACCCTCCAACGCCGTCAGGTGACGCCGTCCGCCCACGATGAGCGTGGCTCGGTCGATAGCGTGCTGAGCGTCTGTGGTCAGGCCGCAGACTCCGTCGCCTCCAAGGCCGACCACGGCGACGCGATCAGGCACGGGCGACCACCTCGGTGCCGTCGAAGTCGACCATCCAGACCTCGACGGGCAGCCGTCCCTCGACGTGAGCCTCGCAAGCGGTGCGGGCCTCGCGGGAGAGCGCCTCGAGGGGCGATGTGCAGCCCTCGGCCCGGCACGCCTCGAAGAAGTGCCGCGCCGTCGCTGTCGCCGTGGCCGCGTCGACCACAGCGGAGGGTGCCGACGCCTCGCGTGCCACCCGGGCCATGAGCTCGTTGTCGACCTTCGAGCGGTGGAAGTGGGTCATCATCACCCCGGCGGCGAGCTTGGAGATCTTGCCCGCCATGGCCACCAGCACGACCCGTCGGATGCCGGCGCCGGCGGCGCGCCGCAGGGCGATGCCCGTGAAGTCGCCGACCTCCACGACGCAAACCGGGTCCAAGCGAGGAAGGATGCGCAGGGCGGCCTGCTCCGAGCGACTCCCCGTGGCGAGCACGATCGTCGTCTCGCCCTGGGCGGCGGCGACGTCGACCTGCTGGACCACCGACGCGCGGTAGGCCGCAGTCGAGAAGGGCCGGACCACGCCGGTGGTCCCCAGGATGGAGATGCCGCCGACGATCCCGAGGCGGTCGTTGGTGGTCTTGGCCGCCATCTCCTCGCCCCCCGGAACCGAGAAGGTGACCACGGCGGGCCGATCGGTCACCTCGGCCAGGGCGGTGGCGATCATGCGTCGGGGCACGGGATTGATGGCAGGGTGGCCCACGGGCAGACCCAGGCCGGGCTTGGTGACCGTGCCGACGCCGGGGCCGGCCCGGAGCTCGGAAGCGCTCGCCCATTCCAGTGAGGCAGTGACGCGCGCCCCGTCGGTGCAGTCTGGATCGTCGCCTGCGTCCTTCACGACCACGGCGGCGGTGGGGGCGCCGTTCGTTTCGACGGCGAACGCGACCCGCCGTCCGTCGGGGAGGGCCACGTCGACCGAGGTCGGCAGCGCACCGGTGAGCAGCTTCAGCGCCGCCGCCTTGGCGGCAGCCGACGCGCAGGTACCCGTCGTCCACCCCGTCCGGAGCCCGCCTTCCTTCACGGGGCGCGCCCCACCGTCGATCCCGGCGCCGATCGGCGCCGGAACTGGTGGGCGAAGCCGGGCGAGTAGAGATGGCTTCTCGTCCCGTCACCGCCGGTGCCGAGGGCCGGTCCGACGAGGACGAGAACCGTGGTCCTGGCGCCCGTGGCGACGAGATCATCGGCCAGGCGGCCCACCGTGGTCGGTATCACCGCCTCGTCGGGCCAGCTCGCCCGCACCACGATGACCGCCGGCGTGTCGGCCTGGTAGCCGCTACCAGCGCTCAGCAGCTCGTCCTGAAGCTGGCGCGGCCGGGCGCCGGACAAGAAGACGGCCATGGTCGCGCCGTGCGCAGCGAAGGCGGCCACCGACTCCCGTACCGGCATCGACGCCGCTGTCCTGCCGGCGAGCCTCGTCATCACCACGCTCTGTGCGAGCGCCGGCACGGTCAGCTCCCTCCGGGCGGCGGCCGCCGCCGCGCCCAGGGAGCTCACGCCGGGGACGATCTCGAAGTCCCTGTCGTTCTCGACGCACCACTCGATCTGCTCCTGGATGGCGCCGTAGACGGAGGGGTCGCCAGAGTGCAGGCGGACAATCGACTCGTGCGGGTGCGCCGAGTACACGCCGAGGACGTCCTCGAGCGTCATGGCCGCGGAGTCATGGACGATGGCCTCGGGCCGGGCGTGGGCGAGCAGGGCTTCGGGCACGAGCGAAGAGGCCCACACCACGACATCGGCGCGCCCGAGCCGTTCGGTGCCGCGCACGGTGATGAGGTCGGCGGCCCCCGGTCCGGCGCCCACGAAGCTGATCACGCCCGGCGGTCCTCGGGAGGGACGATGACCGTCGCCAGGTAACTGGCGGGCCCTGTCGCCAGCTGGCCCAGTGGCCCCGTGCGTTCGCCCGGGAGGCCGAGCAGCTCACCCAAGACGGCGCCGTCGAGCCGGCCGGCGCGGGAGAGACGGGCCGCGATCTCGGGGACGTGACGACCGCCCTTGTAGACGACGACGGCACGGGTGGGATCCTCGAGGGCGGTGTCGACCGCGTCCGGGCCGTCGAGGGCGGTGACGAGCGACAGCGACTCGGTGCCGTCGAGCAGGACGACGCCGGCCACGGCCGCCAAGGCCTGGAACGCCATGATCCCCGGCACGGTGGCGATTTCCACGTCCGGTCGCAGGCAGCGCATGGCCGCCGTCAGGGACGAGAAGGTGCTGTAGATGTTGGGATCGCCGAGCGTCACGAAGGCGACCTGCTCTCCATCGTCGAGCCAGGGGAGCAGGGCCTGGGCGGCGGCCCTGTGCGAGGCCTCCCGGGTGGCGCGACCCTGACCCGCCTGGGCGCCGTCTCCGGACATGTCGAAGACCAGGCGCTCCATGCGGATGCCGGGGCTGGCCTGGCGGACGATGGCCTCGGCCCGGCCTACGGCGTCGACCGCGCTGGAGGGCGCCACGACGCGGTCGGACTCGGCGAGGACCCTGAGTGCCCGCCGGGTGACCAGCTCTGGATCGCCCGGCCCGACCCCCACGCCCAGCAGGCGGCCGCTGGACCGGTGTGCAGCCGTCCCCATTCTCGTCTCCCGCGCAAGCCGGCGTCCCTCGTCGCGGCGGGTATCTGGCTCCCGGATCGACGCTGCCCCTTCGCTCTGGGGTTCGCTCCCCGGTCACAGTGTGTGGCTCGCGCCGGTCTCCCACCGGCTTCCCGCGCTCGGCGACGGGTCAGGATCCTAGTGGTCTAGGCTCGAGCGATGGGCAGAGGCGCGCGAGCGAAGGTCCGCTGGCACAACGACCGCATCCGTCGCAAGAAGGCGCGTGTCAAGCGTCTGGCGGCCAGCCGGGCCGAGGCGGCGCGGATCGAGCAGCAGCGCCAGGCCGCCCCCGGCGTGGCTACGTAGGCGGCCCGGGAGCCGGGCGCGGGGGCCCGCTGGCGGCGGCGACGAGCCGTTCGGCCGGGGCGGGATCGGCGCCCAGGTGGAGGTGCAGGTAGGACGCGAGGAGGCGCGGCGTGGCGAACCCCGCCGGCCCTGCTCCAAAGCGCCCCTCGAGCTCGAGGGCGTCGCCGGGCGGATCGAGCACCGAGTAGTGGAACTCGTGGCCCCGCAGCTCTGTCCCTGGTCCGGCGACAGGGGTGGGCGCCACGACGCTGGCCCGGCGGTACCCGAGGGTGAGCCGGTCGGTCATGCGGCCGACCGCCGGCACGACGCCCGCCAGCGGTCGTCCGTCGAGTGAGTGCGCCAGCCACAGCAGCCCGCCGCACTCGGCCCACGTCACCAACCCACCCGCGACCTTGCGCCTGACGTCGGCCAGGAGGGGGGTGTTGGCGGCCAGCGCCTCGAGAAAGACCTCCGGAAATCCGCCACCGGCATAGAGGGCGGTGATGCCATCCGGCAGGGCGTCGTCGCCGGCCGGGTCGAAGACGATCAGCTCGGCGCCGGCCTCCTCCAGCCGCTCCAGGTTGTCGGGGTAGGCGAAGCTGAATGCGGACCCCCCCGCCACCGCCACCCGGGCCGTACCTGTCCGGCGGGCGCGTGCGAGCGACGGTGTCCGGCGCCGGGGGGCAGAGCGAGCTAGGCGCAGCAGCCCGGGCACGTCGCAGTGGCGCTCGATGATTGCCGCCAGGGTGGCCAGGGACCGCTCGACGTCTGGCCGCTGCTCGACGACGGGCACCAGGCCGAGATGGCGCTCGCGCCAGCCGAGGGCGTCGTCCCGTGGGAGGGCGCCCATGACGGGGATGGCGAGGGGTTCGAGGGCTTCGCGCAGGAGGACCTCGTGACCGGGACTGCCGACGCGGTTGAGCACGACGGCGGCCACACAGAGATCATCGTCGAAGCGTGCATAGCCGTGCACCAGGGCGGCGACCGACGTGCTCATGGCCGAGGCGTCCACGACGAGGACGACGGGCGCGTCCAGCAGGGTGGCCACCTCCGCCGTGCTCCCCGAAGCCCCGTCGGCGGCACCGAAGGCGGCGCCGTCGAAGAGGCCCATCACCCCCTCGACGACGAGCAGCTCGGCCGGGGCGGCGGCGCGCGCCGCGAGGGGCGCCAGGGCCGACGTTCCGCACATCCAGGTGTCGAGGTTGCGGGGCGGCCGTCCCGTGGCGAGGGCGTGGTAGCCGGGGTCGATGAAGTCGGGGCCGACCTTGGCGCTGGCGACGGCGACTCCCCGGCGAGCCAATGCCGACATGAGCCCGGTGGCGACCGTCGTCTTGCCGACGCCGGAATGGGTGCCGGCCACCACCAGGCGGGGGCCGAGCTCACCCACCTCAGTACTCGATGCCCTTCTTGGCAGTGATGCCACGGTCGTAGGCGTGCTTGACCTTGCGCATCTCGGTGACGGTGTCGGCCACCTCGACGAGCTCGGGCGCCGCGTCTCTGCCGGTGACGACCACGTTGGTGCGGGGGGCGCGCTGGCGGATACCAGTCGCCACGTCGTCCGCCGTCACCCAGCCGTAGGTCACGGCATAGGTCAGCTCGTCGAGGATCATGAGGTCGTAGTCACCCGAGGACAGCTTCGCCCTGGCCACCTCCCATGCATGGCGGCCTTTGGCCGCCGTCTCGTCAAGGTCGGTCGACTCCCACGTGAAGCCGTCACCCAGGGTGTGCCACTCGACGCCGAGATGGTCGGCGAGCTTGCGCTCGCCGACCTTCCACTTGCCGCCCTTGACGAACTGGACCACGCCCACCCGCCAGCCGCGGGCCCAGGCCCGACCCATCACGCCGAAGGCGGCCGACGACTTGCCTTTGCCGTGCCCGGTGTTCACCAGAACGATGGAATCGGCGCGTGCCATGACCGGCACGGTAGTGTCGGCGCCGCAGCGCAGGGAACCCGGTGGGAGTCCGGGGCTGTCCCGCAACTGTGACCGGGGAGCGATCCTCACCACCAGGCCACGGCCCGTCGGGCGGGAAGGCCGAGGGGAGCGTCGATCCGGGAGCCAGGAGACCTGCCTGCCCGGACCCCATGTCGGATGGGTTGCGGAGGGACGCGTGGACGTCGTGCAGTTGCAAATCAGGTCTCGGCGGGAGAACGGACGAGATCTTCCGGTGCTGGTGTGGCGCTCGTCGGCGCCGGTGCGCGCCATCGCCTCGGCACCCCACGGAGGCGGGCTCGGGCTGCGAAGGTGGATCGTCAACGCGCAGGTGCCGGCTTCCTACGCGCGGCGCGATCCCGACCACCACCTGGGCAAGCTGGGCGTGTCGCTCGGGCTGCCCGGCCGCGGGGTCGGCATGCTCACCGCCGCCGACGTCCGCCAGCACGGTGTGGCGACCGACGGCGGGGTGGGCGTGGTGGCCACGGTCGGTCTGACTCACCCGCTCCTCGCCGCCGCCCCCGACGGCGCCCGCCAGCCGCTCGTGGGCACCATCAACGTCGTCATCAGCGTGCCACAGCGGCTCACCGACTCGGCTCTGGTGAATGCCGTGTCGACTGCCACCGAAGCCAAGGTGCAGGCCCTCTCCGAGCTCGGGATCGACGCCACGGGCACGGCCACCGACGCAGTCTGTGTGCTGTGCCCGGGCGAGGGCCGGCCGCATGCCTTCGGCGGTCCCCGCTCGATGTGGGGATCACGACTGGCGCGCGCCGTGCACGCTGCCGTGCGCCGGGGTGCCTGGGAGCGACAGGCGTGATCGCGCTCGTGCTCGGCGGAGCCCGGTCGGGCAAGTCGGAGGTCGCCGAGTCCCTGGCGTCCGGGCTGCCCGGTCCGGTCACCTACGTGGCCACCGCGGTCGCGGCCGACGCCGAGATGGCGGACCGCATTGCCGTGCACCGGGCTCGCCGGCCGGCCGAGTGGAGCACGGTGGAGGTCGGACAGGGCGAGGACCTGGGCGCAGTGCTGCGCGCCCTGTCCGGCACGGTCCTGGTCGACTCGCTCGGCACGTGGCTGGCCGGGGCGGAGTCGTTCGTGGTCGAGGGCGGGCGCCTGTGCGATGAGATCGCGAGTCGCGCCGGCGACACGGTCGTGGTCAGTGACGAAGTCGGGCTGGGTGTGCATCCGAGCAGCGAGATGGGTCGTCAGTTTCGTGACGAGCTCGGGGTGCTGAACCGGTTGGTGGCGGCCTCCGCCGACGACGTCAGGTTGGTGGTCGCCGGTCGGGTCCTACCCCTCGAGCGCATCTGATGCGGCGGGCGCTGTCGTTTCTCACGCCTTTCGGCGGTGCCACCCGGCCGTCGGCGAGCGCCCTACCCTGGTTCCCGCTGGTCGGCGCCATGCTGGGGCTGGCGCTGGGCGGGATCTGGTGGGGGTCGGCGCAGGTGTGGAGTGCGCCGGTAGCAGCGGCGGTCGTCGTCGCCGCCGATCTGGTGCTCACCGGTCTCCTGCACCTCGACGGCCTGGCCGATTCCGCCGACGGTCTCCTGCCCCACCTGTCGCCGGCGCGCCGCCTTGCCGTCATGGCCGAGCCCGGCGTCGGCGCTTTCGGAGTGGGCGTGGTGGGAGCGGTGCTGCTCCTTCGTTTCGGTTCGCTCGCCGATCTCCGTCCGTCCTGGTTGCTGCTGGGCGGCCTGTGGTGCGCCTCGCGGACCGTGATGGCGGTGGCGGCGAGCGCCTTGCCATATGCGCGCGCCGAGGGGGG
Organism: Acidimicrobiales bacterium; assembly: GCA_051985455.1. Taxonomy (GTDB): domain Bacteria; phylum Actinomycetota; class Acidimicrobiia; order Acidimicrobiales; family AC-9; genus AC-9. The sequence goes on from JBPYEI010000041.1 coordinate 19,337, forward strand.
ACTGGCGTCGGCGTTTCGCGAGGGCCGGGGCCATCCCGTGGTCGCTGGAGTCATCGGGGTCGCCGGGTCCGTCGCCCTGGTGGTCGCGTGGCGACCCGTGGCGGGAGCCGCCTCACTGGCGGCGGCCAGCCTGGCTGCGGCGGGTGTGCTCCTGTTGGCTCAGCGGCGGGTCGGCGGCTTCACGGGGGACGTGCTCGGGGCCAGCGGCCTGGTGGGGGAGACCGTCGGCCTCCTTGTGGCGGCCGCCCGATGGTGAACGGCAGCGCACTCGGCGCTGGGCTGGCTGGGCGCGCCACGGGCGCGGCAGCCGGCCTGCTCGCCGACCGGCTCCTCGGAGAGCCGCGCTTTTCGCCTCACCCGGTGTCCGCCTTCGGCTCGGCCATGGCCGCGCTGGAGCGGCACGTCTGGCGCGACGACCGGTTGGCGGGGGTGCTGCACGCCGCCACGGGGACAGGTGTCGGGCTGGCCGCCGGCGTGGTGATGCGGAGCGTGCTGGGCGCGGGTCTGCCGTCGACGGCCGCCGCCACCTACCTGTGCGTCGCCGGGCGGGGGTTGGCCGATGCCGCCACGGGAGTGGCAGCCGCCGTGGAGACCGGCGATCTCGACCAGGCGCGCGCCCGGCTGCCCGCTCTCGTGGGCCGGGAACCGGACGACCTCGACGAGAAGGAGATCATTCGGGCGGTCGTCGAGTCGGTGGCGGAGAACACTGTCGACGCGGTCGTCGCCCCGCTGCTGTGGGCCGCGGCTGCTGGTGCGCCCGGGGTGTTGGGGCATCGCGCCGTGAACACGGTCGACGCCATGATCGGCCAGCGCAGCGCGCGGTATCGCCGCTACGGCTGGGCGGGCGCCCGACTCGACGACGCCGCCGCCTGGGTCCCGGCCCGGGTCACTGCTGCCGCCGTCGCTGCCGTCCGGCCCTGCTCGGCGTCGGCCGTCTGGAACGCGGTGCACCACGACGCGCCCCGGCATCCGTCGCCCAACGCGGGGGTGGCCGAGGCCGCCTTCGCCGCCGCCCTCGGCCTGCGACTCGGAGGCGACAGTCGCTACGGCGATCGCGTCGAGACCCGACCCCCGCTCGGCCTCGGGCGGCCCCCCGAGCTGGCCGACGTGGGCGAGGCGGTGCGGCTGGCGTCGCACGTGGGAACCGCGGTAGCAGTCGCCGTCGTCGCTATCGGCTTGACGAGGAGTCGGCGGCGGTGAGAGCCGTGAGCGCCGTCCCTCCCGCGGAGGATCACGGCGGCGACGGGCGACGTGTAGCCGCGGCCCTGGGGCTGGATCCGGCGGGTGTGCTCGACCTCTCGGCCAGCATGAACCCCGTCGCCCCCGACCCCGTACCGGTGCTCGCCCGCCACCTGGATGCGACGCGACGGTACCCCGACGCCGGGTGGGGGACGGCGGCACTGGCGGACGCCATGGGCATCGACCGCCGTCGGGTCCTGCTCACCAACGGGGGCTCCGAGGCCATCGCCCTGGTCGCGAGCGAGGTGCGCCGCGGCTGGGTGGAGGACCCCGACTTCAGCCTCTACCGCCGGCATCTGGACAGCCTCGAGCGGGGCGCGCCGCGGTTTCGCTCCAACCCGCACAACCCGACCGGGGCGCTAGCCGCGGCCGACGACCGAGCCGGGGTGTGGGACGAGGCCTTCTACCCCCTGGCCACCGGCGCGTGGACGCGGGGGGACGCCGACCGAGGCGCGGTCGTGGTCGGGTCGCTCACGAAGCTGCTCGCCTGCCCCGGCGTGCGACTGGGCTACGTGCTGGGCCCAGACGCCGATCTCGTCGAGCGGCTGGCGCGGCGCCAGCCGGCCTGGTCCGTGAACGGGCTCGCCGCCGACGCCCTGCCCGAGCTCCTGGTTCCCGTCGAGCTGCCTGTCTGGGCATCATCCGTTGCGGTCCTGCGCCGCCAGCTCGTCGACGTCCTGGGGCGGCACGGCCTCCAGCCTCGACCGTCGGCGGCCAACTACGTGCTGGTGGCGGAGGCGAGGGGCGTGCGGGACCGTCTGGCCCGGCGCGGCGTCGTCGTGCGGGACTGCGCCAGCTTCGGTCTGCCCGACCACGTGCGGATCGCCGTTCCCGACGCTGATGGCCTCGACCGGCTCGACGCCGCGCTGGGCGCATGAACGGCGCGCTCATGGTCTGCGGGACGGCCAGCGACGCTGGCAAGAGCCACCTGGTGAGCGGACTGTGCCGATCGCTGGCGCGCCGAGGGCTGAACGTCGCGCCGTTCAAGGCCCAGAACATGGCGCTGAACTCGTTCGTGACCGCGAGCGGGCACGAGATCGGCCGGGCTCAGGCGGCGCAGGCCGTGGCGGCGGGCGTCGAGGCCGAAGTCGACATGAACCCGATCCTGCTCAAGCCCACGGGCGAGCGCACCAGCCAGGTCGTCGTCATGGGCCGGCCCGTCACCCACATGGACGCCGCCGCCTACCACGAGCACAAGCCGCGTCTGTTGCGGGTCGTGCTCGACGCGCTCGACAGGCTGCGGAGCCGGTACGACGTCGTCATCTGCGAGGGCGCCGGCAACCCGGCCGAGATCAACCTCCTCGACCGCGACATCGTGAACCTGCGGGTGGCGGCAGAAGCACGCATGCGGGCCATCGTGGTCGGCGA
>JBPYEI010000042.1:0-86076 GCA_051985455.1 Acidimicrobiales bacterium
GCGCACCTCGTCGAGGTCGATGCGGAAGTCCGCCAGCCGCTCCCCGGTCGCCACTCCCGTGCCCGTCACGCGCGCGATGTGCGAATGCAGCGCGTAGGTCGGCTCGAACACGGCGACGGACCGGCCCGGTCCCCCGAAGGCCAGCAGCAGGCACTGGAGCACCTCGTTGGACCCGTTGGCGCAGAACACCTCGTCCGGACGGACACCCTGCACGTCGGCCACGGCTGTGCGCAGCGCCCACGCCCGGCGATCGGGGTAGCGGTGGAACTCGATGTTGTCCAGCTCGGCGCGCACGGCCTCCACCCAAGCGCGAGGCGGGGGGATCGGCGACTCGTTGGTGTTGAGGCGGACGGCCACGTCGACCTGAGGTGAGTGGTAACCCGCCGCGAGGTCGAGATCCTCACGTACGGGCACAGGCGGGACGAGGTCCCTCATGCTTCGACACCCGGCTCTGTCGTCGCGCCGGCCTCCCGGGCCGGCTGTCGGAGTCGGACCGACTCGGCGTGGGCCGTAAGGCCCTCGGCCTCGGCGATGGCGGTCACTGCTGGAGCCACGCCTGCGAGCGCGCCCTCGTCGAGCGATACCACATGCAGGTGGCGGACGAAGTCGTCGACCCGGAGGGCGCTGGCGAAGCGGGCCGAGCCGTAGGTCGGGAGGACATGGCTCGGCCCCGCCAGGTAATCCCCCACGCTGGCTGGGGCGAACGGGCCGGCGAAGACCGCCCCCGCGTTGTGCACCAACGGCACCAGGGCGTGCGGGTCCGCGCACAGCAGCTCGAGGTGCTCGGGGGCGATGGCGTCCGCCACGGCCATCGCTTGCGCTGCGTCCCTGACGACCACGGCATAGCCGCCGTCGGCCAGCGTGGCCTCGATCTCCGCCCGCCGGGGCGAAGCTGTCACCAGCCGGGCCACGGCGTCGGTGACCTCGTCGGCGACGGCCGGCGACCACGTGACCAACCAGGCCAGGCCGTCCGGCCCGTGCTCGGCCTGCACCACGACGTCGATGGCGGCCAGCTCGACCGCGGTCGAGTCGTCCGCCACCACCACGACCTCGGAGGGACCGGCGAAGGCCGACGGCACGCCGACGACGCCCGAGACCTGGCGCTTGGCTTCGGACACGTACACGTTCCCCGGCCCGACGATCACGTCGACAGCGTCGATGGTCTCGGTGCCGTATGCCATGGCGGCGATGGCTTGGGCGCCCCCGACGCGGTAGATGTCGTCGACGCCCGCCAGCGCCGCCGCCGCCAGGGTCGGTGGGGCCACGCTCCCGTCGGCGTCGGGGGGAACGCATAGCTCCACCTGAGGCACGCCCGCGACGCGCGCCGGCACCGCCGTCATGAGGACGGTGGAGGGGTAGCGGGCCCGGCCCCCCGGCACGTACACGCCAGCGCGCTCGACCGGCCGGGGGAGCTCATCGACGACGACACCCTCGCGCTCGTAGCGTTGAGGGACATACGACGCGCGCTGGTGGCGGTGGTAGTCCTCGATGGCGTCACGAGCGGCCGTTAGCGCGTCCCGGAGCGAGCGGGGCGTCGACTCGAGCGCCCGCTCGAGCTCGACCGTGGGCACCGACAGGTCGTCGAGATCGACGCCGTCCAAGCGCGCCGTGTGGTCGCGCACGGCAGCGTCGCCCCTCGCCCTGACGTCGGCGAGGATCGTCTGCACCGCCTGGGTCGGCGGGTCCTTGGCCATGGCGGGGCGGGGAAGCGTCCCTGTGAGGTCGTTCACGCCCCGCAGGTCGAGTCGCGTGAGCATCGCGTCCCGATGGTAACTGGCGGTTTGCCAGCTTCTCGCCCCATTTCCCGACGTCGTGCACGCCACGCCAAGATCGCGGACATGACTGGATCGAGCGCCGAGCTCTCTTCGCTGGCGACCGCCCTCGAGGAGCTCACGGCCCGCATCACCGCCATCGCCGACCTCTACGCCACTGGGGAACGCGACGAGCTGGCGACCGATCTGTACGCCGTCGAGCGCGCCCTCGCCGGCGCCCAGCGCCGGCTGACCAAGGTCATCGACGCCGACCGCCGGGGACCGTAGACACGCTAACGGCGCCCGAGAGGGCGCCGTCAGCGGAGCGAGGCGGGCGGCGGATCCCACTCTCGCTCGTGGAACCAGGTGGCGGGAACCGGTTCCGCCATCTACAACGACGCCCGCCTGGCCGTTGTTCCTGGTCGGGCCCGGGCCCATCCCGCCGGAAGCTCGGCCGAGGGGCAGAAGTCGTTAAGTACGCAATCGACGCAATGCGGGCGGCGGGCGACGCAGACCCGCCGGCCGTGGAGGATCAGCCGCAGGCTGAACGACCCCCACTCCGCCGGTGGGAGCAGCGCCGACAGCTCGTACTCGGCCTTCACCGGGTCGGTCTGGGTCGTGAGACCGAGCCGCCGGCTGAGCCGTCCGACATGGGTGTCCACGGGGAGCCCGGGCAGGTCGAGACCGACGCTGCGGATCACGTTGGCGGTCTTGCGCCCGACTCCTGGCAGCGAGGTGAGGTCCTCGACGGAGGACGGGACGACACCGCCGAAGCGATCGACCAACGCGGCAGCCATGCCCTTCAGGCTGCGGGCCTTGTTGCGGAAGAACCCCGTCGGCCGGATGAGCTCCTCCAGCTCCTCCAGGTCGGCACCAGCGAGCGCCGCCGGGATTGGGTAGGCACGGAACAGCGCCGGCGTCACCTCGTTCACGCCCACGTCGGTGGTCTGGGCGGACAGGATCGTGGCCACCACGAGCTGGAAGGCGTTGTCGTGGTGGAGCGCGGTCAGCTCCTTCGGCGTACCCGGGTACTCCTCGGCCAGCCTTCTCGCCGTCTCACGCGCCCGGCCGCGAGGACTACGGGGTCGGGCCATGAGACGAACGCTACCGCTACCCTCGGGCCGTGCAGCTCGAGGTGAAGCGCCGCATGGGCGAAGCTGACATCGCTGCCGTGTCGGAGCTGCTCCACCTGGCCACCGTGGCGGACAACCACCTACCGCTGGGCGAGCACATGTGGCTGGATCTGGTCGAGGGCGGTCGAACCGGTTTCGCCGGCTTCGTGGCCTGGGAAGCCGGGCACGGCCATCCCGTCGGCTACGCCCAGCTGAGCCGGGGGCGGACGAGCTGGGCCATCGAGTTCGTCGTGGACCCCCATCACCGCGAGCCCGGCGGCACCGTCGGCGCGGACCTGGTCCGCGCTGCGCTCGACGAAGTTCGCCGCGAAGGTGGCGGCCATGTGCACATGTGGGTGCCCAAGCCCGGGCCTCATCACGACGCCATCGCCGCCGCCAACGGGATGGCTCGCGGGCGCGAGCTGCTGCAGATGCGGCGGCCGCTGCCCGTCCCGGGCGGCCGGGGCCCGCTGCGCATCCGTGCCTTCGAGCCCGGACGCGACGAACAGGCCTGGCTCACGGTCAACGGGCGAGCCTTCTCCTCCCACCCCGAGCAGGGCGAGTGGGATCTTGAGACCCTGCTGCGCCGCGAGCGCGAGCGCTGGTTCGACCCGAAGGGCTTCCTCCTCCACGAGCGGGACGGCCGGCTGGCCGGGTTCTGCTGGACGAAGATCCACGCCGAGCACGATCCGCCCCTGGGCGAGATCTACGTCATCGCCGTCGATCCTGCCTTTCAGGGACTGGGCCTCGGACGCCAGCTCCTGCTCGCGGGGCTCGACTGGCTGGCCGGGCGGGGGCTGCCGACAGGGATGCTCTACGTCGACGCCTCCAACGAGCCAGCCGTGAAGCTGTACCGCGACATGGGCTTCACCGTGGATCACGTCGACCGGGCGTACGTCGTGGACGTGCCCCCCGCCCCGGCGTCAGGCGGCGCCTGAGATACCGACCGCCCTACCGATCGAGTATGTCACCGCCGCGGCCACGGCTGAGATCCCCAATTGCCGCAGAGCGGAGTACACCACCGCCCGTCCCGTAAACCGGGCCAGCGCCCCGCCGACGGCCACAGCGGCCACCGCACCCACGATCACCGACGCCAGCACCGCCGCCGTGCCGGTGAGGAAGAACCACGGGATCAACGGCGCCAGGGCCCCCAATGCGAACGAGGCGAACGACGACCCGGCCGCCTGAATGGGCGAACCGAGCGACGAGGGCGTGATGCCCAGCTCCTCGCGCGCGTGGGTGTCGAGGGCCACGTCGGGGTCTCGCATCATCTCGGTGGCCAGGTCCTGGGCCACCCCGGGGTCGATGCCCCGGCTCTCGTAGATGTGGGCCAGCTCCCGCCGCTCGCCCTCGGGCCGCCGTCGGATCTCCGTCCGCTCGAGGTCCAGCTCCCGCTCCATGAGCTCGGACTGCGCCCGCATCGAGATGTACTCGCCCACGGCCATGGAGAACGCTCCGCCGAGCAGTCCCGCCAGACCGGCCAGCCTGACGACTCCCGACGCCGGGTGTGCTCCCGCCACGCCCAGGATGAGGGAGACGTTCGACACCAGACCGTCGCTCATGCCGAACACCGCTGCCCGCGCTGCCCCGCCCTGCACGTTGCGGTGATGGTGCTCGCCAGCGATGGCGTCGGTCGAGCGCGACAGACCCCGATGAGGTATCGGAAGGGTCCGTGACCGCACCCGGCTGGTACGCGCCATGTCCTCCACCGTACCGAGTGCGACGACGCCGTCGTTCGCCGGGTCGGTGCGGTCCGGTCCTTGTAGCGTTGCGGGAGTGGACAGTCGCTACGAGCTGAGCAGGAGCCAGCTGGCCACCCGGCTCGGTGACGAACCCCCGTGGCGCGTCCGACAGGTCTGGGACGGGCTCTACCGCCGGGTGGTCGACCCCAGCGAGATGACCGAGCTACCGAGGAGACTTCGGTGCCAGCTGGCAGAGGATCCCGCCATGGCGCCGGCGTTGGAGCTCCGGCGCGAGTCGGTGACGGACCGTGGCTGGACCCGCAAGTGGCTGTGGACGCTGGCCGACGGCAACGAGGTCGAGACCGTCCTCATGCACTACGGACGCCGGTCGACCGTGTGCGTGTCGACCCAGGCCGGGTGCGCCATGGGCTGCGGTTTCTGCGCAACAGGCCAGACGGGATATCGCCGCAACCTCGGGGTCGGCGAGATCGTCGAGCAGGTGGCCCGGGCGATGAGGTCGTGTCGCGACCTCGCTCCACCACGACGGCTATCCAACGTCGTGTTCATGGGGATGGGTGAGCCGCTGGCCAACTATCGCCAGCTGGGCGCGGCCATCGAGCGGCTCCAGGCCGGGCTGGGCATCTCCACCCGCCACGTCACGATCTCCACCGTCGGGATCGTCCCGGGCATTCGCCGCCTGGCCGACGACCGGCTGCGGGTCGGCCTCGCCGTCTCCCTGCACGCGGCCAACGACGCGCTCCGGGACCGCCTGGTACCGGTCAACCGCCGCTATCCGCTCGCCACGCTCATGGACGCCTGCCGCCACTACCGGTCGAGGACCCGGCGCAGGGTGTCCTTCGAGTGGGCGCTCATGGACGAGCTCAACGACTCGCCCACCGACGCTGCCGAGCTCGCCCAGCTGGCACGCCCGCTGGGTGCCCACGTCAACCTCATCCCGCTCAACCCCACCCCGGGCTGGCCGGTCAAGGGGACCCCCCCGGACCGGATCAGAGAATTCCACGACGCGCTGGCGGCCCGCTCGGTGAACGCCACCGTCCGACGCAACCGGGGCACCGAGATCGACGCCGCCTGCGGCCAGCTGGCGGGAGGGACGTCGTCCGGTGATGACGCGCGCACTGCCCAGGCGGTCAGGTAGCCTGCCGGCATGGGCATGGAGCGCCGCCGCTGGTTGAACACCACGCAGCCCCAGACGCTGCAGATCGGCGTGATGTTGCTCTACCTCAACGCCGCCTTCGGGCTGATCGGCCTCATCATCGGAGGTGGTGCCGGCCTCTTCGGCATCCTCCTGATCGCCGCGGAGATCGCCGGCGGCTACGGAATCGCCAACGAGCGTAAGTGGGGCTATGTCGTCGGGGTGGCGGCAGCGATCTTCCTCCTGGTGGTGCAGCTCGCCGTCGCATTCCTCGTCGGCACCAGCGCCGTGCTGGGACTGGGCGTCCTCAACATCATTTTCACGATCGCCCTCGTCGCCCTGCTCCTGCACCCGCAGAGCCGCGAGTACCAGCGCATCTGGTTCAAGTAGCTCCTGGGCTCACTCCGACAACGGCCCTGCCGCGCCGTCACGGCGTCTTGTGCACGGTGTCGTTGTGGAAGTCCACGTGGTGGATGTCGTGGTGGTCGAAATGGTTGTCAGTGTGCGGGAAGTCGAAATGGACGTGGTCGAAGAAGGTGTCCGAGTGCGTCGTATCCGAGTGCGCCGTGTCGGAGTGCGTCGTGTCCGTGTGGGCGGTGTCGGCGTGGTCGTTGTGGCCGGTGTCGGTGTGCGCGGTGTCGGTGTGAGCCGAGTCCGAGTGCGACTTGTCGTTGTGAGACGCGTCGGTGTGGTCCGAATGGTCGAGATGGGTGTTGGAATCGCTGTGGTCGGTATGGCCGCTGGCGGTCAGGGTCGTGTCGGAGTGGTCGGCGTGGCTGCCTGAATCGGTGTGGTCGCCGTGCGACGCGCTGCTGGATCCTCCGCCGCAGGCTGCCGCCACGGCCGGCACGGCGAGCACCGCCGGTAGGGCCATCCCGGCCCGCAGGATCTCCCGTCGCGAGAACTGTCGCTGGCGTTCGTCACGCTCTTCAGGGCTCATGTCTCTACTCCTCCCCCACAGACGATTGATCGATGACGGCGAGCGCGGCGTGCTCACCACAGGTACCGGGCTCGACCAAGGTCAGGCCCGCCTGCCCGGCCAAGCTGGCCAGATCGCCGAACCTCGTGAGCCAGTCGCCGTACGCATAGACGAGCACCCGGTCGCAGCTGTCACGTAGCCGGTGTCGCAACACCATGGCGCGGGCCTCGTCGGTCTCGAGCAAGCGACCCGGCATCAGCAGGGCAAGCGCGTAGCGCCTGCCCTCCACCCACAGCCGGTCGTCGTCGAACATGCCCCCGCTCACAAAGTTCCCTCCGTGGCCGGGGTGGAGCTGGCGGGCGTGCTCGATTCGCTCGGGGTCGACGTCGACGCCGAACGGAACCACCCCGGGCGCCGCAGCGGCAAGCCGCTCCAGCAGGGCCCCGTTGCCACAGCCGAGATCGAGGACGTTGCCTCCGCCCTGCCCTAGTGCGGCGACGCCGGCCTCCACGAGCGGGCGATGGGATTCGTGCATCGCGCCGAGCGAGCTGAATCCGTTGTCCGTGGCGTACCACGCTGGCCTCGGATGGATGCGGACCGCGTTCTCGAGGCCCCTGCGGAATCCTCGGCTCTCGCTCAAACGGAGCTTCACCGGCACCTCGTAGGGAAATCCGAGCCCGCGCACGGCCTCGGGCGGATGGGCACTACCACGACGTCGTACGACGTAGCGCTGCTTCGTCGCGTCGGTGCGGGTGGACACCTTGAGCACCGGCGTCTTGACCTGGGCGATGCCGTGGAGCGCAGACCACTCGACCGGCCACGAGAGGATCTCGACGAGCCAGTCCATCTCCTGGGCGAACCCGGCCTGGCGGCCGACCTCGACGAGGCGTTGGCCGAGCTCTGCAGTCGCGGCGCAGTCGAGACGACACGGTAGGTGGGGCACAGCTCGCACGCTCATCCAGCGCCACAAGATGTTGGCCTCTGGCGGACCCGTGACTTCGATGGTCGTCGTTCCCGGGGCCGCGTCGGAGGTCGCGGCTGCCATCGGCCAGGTGGTGTCGACCATGGCGTCGTCGACCCAGACCCGGCGAAAGAACTCCCGACAGCAACCCGGATAGCCCAGGAAGTCGCCGATGGCCTGCTGGTCGGCGGCATCCCACGCCGCCTTGAAGGCGGCGACGTCTGCGGGGCGGCCCACGACGAAGCGGAACACGAACGGCTGTCCCGCCTCGAACGGCACCCCCGTGGCGGAGTAGGGCTGACCAGAGACCCCCGTCATCTCGATCGGCAGGGCGTTGAGGCCCTGTTCGGCCCACCTGGCGCCCCTGCTCATGAACTGTTCCGGCGACGCCAGGGTGACGGCGCAGGCGCGCACGCCGGCCACCACCGCCCGCCACTCGGTCTCGGCCCACGCCGTGGCGATGCGCTCCAGGCGGGGCCGCCACACCTGCTCGGCGCGGTCGGTCACCCAGGCCAGGCGGGTGAAGTCCGGGAGAGCGAAGTCGAGGCGCTCCATCACGGCCGGCGAGTCGGCGGCAACCCGCTGGCCACCCGGTGTCGTCAGCGTCTCAGCCATCACCGTGCGGGCTGTCTCCGTGCGGGACGTCGCCGTGGGACCCGCCGGCGGACACTGACGTCAGGTCTCGTCCCTCGTCGATCCAGCGGCGGGCGCCGGCGATGGTGAGGGACCGACCGGCGCTCCAGAGGTCGAGGAAAGCGCCTTCGATCTCCTTTCGCTCGGGACTGGCAGACAGCGGCTGCAGACCTGCGTCGAGCATCCCTTCCTCGAGGTGACGGAACATTCCCTTCCACAAGTCGCAGTCGCGCGTCCGGTTCCGCCAGTCGCCGTCGATGGCAGTACCGGGGCACTGGCCCTTGCACATGATGAAGAACCGACACCCGGCGCAGCCGCCGTGCTCCTGGGGCGTGTGATAGAGCGCCAGGTAGCGCTCGAACCCCTCGACCGGCGCTTTCACGAAGTCGATGCCGTCCTTGTTCGTCCGCCCGCAGTTGCTGGACTGGCCCGTGCCCTCGACTCCCCGCACGGCTCGTGTCGTATAGGGATCACAGGCGTTCCATACGCACGTCGACTGGTCGTCGTTGCCCAGCAGGAGATTGCGCATGTCGTCGAACACATCGAAGCGCAGGGCGGACAGCTCTGCCTCCAACGCGGCGAAGCTCAGGAAGGCCCCCATGTTCTCCTCGTGCGAAAGCGCATACGCCGCCCCGATGTCGTCGCCTTCCACCTCGAGGTCGTGCAGGCGGGCCGAGGTGATCCCGATGGCCTCCAGCCGTCGGAACCACTCGTGCAGCACGGGCAGCTTGTCCGCCGTGGCGTTTCCCCGATGCAGTGTGACGATCAGGCTCGGGGGTATGCCCTCTCGACACAGCCGCTCGATGGCGGCCTCGGTCTTCGCCGTGTCCTGCCGCGTCCGCTCGAGCGTGCCGGCCCACCGGACATCGTTGAGCTCGCCGGGCCCATCAATGGAGATTCCCACCTGCACCTGGTACTGGCGGAACATCCGCACGTGGTTGTCGTTGATGAGCACGCCGTTGGTCTGGATCCCATTGCTGCCGAACCGCTCGAGCCCCCACGCCCACAAGTGCTCGAGGTCCTCTTCGGGCACCAAGAGCGGCTCGCCGCCGAAGACTGTGAAAGGCCCGCCCTCCCGCTCGATGGCTGCCTTCATGGCCTCGAGGTCGTAGGACCGGGGGACGTTGTCCGCGTCGCGGATCGGGTTCTGATAGCAGTACTGGCACTGGATGTTGCAGGCGACGCCCGTCGGACGCAGCTCGACAGTCACGGGATCCCCCAGGGCTGCCGATCCGCCATGACCCGCCTCACTTCCGTCGCTCCCCCGGTCCCCACCGGTCGTCGCCAGCCCGCCAGGCCGCCCAATGGTAAGCAACTACCCCCTTTGCCGCAACCCTTCCCGTGATCACCGTTTGCATCGATCCCTCCGGTTCGCCACGCAGATGCGGTCACCCCGAGGCGTGTCAATGCGGCCAATATCGCCGTGCGTTGTTGACGGCTTGCTGATCCGGTTACGCCCCACCGATCACTTGGCTCATCCGGCCCCCGCTCCCTACCGTGTGACAGTCTGTCGGGGCGGACCAGGGGGGGCGTACGGCGGTGACACCCGAGCAGTGAGGCGAGGACCCGGCGGACACCGATCGTCCAGACGCCGAAGCCTCGCCGCATCGCGAGCGACAGCGCCAGTTCTCACGTCGGGAGCTGCTCCGAGCGGGCGTGGCGGTGCCGGTCGTCCTGTCCCTGCCAGCCGTAGCAGCAGCCTGCGGCGGCGGCTCCAGCAGCGCGGCCGGCCACGCCGACCATACGGATGCGGCCAGCCATGCCGACCACACGGACCATCAAGACGCCAGCCACAACGACACGTCACACGGGGACGCCGCCCACACGGACTCATCCCACACGGACCAGGGGCAAGTCGGTGGCGGGGGACTCGCCACACGGAGACCGCTGGCCGATCGCGCTCCACGCGAGGCGCCTGGAGAGCTCAGCCGCCGTCGCCGTTGGCGGCGTTGGCGATCTTGTGATTGCGAGCGGCCGGGCCCAGCACCCCACTCGTCGACGTCGTGGAGGAGGTCGTCGTGCTCGACGAGGTTGTCGTCGTGGGCCTGGTCGTCGTCGTGGTCGGGGGTGCGGCCGTGGTGGTCGTCGTCACCGGGGGCCTGGTCGTGGGCGGACTGGTGGCGCCTGTCGTGGACGGCGCTGTCGTCGTGGTCGTGGTCGTGGACGCCGGTGGCGAGCCGCCGTTGCCGCGCAGGGCCACGGCGACGCCGATGCCGGCGAGCACGATCAGGACGACGGCGAGCAAGGCGAGGGCGCGCAGCCGACGCGCCCGCTGGTCGGCCTCGGGTGGCCGGCCGGGTGGCGCCACTGGCGCCGGTGCGATCTCCTCGTCGCCGAGGACCGCCGTGCGCCCTTCCATGACCGCCGTGGCGCCGGGCGGTTCGTTGTTCAGGCGAGCCGTGGCCAGGTCGTCGCTCGCAACAGCCGAGAGCCCGGCAAGGCTGAGGCCGGCGGCGGCCGCCATGGCCGCGGCCGAGGGGAAGCGCTGATCAGGCCGGCGGGCCAGGGCCCGGTCGATCGCACCGGCGAACACCGGATCCACTCCTGGTCGCCGCGACTCGAGCGGAACCACCTCGGTCAGCTCGGGGTCGTGCACGAGCGCATCGGCGCTGGGGAAGGGCCGCACGCCCGCCAACGCCTCGTACAGCACGGCGCCCAGGGACCAGAGGTCGGAGCGGGGTGTGGCGGGACGGCCCAGGAGGCGCTCGGGCGCCAGATAGGCGGGAGTGCCGATGACCAGGTTCGTCGCCGTGATGTCGCCGGTCGGGAGGGACTCCATGCCCTTGGCGATGCCGAAGTCGGCGACCTTGGCCGAGCCGTCGCGGGCCCACAGGATGTTGGACGGCTTGATGTCACGATGCAGGATGCCGGCGGCGTGGGCGGCGGCGAGAGCGCCGAGGACCTCGGAGGCCAGGCGACGGGTCTCGGGCTCGTCCATGTGTCCTTCCCGGAGACGGTCCGCCAGCGTGGCGCCCGGCAGTCGCTCCATCACGATGTATGGCCTGTCGCCTGCCTCGCCCGTGTCGAAGACCCCGACGACGTTGGGGTGCACCAGGCGGGCGGCGGCACGAGCCTCGACCTCGAAGCGCCGGCGGAGCCCGGGATCCCCGCTCAGCTCGGCTCGGAGCAGCTTCACGGCCACCGGTCTCTCGAGGCGCTCGTCCATGGCGTCGAACACCTCGGCCATCCCCCCACTCCCGAGCGTCTGGCCGAGCCGGTAGCGACCCGCGATCATCTCCCCGGTCACGCGTCCGGGCCGCCCTCGGGCGGTGTGACGCTCGAGGCATCTTTCGTGGGCCGGCCTCCCGCGCCGGCCTCGGGCGTTGTGACGCCCGAGGCATCCTTTGTGGGCCGGCCTCCCGGGCCGGCCCCGACCCTCGGCGGTGACCGCCTCAGGAGGCCTGGCGGAGGCGACGGGCCGCCCGGCGGGCACGCCGGATGCCCCGGCGCTCCTCCTCGCTGGTGCCGCCCCAGATCCCGTACTCCTGGTTGGTGCTGACGGCGAACTCCAGGCACTCGGCCTGGGCGGCACAGTCCTCGCAGATCGCTTTGGCCGCAGCTATGGCGTCCACGGCCGCGCCCGTCACCCCGACGGGAAAGAAGACCGCTGGGTCTACGTCCCGGCAGGCGGCGTGCTGGCGCCACCGCTCGACGTCCCAAGCTGCCCATCGAATCGACTCCACTGGCTCCTCCGGCGTAGCGGCTGTCATCCACACCGGCACCGCCGAACCCCATGTGACTGGCCCCCCGGTTGGGATGCCCCCGGGTCGGGCGGTTCGCCCGTTCCCGGCATTCGCTCTCTCGTTGCTGGCTCGTTCGCTGGCTTGCCACGTTTCCGGCTGCTGGCAGCCGGCCACCCCAATTGTCCATGTTCTCATCAACCACCCGGACCACGCCTATCTCATCCGGACGGGGCTCATCTGCGGGAGGCATAGCGGCGGACGATCTCGACGAGAATGTCCGGCGCTTCCTGGGGAACGAGGTGGCCCACGCCCGCCACCCAGATCAGCTCGGCCTCGGGAATGGCGCCGGCCAGCTCCGCCGAGGCCCGGGGCGGCACCAGCCGATCACGGCGTCCGGCGACGACGGCCGTCGGGACCCGTACCGAGCTCAACCTGGCTTCGAGGGAAGGTGTCTCGGCCAACAGCGCCCGCTGCTCGGTCACGAAGCTACGCCACGTCGCTCCGTCGCTCGCCCGCACGTCCTGCGCCGCAAACGGGATCGCCCGCACCGACGATCCCAGCGTTGGCGGAAGGCGGGTCGAGCGCCGCCGCAGAGTCGGCAGCACCTGGCGCGACACCTGCCAACCGACAAAAGCCAGGCCCTCACCGAGGAGGGGCAGGCCGAGCAGTCGGTCAAAGAGCCCGAGGCTGTGCCTGGTGCCGACGGAGCCGACCAGGACGAGGGCGCGCACCCGATCACGGTGGCGCAGAGCCATGGCCAGGCCCACGCCCCCACCGAAGCTGTGACCGACGACAGTCGCCTCCTCGACACCCTCGTCGTCCAGCAGGCCCACCAGGGCGTCGGCGTTGCCTGCCATCCCCGTCGCCTGTCCGCCCGTCCGACCGTAGCCAGGTCGGTCGGGAACGAGCACGCGGTTGCTCGACGCCAGCCGACCAGCCACGTCGGCCCAGTTCGAGCCCACCCCCGGTTGGCCGTGGACCAGCAGCACGACGGGTCCCTCGCCCTCGTCGGTGCTCGCCAATCGAGACCGGCGATCGGTCACAGGATCCTCGGCGGCATCACGGCGGCCGGAGCCTCCGGTTCACGCACCGGTGGCGGTCGTCTCCTCGGCCCCGATCATCAGCGGGTTGCGAGCGACGAGGAAGACCCCCCAAGCCATGCAGATCAGTCCGATGATCTCCAGCGCGGGCGCGGGCCCGACCGTCGAGATGCGCTCACCCAGCGCAAACGCGCCGATGGCCACGCTCACCACCGGGTCGACGACCGTCAGGGTCGGCAGCGACCAACGCAGCGGCCCGGCCTGGAAGGCGCTCTGGACGACCACCATGGCCACCACGGCGCAGACGACCAGCGCGTAGGGCTCCCAGTCGCTCGACAGGGTGTGGACGATGCCGCTGTGGAACTCCTGCGCCGTCACCTTGGTGAGCGCCGCCGCCAGGCCGTAGAACAGACCGCCCGCGGCGGCGAGCAGTCCCGCCCTGACGGCGCCGGTCGTCGAGCGGGAGACGCCGACCATGACGGCGATGGGCACCAGCGTGCACGTCCCCGTGATGATCCAGGCCAGGTCGCTGGCCTGGTCGTGCCCGGGACCGGGCGAGGCGACGACGAGGAACAGGGACAGGCCCGCCACCGTGGCCGCCGACCCCAGCCACTCCGACGCCGTGAGCCGTCGCCGCGTGAACGCCGCGCCGAAGGGCAGTGCGAACAGCAGACCGCTGACCAGCAGGGGCTGGACGAGCACGAGCGAACCGTGGTCGAGGGCGATGAACTGGAGGACGAACCCGGCGCCGTCGGCCAGGATGCCGATCACCCACAGAGGCCGGGCGAGCAGGCCCACGAGCAAGCCGAAACGCAGTGATCGCTCCGCCGGAGCCTCGCCCGCGGCGCGCTGCTGGAACACCGACGCCGTGGCGTAGAGCAGCGCTGCGCCGAGGGCGGCGAGAACGGGCATCGTTCCGCGACGATACGTTGTGGCCGCATGCCGAGGAGAGGGCGCGTCCGGTCAGAGGTCATCGTCGGCGCCGCCGCCGCCGGTCTGGCCGTCACCCACTTCGGCCCCGCCGCCGTCCGCCTGGTGCCGTCGGCGCACCGTCTCCTCCCCCGCCTCCACGGGGTGGGCCGCCCCGATCATCTGGCCCTCACCTTCGACGACGGTCCCGACCCGCGGTCCACCCCGGCGTTCCTCGAAGATCTGGCCCAGAGGGGATGGACAGCGACGTTCTTCATGCTCGGCACCATGGTCCGACGGGCTCCGGGCCTGGTCGCCGAGGTGGCCGCCGCCGGTCACGAGATCGGCGTCCACGCCGATGAGCACCGCTCCCACCTCCGGAGGTCACCGGGCGCCGTGCTCGACGACCTGTCCCGCGCCATCGATCTCGTGGGGACCACGACGGGCAGCCGACCCGTCTGGTTCCGCCCTCCATACGGCACCATCTCCGGCGGTACCGTGCTGGCCGCCAGGCGTCTCGAGGTGCAACTCGTGCTATGGACGTGCTGGGGCAAGGACTGGCGTGCTACCGCCACGCCGGCCAGCGTCATCGGCGAGGTGGAGCGCGGGCTCTCGCCGGGAGCGACCGTCGTCCTGCACGATTCCGACTGCGTGTCGGCCCCCGGCGCGTGGCGCTCTGCCCTCGGCTCGCTCCCGCTGCTGGCCGAGGTTGTCCAGCAGAGGGACTGGAAGGTCGGTTCCCTCGGCGACCACGGAGTGCCCGGGCGCTGAGGCCTCGGCCGTCAGGGCGCCGGATGGCCTGGCGTACCCACGCCCGCCCCCACTTCGGGCATCCGTGACGTGGGCCGCCGGCTGAACACTCTGACCAGACCCCACCAGGTGACCAGCGCCAGCGCCTCGACGATGATGCGCATCGACATCTTGGAGCGACCCTCGACGCGGTCGACGAACCGGATCGGCACCTCGGTCACGCGCCCGCCGGCGATGGCGGCCCGGTGCACCATCTCGATCTGGAACCCGTACCCGTCGGCTCGGACGGCGCCCAGATCGATGCGGCGGAGGATGCCGGCGGAGTAGGCCCGGTAGCCAGACGTCAGATCGGTGACATCCAGCCTGAGCAACAGGGCGGCGTACACGTTGCCGGCCCGTGAGAGCGCCCGCCGGTGGACCCCCCAGTTGGGCATGGAGCCGCCGGGCACGTAGCGGGACCCGACCACGACGTCGAGCCCCTGGCGCAGCGGCGCCAGCAGATCCGGAAGCGCGGCCGGGTCGTGAGACAAGTCGCTGTCCATCTCCACGAAGGCGTCGAACCCGCGTTCGAGCCCCCACGCGAACCCGTCGCGGTACGCACTTCCGAGCCCGGCCTTGCCCGGGCGTCGCAGCACGTCGACTCCCCCGATCTCAGCGCCGACGCTGAGGGCCAGATCGGCCGTGCCGTCCGGACTGGCGTCGTCGACGACCAGCACGTGAGCGTCGCCGTCGGCGCCGCGAACACGCCGCAGGACGGTGGCGATGTTCTCAGCCTCCTGGTAGGTGGGGAGGACGACCAGGACCTTCATGGCGGAGCAGCATACGGGACCACACCCGGACTTTGGTGACATCGCGGGCACGAGTGTCGGCCCCGGGCCGGCGGCGCCATGCAACGATGGGGGCCATGCGACGCGGCGCGTGCGAATGACCCTTCAGGCTCGATGACGAGCACCGACGACCAGCCGCACGACGCCCAGCGTCGAGCCCGGAGCAGGAGCATTCTGTCCCGGTCGGTCCGCCATGCCGTCACCCTGCTGGTACTCGGCCTAGTCATCGAGTACCTGGTGCTCCCCCAGCTGGCCGGCGCCGGCAAAGCTCTCCACCTCCTCGGCCAGGTCAATCTCGGCTACGCAGCCGGCGGTGTCGTCCTCGAGGTCGCGGCGTGGCTGGCCTACGCCCAGCTGACCCGCGCCGTGCTCCCCCACACCGCACCGGCGCGCTTCACGATCCTCCGGATCAACATGACCACACTGGCAGTGAGCCACGTCCTGCCGGCGGGCACCGCCGGAGGTACCCCGGTCGGGCTCGGCCTGCTGACCGAGAACGGCGTCAGCGGTGCCGACGCCACCTTCGCCGTGGCGACCCAGGGCATCGGCTCGGCCGTGGTGCTCAACGTGCTGCTGTGGATCGCGCTCGTCATCTCCATCCCGCTGCGGGGTTTCAACCCGTTGTACGGCATCGCCGCGCTCGTCGGCGTCCTCCTCGGGGCCGGCGTCGCCGCCCTGGTGATGCTGTTCACGCGGGGCGAGGATCGTGCCGCGCGCATCGTGCGCCGGCTGGCATCCCGCGTGCCCTTCCTCGACGAGGACGTCGTCACTGCCGGCGTCCGGCGGGTCGCCACTCGCCTGCGCGAGCTGTCGCGGGACCGTCGGGTGCTGGGGCGGGCGGTGGGCTGGGCGGCGGCGTTCTGGTTGTCGGACGCCGCGTCCCTCTGGGTGTTCCTCGCCGCCTTCGGGCACTTCATGACTCCCTACGGCCTGCTCGTGGCCTACGGGCTGGCCCAAGTCCTGGCGTTCATCCCCATAACTCCCGGCGGGCTCGGGATCGTCGAGGGCGTCCTGGTGCCCACGCTGGTGGGGTTCGGCTCACCTCGCGGCGTCGCCATCCTCGGCGTGATCACGTACCGGCTGGTGAACTTCTGGCTGCCGATCCCGGTGGGAGCGCTCTCCTACCTCTCGCTGCGGGTCGAGCCCGGTGCGACGCGCCGGCGCCGCGCCGAGGAGCTCGAGGAGCTGGCCGAGGCAGCCGGCCGCGAGGCCGAGGACCGTCGTCACTGGGCCGCCCGACACGGGCTGCGCGCGCCGCACGGCCGTCCGCCCGCTGGGGGCACGGACGAGCAGGCAGACGGGTCCGATGACGCTCAGTCGCACGAGAGGGACCCCCCAGCCGACTGACGGCCAACTGCGACACGACGGCCAAACGGGGGCGGTGCTACCTGCCTTGGCTCCCTCCGCGCCGCTCGCCTGGCCAGGGCACCTGCTCGGTCCAACTGGTGGCGGTGTTGGAGCCGGGCCCGGTGGCCGGGGGCGGGACCGCGGTCTGGCCGGGTCCCGGCTCGGTCGCCGGAGCCGCCGCCCGCTCGGCCTGCCCTTCCCCGCCGGCGCCCCGTTCTAGGGCCTTCTCCGGCTCGAGACCCTCGATCTCGCCCAGGGCGGCGTCGATGGCGTCCAGCCGGGCGACCACGTCCTCGGCCGAGCGATCGCCGCCACCCAGCCCTTTGGCGCTGACGGTAGTCCGCATGCGCTCGGCGACCTGCTCCACCTTCACCACCTGAGGCTCGATCTCGGCGAAGAGCCGTCGGCGAATCGGACGGGGTTGGCGTTCGGCGGCGACCAGCCGGCGGTCGACCGAGACGGCCAACTCCAGCAGCTCGCCGACGAGGTCCTGCCACGGAGCCTGCTGACGCACTCCCCCCCACCGCGTGCTCTCGACCGGCCCCACCGACAGCACAGAGCTGGTCGCCACCACCAGGCGACGGTGCATCACGGCGGCGGGCGAGAGCGACCACCGCCATCGGAGGGGCACGTTCACCCCCCGGACACCGGGCGCCAGGAGAAGCGGTCGTCTGAGGCGGCGAGCCACGACAACGCCCGCCACCGCCGCCATCAGGACGGTCAACGCCACGACCAGGGCGATGACAGCCAACACGTCCGAGAGGGACACCGCCAGCATGCGACCAGTCACCGATCGATCCTACGTCCGCGCCCGAACGAGTGTCGCGGCGATGCCGATCAGCTCGCGATCCCGCTCGTATGTGGCCATCGCCTTGGCCTCGTCGACGTTCTGCCACAAGGCCTCATCGATCTCGCCCGTCGCGTAGGCGCGCGGCGTCACGGCGTCGCCCACCGGGTGCATGAGCCAGAAGCGCACCTCCTTGGGCCGGCCCTTCCTGTCGCGGTACCGGCTGGCCGGGAGGGCCTCGTCCACCTCGCACGCCAGCCCCGTCTCCTCCTGGACTTCACGCAGGGCAGCCGTGATGTGGTCCTCGCCCGGATCGAGCTTGCCCTTGGGCAGCGACCAGTCCGCGTACCGAGGTCGGTGCACCAGCACGACCTCGACCTGACCGCCCTCGCCCTGCCGCCAGACGACACCGCCGGCGGCGAGGACAACTGGTTCGGCATCGGCGGGGCGGCCTCCGGCGCCCGGTGTGTCGTCCGGCTCCGGCACCGGACGGCTCAGGCCAGCCACGACCGCAGCGACTTGCGATGTGCTGCGCCCCAAGCCTCTGGCCACTGCCGCCGCGACTCTTCGGACGCCACGGCGGCGAAGCCGAGCAGCTCGCCGATGGCGACGGCCTCGGCGATCGAGGTGTCCTTCGTGATGCCGGCGCGCAACCAGCTCGTGGCGACCACCGCGTCCTGAAGCCGGCCGAGCACGTCCTGGAGCCCGGCGACGGCAGCGGCGAACCGCTTGGCCGGCCGGCCCTCGACCCCGATCACGGCCTCGGCTGCGTACCGGCACCGCTTGGCCATGATGCGGACGCGGTGGAGCTGCTCGTCGGCGGGCTCGCCCCCGAGCTCGGCGACCGACCTCTTGAGCTTGCGCCAGGCCTTGCCGACCAGTGCCGCGGCGACGTCTTCGGCGGGCTTCTCGGCGTCGGCAGTGAGCCGGGGATTCGCCACGCCGTCGACGAGCGCGTCGAGCAGGGACACGTAGCGCTCGCTGTCGAGCGCTTCGAACAGGGTCTCGAGCGACCGGTCACGGGACGACGTCAACCGGTCCATGAGGGCGTCCACCGGGGGACGGTCCTGCGCCGGCATGCGACCGGTCTCGGTCCGGAGGCGATCGAGGAGCACATCGGCGTCGCGAACCTCTCCCAGCGGCCCGGCCAGCCAGCCGAGCTCCTGGCGCAGCCGGTCGGCCCATTCGGGGTCGACCAGCGTCTGGAAGGTGCGCAGGTCGGAACGGAGCCGCCGGGTGGCCACTCGGGCCTGGTGGACCTCCTCGGGATCCTCGTCGAGGCGTACACCGGGGTCGTGGGTCACCAGGCGGTGCAGACCCGAGGCCAGCGCGGCTCGGACCATGGCGCCCGCGATGGCACCGTCGCCTGGTGGCTCGACGTGACCGTCAGGAGGTGCCTGGGCAGGCGGACCGAGCGCGCGCACGACCTTCGGCAGCGGGACCGGATCCTCGGCTCCCGCTTCGCGCAGGCGCTTCGCCACCTCTTCGGCTACCCATTGGGGCGCGTCCGGCGCCAGCTCGACCTCGACCTCCCGGAACCGGGCCAGTACCCGCCGCCCGTCCATGACCGAGACCACGTCGTCGTCGATCTCCGCCAGCGGACGGCCGTCGACATCGGCCACCTGGTGCCGCGTGCGTTGGCTGTCGAGGCGGGCCACCCGCCTCAGCGTGGAGCTGCGAACGTAGGCCGTGACCAATCGCGCCACCGCCACCGGCACCGAAGCCGAGGCGCCCTCGAAGTCGAGCTCTCGCCTGGTGAGCGTCGACGACCGGGAACCGCCGGGCAGCTTCAGTGTCCACCGCCCGCCACTGCTGTCCTCGCCCTCCTCGACCCTGTACCGCAGGCTGACGCCGGAACGGGCCAGGCGCAGGTCGGGCGTGTCCCAGTAGGCGGCGCGCAGTCGACGGGGCGGAATGGCG
Source organism: Acidimicrobiales bacterium (assembly GCA_051985455.1). GTDB lineage: Bacteria > Actinomycetota > Acidimicrobiia > Acidimicrobiales > AC-9 > AC-9. The sequence goes on from JBPYEI010000042.1 coordinate 19,475, forward strand.
GTCACCACCGCGTCCGGGATCGCTTCGGTCAGATCGGGCAGGGTGAAGTGCGGGGAAGCCGCCAGCTTGATCTCCCGCTCGACGGCCATCGACGCTACGTCCGCGGCGCCGACGCCAACTTGTCCGGTTCCCTCCGCCGTTGGGCACGTTCCAGAGCCGCCGCCATCAGGCTCCGCTGAGTGCTGATCCCGGTCTCGGTCGGCACCCTCGACCACCAGCCGTCGGGGCCGAGCGTCCAGGCCTGCACGTCGTCAGCCAGAAGCAGCTCCAGGACCTCTCGCAGCCGCCCGCGCAGCTCGGGGTCGCTGACCGGCACGGTCGCCTCGATGCGCCGGTCGAGGTTGCGCCGCCGCAAGTCCGCCGACCCGATGAGCATCGTCTCCGGGCGCTCGCCCACTCCCCCGAAGCTGAAGATCCGCGAGTGCTCGAGAAAGCGGCCCACGATCGAGCGAACGCGGATCGTGTCCGACAGGCCGGGTACGCCAGGGCGCAGGCAGCAGATGGCCCGGACCATGAGATCTATCGGCACACCAGCTGCGGATGCGGCATAGAGGGCGTCGATGATCGCTGGATCGTCCAGTCCGTTCACCTTCATCACGATGCGCCCCGCCGGACCGGCGGCCGCCTCCTCCTCGATGAGCTCGATGATCCTGGCCCGCATGGCCACCGGCGCCAGGATCAGCCGCCGGTACGTCGAGCGGCGGCTGTAGCCCGTGAGGAAGTTGAACAGGTCGGTCAGGTCGGCCCCGAGCTCGGGGTCGGCGGACAGCACCCCGAGGTCCTCGTACAGCCGGGCTGTCTTGGAGTTGTAGTTGCCCGTGCCCACGTGGCAGTAACGACGGACGACGCCATCGCCCTCCTGGCGCACGACCAAGGCGGTCTTGGAGTGGGTCTTGAGCCCCACCAGGCCGTAGACCACGTGCACGCCCGCCTCTTCCAGGGCCTTGGCCCAGGCGATGTTGGCCTGCTCGTCGAAACGGGCCTTGAGCTCCACCAGCGCGGCGACCTGGGTGCCCTGCTCGGAGGCCCGGATGAGACTGTGGACGATGGGGCTGTCGCCCGAGGTGCGGTACAGCGTCGCTTTGATGGCGAGCACGTTCGGGTCATCGGCGGCCTGCGCGATGAAGGCCTCGACCGAGGTGGAGAACGAGTCGTAGGGGTGTTGGACGAGCACGTCCCGCTCGCGGATCACGGCGAAGAGGTCGACGGCCTCGTCCCCCGCCGTGGCCAGCCGGGGCTGCGTCATGGGAGCCCAGGCCGGGTCGTGGAGATCGTGCCGCTCGAGGGCGTGCACCGCCCACAGCCCCTCGAGGCCGAGGGGTCCTTCGACGCGGTAGACGTCGTCGGGGCCGATCTCCAGCTCCCGGGCCAGCAGCTCGGCCACCTCCGACCCGGCCCCCGCGTCGAGCTCCAGCCTCACGGCCCGGCCGAAGCGTCGCCGCCTGAGCTCCATCTCGACCGCGACCAGCAGATCGTCGGCCTCCCCCTCTTCGAGCGTGAGGTCGGCGTTGCGGGTCACCCGGAACGGGTAGTGGGCGCCGATCTCCATGTCGGGGAACAGCGCGTCGAGGTGGGCGGCGATCACCTCTTCGAGGGCCACGAACCGGTCCCCGCTGGGCAGGACGAGGAACCGGGGCAGCAGCGGCGGCACCTTGACCCGAGCGAAGCGCTGGTCGCCCGTGACCGGATCGCAGACCATCACGGCGAGGTTGAGCGAGAGATTCGAGATGTACGGGAAGGGATGCCCCGGGTCGACCGCCAGCGGGGTCGGCACCGGGAAGACGAGCCGCTCGAAGACCTCGTCGAGGTGCTTTCGGTCGTCGTCGGCGAGGGCGTCCCAGCTGGAGAGGTGGAGCCCGGCGTCATCGAGGGCGGGAACGATCTCGCCGAGGAAGATGGCGCTGAGGCGAGCGACCATCTGCTCGAGCTTGGGTCGGATGGCCCGAAGCTGCTCGGCGGGGCTGCGGCCGTCGGGCGAACGCGACACCAGCCCCGCCGCCACCTGGTCCTTGAGCCCCGCCACGCGCACCTGGAAGAACTCGTCCAGCCGCTCGCTGAAGATGGCCAAGAACTTGACTCGCTCCAGCAAAGGCACGTCGGCGCTCTCGGCCAGGTCGAGCAGGCGCGCGTTGAAATCGAGCTCGGAGAGCTCCCGGTTGAGGTAACGGACGGCGGGATCCTGAGGGTCGAGCTCCCCGCCGGCCGACTCCTCATCCCCTCCTGACAGGATGTGGCCGGTATTCACCGCCATGGCGCCAGGTTAGCCGGCCGATGGTGCCGACAGCCCGGGACGAAGGAGCGACGAGATGGGCTACGAGCAGATCGCGTACGAGCTCGAAGATGGACTCCTGACCCTCACCCTGGATCGCCCCGACCACCTCAACGCCTTCACCGTCACCGTGCTGCGCGAGCTGCTCGACGCCTTCGATCGTGCCGACGCCGACGACGCGGTGCGCGTCGTGGTCGTGACCGGCAGAGGCAGGGCCTTCTGCGCCGGGGCCGACCTGTCCGCCGGCGCCACCGCCTTCGATCTACCCGAGTCGGCGGCGCGCGCCGTCGCGGGACGGCCGCCTCCTCGCGACGGTGGTGGGATTCTCGCCCTGCGCATCTTCGACTCGACCAAGCCCGTGATCGCCGCCATCAACGGGCCGGCAGTCGGTGTCGGCATCACGATGACCCTCCCCATGGACTTCCGCCTGGCGTCGGACCGGGCGCGCATGGGATTCGTGTTCACCCGGCGCGGCGTCGTCCCCGAGGCGTGCTCGAGCTGGTTCCTTCCTCGCGTGGTGGGCATCAGCACCTCCCTCGAGTGGGTCCTCAGCGGTCGGGTCTTTCCGGCCGAAGAGGCCGCCGCCGCCGGGCTCGTGCGCGAGGTCGTACCCCACGACGACCTGCTCCCGGCCGCCCGCCGCTTGGCCTCGGACATCTCCGAGAGCAGCTCGGCAGTCTCGGTGGCGCTGTCCCGGCGCATGCTGTGGCGCATGCTCGGCGCGGACCATCCGATGGAGGCACACAGGGTGGACTCCCGCGCCATGGCCGAGATGGGGCGGTCCCGGGACGCCCACGAGGGAGTGGGCGCATTTCTGGAGAAGCGGCCCGCCCAATTTCGTATGACCGTGAGCGGCGACCAGCCGGACGTCTTCCCCGGTTGGCTCCCCCGAACGTATGAATGACCGCTGCACCAGGCCCTACCAGGCCGGGCGGTAGGCTTCCGTGCCGGTGACACCGAGACGCCGAGCGGTCACGTCCAGGCGGCGGACCGAGCTGGGGCTGTTGATCCTCGGGGGCATGGTCGTGGGCTTCGCGTACGTCCTGGCCTCGTTGGGCAAGACCGCGTCCATACCCGCCAACATCGGTCCCTTCCTCGGCGTCATCTTCGGGCTGGCCCTGGTCGCCCACGTGGCCAACAGGTGGCTGGTCCCCGACGCCACGCCTGTGATCCTGCCGGTCGCGTTCCTACTCAACGGGCTCGGCTACGTCGTCATCGCCCGCCTCAACTACAAGCTGGCCGGACTCCAGGCGGTGTGGACCCTGGTCGGCGTGGCCGTGTACGTGCTCACCCTCGTCGTGATCCGCCACTCGCGGGATCTCGCCCGCTACCGGTACCTCGTGGCGTTCGCCGGGTTGGCCCTCCTCCTCCTCCCGCTCGCCCCCAAGCTCGGACAGAACATCAACGGGGCGCGTCTGTGGGTACGGCTCGGGCCCGTCACCTTCCAGCCCGTCGAACTGGCGAAGATCGCGCTCATCATCTTCTTCGCGTCCTACTTCGTGGAGAAGCGCGAGCTCCTCACGCTGCCGACGGTCCGCATCGGCAACCGGCTGTTCACCGACCCTCGTCCGTTCGGTCCTGTCGTCCTTGCGTGGGGATTCTCCTTGCTCGTCATGACGGCCGAGCGCGACGTCGGCTTCTCGTTGCTCATCTTCGTGCTGTTCATCTCGATGCTGTGGATGGCCACAGGGCGCGTGACGTACCTCGTCGTCGGGGCGGTGCTCTTCGTGATCGGCGCCTTCCTCGCCGCCCATCTCTTCGGTCATGTCCACGACCGCATCACCGTCTGGCTGGACCCGTGGAAGTACGCAAACGGCATCGGTTACCAGGTGGTGCAGAGCCAGTACGGCCTCGGCTCGGGGGGGCTGGTCGGTTCCGGTCTCGGTCTGGGCCATCCGACGCTCATCCCGGTGGCGTCCAGCGACTTCATCTTCGCCGCCATCGGCGAGGAGATGGGTCTGCTCGGCACGGTCGGCATCGTCATGGCGTTCCTCGTGCTCGTCGGCACCTCCCTGCGCACCGCTCTGGGAGCCAAGTCCGACTTCCCCAAGCTCCTCGCCGCAGGGATCACGGCGGCCATCGGCTTCCAGGCCTTCTTCATCATGGCGGGCGTGGTGCGCCTGCTCCCGCTCACCGGCGTCACCCTGCCCTTCGTCGCCTACGGCGGTTCGTCGCTCCTCGCCAACTACGTGCTGATCGCTCTCCTCATGAGGGTGTCGGACGAGAACGTCGAGCAGGCCGTGCCTCCGCAGGCGGAGAACCGGGTCGCGGTCGCCGTCGGCTGAGACACGGCCGGCGGCGGGGCGGCGACGCCTCTACGCCTGGAAGGTCCCGGCGGTGGCGAGGACCTCCTCCGCCACCATGATCGGGACTGCCAGCGGTTGGCGGAGGGCGAGGGCGAGGGCGTCGGACGGCCGGCACTCGATCGTGTGCGATCCGCTGGGCCCCGAGAGCGCCAGCTCGGCGTAGAAGACCGGGCCGTCGACGCCGACGACCCGAACGGCGTCGAGCTGGAGACCGAACCGCTGGAGGATCGTGGTGAAGAGGTCGTGCGTCAGCGGCCGTGGCGTGGCGATGCCCCGCCAGGCGTAGGCCAGTGCGACCCCCTCGGGCTGGGCGATGGTGATCCGCAGCTCGCGCCGGGGAGGGTCGATCTCGTGCAGCACGACAGAGGGGCTGGTGCTCGGCAGTTCGAGGCCCACGCCCATGAACGCCACCTGGCGCATCGGGGCGGGCTCGACGGAACCCTCCTCGGTCGGTGGCGGCCAGGCCGGCTCCCCTTCCTCCCGCGCACCTTCCTCGTGGGCGCCGTGCACAATCTCGGCCTTGGCTCCCTCGGCACCGTGCTCGGCAGGCCGCTCCGCGGAACCCTGTGGAGCTCCTGCGCTCGCCTCGGTCTCGGAGCCCGAGTCCTCGGGTCCGGGCCGTTGGTCACCTTGCGCGTCGTGCTGTCGATCCGGCGGACGCCCGTCCCCGGGCTCGGAGGGCCCCCCAGATCCACTGCCAGGGCCCTGAAGCGACTCGGCGGGTGCGGGGCCCCCCTCGCCAGCCATCGCCGCCCTCAGCGGAAGCGCCGCATGCCCACGTTGAGCACGATCCCGATGGCGGCGAAGAAGGCGATGGTCGCCGAGCCTCCATAGCTCATGAAAGGCAATGGGATACCCGTGATCGGCATGATACCCATCGTCATGCCGGCGTTCTGGAACACCGAGAGGCCGATAAGTCCCAGGACACCGCCGCACAGCAGCATGCCGAGGGAGTCCCGGGCCGTCTGGGCGATGCGGAGGATCCGCCAGACCACGACCCCGAACAGGGCGAGAAGGGCAGCGGCACCGACGAAGCCCAGCTGCTCGCCGACGGCGGTGAAAATGAAGTCGGTCTGCTGCTCGGGCACGTAGTTGAGGTTGGTCTGGGAGCCGTTGAACAGCCCCTTGCCGCTGGTACCGCCGGAGCCGATGGCGATCTTCGACTGGGCCAGGTTGTAGGTCGACTTCTGGTTGCTGCTGGAGGTCGAACCGGGGGCGGCGGTGATCGTCTGCCCGTTCGGCGTCTGGTGGACGAACGAGGTGAGCCGATCTACCTGGTACTGCTTGAGCACGCCGAGCTGGACGACGCCGACGATGCCGAGCACCGCCAGCAGCGCGAGGGCCGTCAGGTACCGGCCCTTCACGCCTGCTATCACCATCATGACCAGCAGCACGACGGCCATGACGATGGCCGTGCCCAGGTCCGGCTGCTTGTACACGAGGAAGATCGGGACCCCCGCCAGGATCAGCAGGACGATGACGTGGCGCAGCCTGATGGCGCCTTGGTGTCTTCGTAGGAACGCGGCTGTAGCCAGGATGAGGGCCAGGGTTGCGAATGCCGACGGCTGCAGCTGGAACGAGCCCAGTTGGATCCACCGCGCCGCTCCGAGGGCGGTGCTTCCGATCGGGCTCAGGACCGCCAGCAGACCCAGCAAGACGGCCCCGTAGGCGATCGCTCCCAGTATCTCGAAGTGGTGGTAGTCGATCAGCACGACGGCGACCAGGACGGCCAAGCCGATGATGGCGTAGATCAGCTGCTTCTTGAGGTAGTAGCGAGGGTCGGCGCCCGCCAGCTCCAGCTTGCCTCTGGTGGCGGAGTACACCATCAGCACGCCCATGGCGGCGATCGCCAACGTGGCGAAGGTGAGCACCACGTCCACGTGCTGGAACATGGTCGTGCGGCTCCTGGCCCGGGTCGGTTGGTCCAGGACACGTAGAGCCACCATCACCTCCTCGCCACGACCGCCGCTATCGTGGGCCGCATCGATTCTGAAGGAGCCCCAGGGGCGACGCAAGCCACCCCGGCTCCCAGCCGGTGGCTCCGGCTGCCGTCCCCCGCTCCCTCGGCTCGTCCGGCGCTGGCGGCTGGCGCCCGGCCCCGCCCCGTCGGCAAGGATGCCAGTTGTGATCTTCGCTGCAACCACACCCGTCGTCATCACCAACCAGAACGACACGGGCTACATCCACGATCTCCTCCGCCAGTACGGGGCCAGCGAGTTCGTCGCTCGTACCGTCCAGTTCGTCGTCCTGCGCCCGCTCGAGATAATCCTCATCGTCCTCGTCGCCTGGCTGCTGTCCCGGCTCGGCGCCAAGGTGGCCAGGCGGACGCTGCGCTCCCTCAGCACCCGGACCCGACTCGAGGCCGTCTCCCCTCGGGCCTCGCTGCGGGTCGAGACCATCGGCGCACTCATCACCAGTCTCTGGCGCGCCGTGGTGTGGACCATCGCCGGCCTCATGATCCTCGGCGCACTCGGGATCAACCTCACGCCCATTCTCGCCGGCGCCACGGTCATCGGCGCCGCCCTGGGGTTCGGGGCCCAGAGCCTCGTGCGCGACTTCTTGTCCGGCTTCTTCATCATCGCCGAGGACCAGTACGGAGTCGGCGACGCCATCGCGGTCGGTGACACGCGGGGGACCGTCGAGGAGGTCAACCTGCGGGTCACGCGGCTGCGGGCCGTCGACGGCACCGTCTGGTACCTCCCGAACGGCGAGATCCGCCGGGTCGGGAACTCATCGATCCAGTGGGCGCGCGCCATCGTCGACATCGTCGTGCCCTACGACACCGAGGTGGACCGGGCCACGCCTGCGATCACCGACGAGGTCTCGGCGGTCACCTCCGACCCTTCCTGGTCGTCGATGTGCCTGGGTCCACCGGAGGTGTGGGGGGTCGACTCGATGGACCACGAGTCGATCACCATCCGCGTGGCCGTCAGGACGACGACCTCGGACAAGGACGCGGTGACCCGAGCCCTGCGAGGGCGGATCACCGCCCGGCTCCAGCGGGAGGGGATCGTGGCGCCGGCCGACCAGTAGCTCAGGCGCTCTGGAGGACCTCGGCGACGGCGGTGCGCATCGCCGCGACCGGCGCGTCCTCACCGGTCCAGAGCGTGAAGGAGAGCGCAGCCTGGTGCACGAGCATGCCCACCCCGTTGACGGCGCTGGCCCCGCGGTGCCGCGCCATCTCCAGCAGAGGCGTGGTGGTCGGGTGGTACACGAGGTCCACGAGGACCTGACCGGGACCCAGCCGGGTGGCGTCCAGCAGCGGCGACGCCGCGCCGGCGTGGCGCGGGTCGTCGGCGGTCGGCGCCGGCGGCCGGTCCCCCCGATCGTCGTTCCCCATTCCCACGGGCGTGGCGTTGACCACGAGATCCATTTCCTCGATCTCCGCCGGCCGACCGACGCGGCCCACGACGCCGGCCAGGGCAGCGGCGGCTCGGCCCCGTTCAGGCGTGCGGTTGACAACCACCACCTCGCGGGCGCCCGCCTGGGCCAGTGCCAGTACCACGGCTCGGGCGGCTCCTCCCGCGCCGACGACCAGACACCGACGTCCCGACGGGTCCAGGCCCGGCTCCGACCGCAGCGCGTCGATGAAGCCCTGCCCGTCGGTGCTCTCCCCCACCAGTTCGTCCTGCCGCCGCACGACGGTGTTCACCGCCCGGAGGGTCGCCGCCGTCGGGGAGCACCGCGCCAACGCCTCGGCGACGGGCGTCTTGTGCGGCATGGTCACGGACAGGCCCTCGACACCAAGGGCCGTCGCTCCCACCAGTGCCTCTCGAGCCCGGCCGGCGGGCACCGGGAAGGCGAGATACGCCCAGTCGAGGCCCAGCGCGGAGAAGGCGGCGTTGTGCAGGACCGGCGAGAGGGAGTGGCGCACGGGGTCCCCGATCACCCCCGCCAAGCGGGTGGAACCGGTCGGCCAGACCACCCTCGTCAGCCCAGGCCGCGCTGGTGGGCCAGGGCGATGTTGGCGTTCTGCTCGGCCAGCGTGGTGGAGAACGCCTCCGTCCCGTCGGGCGACACCACGACGAAGTACAGCCACGGCCCGGGCGTCGGATTGAGGGCCGCAGTCAGCGCCGCGTCCGCCGGGTTGGCGATCGGCGTCGGTGGCAGGCCGGCCACCCGATACGTGTTGTAGGGCGAGGCGATGGCGAAGTCGGGCTTGCTCAGGGTGCTGACGTGCCCGCCGAGGGCGTAGACAACGGTGGAGTCGAGCTGGAGCGGCATCCCCTTCGCCAGTCGGTTGTAGACGACCTGCGCCACGCGGCCCTCGTCGTCCGGCGTCTTGGCCTCACGCTCGACGATCGACGCCACGATGAGCGCGTCGTAGGGCGTCACCTTGAGCCGCGCCGCCTGGTCGGCGATCCCCATCCCGTTGGCCTTGTTGTCGAAGGCCGTGACCATCTGGCCGAGGATCGTCAGGTCGTTGGTGCTGGGCTGGAAGGAGTAGGTGGCCGGCTGGATCAGCCCCTCCAGGCTGGTGCTGCCGGGGGGCGAGAACGCCGATCGGACCTGTCCGCTGTTGGCGGCGGCCAGAAAGGCGGACGCCGAGTGACCGGGCAGGCGCCCGACCCGCGTCGCCACGTCCCCTAGAGTGGCGCCGCTCGGGATCACGATGCGATCGGCGGTCGGGCCGTTCCCGAGAGCGTCGACGACGGCGCCATAGGAGTCGTGTCGATGGAGCGTGTAGCTACCGGCCTGCACGGCGCCGGCTCCGTGAATGCGGACGTACAGGCGAAACAGCGTCGGCGTGCTGATCACGCCGTTGCGAGCCAGGGTGTCGGCCATGGCCGAGTACGAGCTGCCCGCCGGCAGGTTGACAGTGACCGCCCGCCCTGGGCCACCCGGGGGGTTGACCTGGAAGTCGATCCAGATGGCCGCCCCTGCCAGCAGGAGAAGGGCGCCGGCCACGCAGGCCAGCACGATCCGCTGGGTGGACGACAGCCTGCGCCGCCGCTTCACCCATTCCACGCCTCCGTCGTCTTCGACCGCGGTGGCCACGGCGCCCTCGTCGGGAGGCGCGGCCCGGCGCGGTGCCTGACGCCAGTCCCGAGCGGGTGCCTCCGCTTCCTCTGATGAATCCCCTCGCGCGGGGAGGTCGCCATCACTCATCGGTTGTCCGGGAGGAGCCACGGGCAGCGTGGGCGTCCAGCCAGGACTGGAGCATGATGGCCGCTGCGACCTTGTCCAGCGAGCCCCGTCTGGCGGTGCGGCGCGCCCCACGCGGCAGACCCGATCGAGCGAGGGAGCGCCCTGCGCTCACCGACGTCAGGCGCTCGTCGTGGGTCTCCACCGGCACGCCGACCGCGGCGGCGAGATGCTCGACCTCGGCTCGGGCCTCACCCGCCGCCGGTCCTTCGGTGCCGTCGAGCGACAGCGGCAGGCCGACAACGACGGTCCCTCCTCCCACCTCGGCCACGATCCTGGCGATCTCGGCGTGATCCCGAGCCCGATCGCCCGAGCGCTCGATCACACCGTAGGGCGAGGCCACGGTGCCCTCGCCGTCGCTCACCGCGACCCCGACGCGCCGCTCACCGAGGTCGATACCCACGACCCTCATGGCAGCTCGAGGGTGGTGCGGACCAGGTCGGGGGCCTCGGCGATGCGCGCCCGGTCCAGAACCCCGGCCGGGGCCAACTGCCGCGGCTCCATAGCGCCCTTCGTCTCCATGCCGGACCGAAAGCCTACCGGCCGCATCTCGACGTCTTGGATCGTCGGGCGCTTACGCCGCCAGTGTGCCGTGCACGGCGGCGACCACCGCACCAGGGCTGTCCGTTACGTCGCCCAGGGCCCCGCACCCTGGTCCGTCAGCGGCGGACCTGCCGGGTCGCCACCTGGGCTCGGAGGTCGGCCTCGTGCTGGCGCATCGCCTGGCGTCCCTCGGCGACGGCCTGGCGCACGTCGAACCCCACGTCGCGAGCCGCCTGGCCAAGGTCGGACGAGATCCGGTGGGGCGAGTAGCGCTCGACCGTCTCCCGCACGACCCGCATGATCCAGAAGGACATCCCGAAGCCGAGCCCGGCGCCCATCGCCAGCCAGAACAGTCGCTTGAACACCTAGCGCTCCCTCCGCTGACGGAACTGGCGCGCCGCCTCGCTCGTACCCCGCCCCAGGGCCCTCGCCTTGATCACCGGGCTCACCAGACCGAGATCGAACGACCCCAGGCCCAACTGCGCGCGGGCTTTCGCACCCGAGGATGGCGCCGGATGCAGCCCGTCGCCGCCAATCCCGTCGAGCTCCGCCGCTCCGGATCGGTTCATACCTGCCCGCGCGTCGTGGCGGACGTCGTCGATGGCACGCACTAGCTGGCGGGACGTCCGATCGAGACTGGCGACGGCCGCGGCGAGGCGGGCGAGGACGACGGTCACCGTCACGGCCGCGGCGATACCACCCGCCACACCTGCCATCTCCCAACCGCTCACGCCGTACCCGTCCCCATGTCCCTGATGCCGTCACCCCCGCTGGACCCGTCCGACCATGCACAGTCAGCGTCGATCACTAACGTAGCGGCGCATCGCGCCGCCACGCCCAGCCCCGAGCGTCCGGGAGGCGTAGCCTCGAAGGCAGACGAGCAGGGGAGGCGCGCGTGCTGGACACGGACGAGCTCATCGCAGACTGTACGAGCTCCCTCGCCGAACCGAGCCCGCAGGTCGCGGTCAAGGAGGTCCTGGCTCGGGCGGTGGCGGCACCGGGCGACGTCGAAGCGGCCCTGCCTGCAGCGCGAGCCGAGCTGACGCCCATCCACCGGTCGCCGGATCTCACCATCCTCAAGGTGGTGTGGGCGCCGGGGATGCGGATCCCGCCCCACGACCACCGGATGTGGGCGGTCATCGGCATCTACGGCGGGGGTGAGGACAACACCTTCTATCAGCGGGCCGAGGAAGCCATTCTGGTATCCGGCGGCCGCGAGCTGCGCACGCGCGACACCCTCGTGCTCGGCGACGACGTCATCCACTCGGTGACCAACCCGCGCCAGCACGATTTCACTGGCTCCATCCACATCTATGGGGGCGACTACTTTGGCGTACCTCGGAGCCTGTGGGACGCACAGACCCTCGAGGAGGGCCCGGCTGACGGCGCCCGGCTGCAAGCACTGTTCGACGAGGCGAACACACGACTGAACGCCTCCGACACGGGCGCCGGTTAGCGTCCGGCCGGGCGGCGTACCCTCGCGAGCAGTCGGACAACGTTGCCCTGCTCGCCTACGGCGCGACGGCTGGCTCTCTTCGTGCTCGTGCTCTCTCTCGTAGGCATCATCGGCTGCACGAGCGGCGGCTCGGGCGCTCCCACCCACCAGGGGAGTCAGCCATCGGCAGCGCCCATCGGAGTGGTCGACCCCGCGCCCCCGGAGCAGGCGCCAGTGCTGGCGGCCATGCGCGTCCAGCGCTCCCAGGTGATCGACGGGTACCGGTTCTGGATCGGCACCATCGATGGTGTCGCCGTCGTGGACGTCGGGAGCGGGGAGATCGACGAGAGCGCCGAGCTGGCCACCTATCTGCTCGACACCAACTTTCATCCGCGGCTGGCGCTGCTGTCCGGCACCGCCGGTGCCCAGAACGCCGCCATCAACGTCGGAGACGTGGTCCTGAGCGGCTACGTCGTCGACAAGTCGTCCATCCACTTCCAGCAGGGCGGGTACCAGAGCCCCTACTACGGGATCGAGATCCATCTGACGGAGCACTCGGACATCGCCGGGACGGTCATCGACCACGTCTCCCGTCCATACCCCGATCCCAACAATGCTCAGACCTATGGGTCAGGGCCCTCGGCGTCGGATGCCAAGTGGGCGTTCGTCGACGCCCTCCCGGGGTCGCACGACGCGCTCACCGTGGCCCAGGCCGCCGGGCCGGCGCTGGCGCCCACGCCGCTGACGACTGCCACGGGGACCCCCCAACCGGGCGGGAGCGTCGTGAACAGGGTGGTGAGCGGGGTCATCGGCCAGGCCGACGTGTGGACCGAGCCGCTGTCGTGGATCGCGGCGCAGAACTTTTCTGTACCAGACCGACGCAGAGGAGAACGAGGGCAGCGGGTTCGCGTTCAGCAACGCCCAGCTCGAGGTGCCGTGGCTCATCGTTCGGGGCATCTCCGACACGCCGTGGCCTCCCCAGGCTGACGACAGCGTCCTGGGCGCCCAGCACGCCGCCACCGTCGTGCGCTACGTGATCGGTCATCTCCCCCAGCAGCTGCACCGGGTGCCGACGAGCACCACCGACCTCTCCCACGTGGCCAACGCGCGAGTTGCCGGTTATCTCGTCGCCACCAAGGCATACTTCGGTGTGGGTCCGGTGACCCAGGTCGAGTATCGCGACGCCGGCGGCCAGCCGGTCACCCTGCCGGGTGCCAAGCTGGCCGAGCTCCACGAGTACACCTACCAAGCCAGCAAGCTCGGCCCGTGACCGGATCGGAACAGAAGTGCCTTGACCGGCGGAGTACAAGGGGGAAACGGTGGGAACGCAGCGATGGCTGACGGCGGTGGTCAGCGCCGGCTTGGCTCTCGCCGCCTGCAGCGCCAGCCACGGCACCTCGAGTCAGCACACGACCACTCCACCGTCAGCCGCCCCGGCCGGAGCCAACCCCTGCGCTCCTGCCAGCTGTGGAGCGAACGTGAACGGCTCCACCACGACCACGACGCGTGCGAACGCGTCCACGTCGCCCGCATCCAAGGCCTTGCAGGCGTGGGGTACGGCGAACCTGGCCAGCTTGCAGATGCTCAGCAACGAGGCGAGCCATCTCCTCGCCGGCGCGGGCAGCATCGACCAGGAGAAGCTGCTCTGCAGTCAACTGGGTGCCAGCACACAGGCAGCGCAGTCGGCACCGCCCCCGCCTGACGCCGCCACGGCGGCACGTCTCCACACGGCGCTGACCCAGCTCAGTCAGCTCGCCCGCGATTGTACGGCCGCCTTCGGCGGGAGCCAGCCCGCCGCCGCTTCCCGATTGATATATGAGGCAAACCAGGGTACGGCGGCTATCAACGAGGTCATCCGCGCGGTCAATGGACAACGGTAACCGCCGGTCGTAGCCAGCAAAGCGATCGACACGGCCTCGATCCCCGTAAGGAATCCCGCAATCACGCGCGCGAGAAACATCGACGATCGCGCGCTGACATCTGTGTCAGCCCCGGACAAATTTGGACGAACTGGGCATTGCCAATGCCGCAATTGCTTTACCGTATCCGTAAATCCCTGTGAATCCTTTCTTCACTCGCGGGGTATGGGGGTCGACAAAAAAAGGGGCGGAGTGGGCGTATGCGAGTATTTCCTCGCGCCCGGGGTGGCGCGGCCGCGGCAATAGGTCTCACCGTAGTGATGGTGATAGGGGGCATCACCGGAGTTACCCTGGGCGAGCTCGCCCTCACCCAAGCGGCAGCAACCCATCCCCAATTAGGCGGCAGCAACACTCATTCGCCCATCAAGGCCAAGCTGGCCTCCGTCGGGTCACCCTGCGCCCTCGGCAGCATCGGGGGCTACAACGGCTGGGGTATGCCCCTGCCGGCCGGCTACCTGGTCAACGGCACAGTCGACCAAGGCGTGGACTACGCCGCCCCTGGTGGCACACCGGAGTGCGCCATGGGAGACGGCGAGATCGTGGCCGAGGGGGGTCCGACCCTCGACGGGTTCGGGCCCTGGGCACCGGCGCTGCACCTCGATGACGGCCCCCTTGCCGGCCAGACCGTGTACTACGGCCACGCCGGCCCCGACCTGGTCAACGTGGGCGACCACGTCGCCAGCGGTCAGCAGATCACCGAGGTGGGCTACGGCATCGTCGGCATCTCCACCGGACCGCACATCGAGATCGGGTTCTACCCGCCGGGCCCCTTCGGCGCCGGCCAGGCCATGCTCGACTACATCAACGCCGCCGGCCCCAGCGACAACTCGAGCTGCACGGTGTGGGATGGACCCCAGGGAGGCCACCAGGTCTGTGGCGCCATCCGCGACAAGTACCTGGCGCTCGGAGGCGGCTACGTGCTCGGCGGACCTCTCACCGACGAGACCACCACGCCCGACGGCATCGGACGGTACAACCACTTCGCCAACGGCTGGTCGATCTACTGGACACCCGCCACCGGCGCGTGGTCGATCCACGGCGCCATCCGGGCCAGGTGGGCTTCCCTCGGCTGGGAGCGCAGCGTCCTCGGTTACCCCCTAACCGACGAGACCGGGACTCCCGACAGGATCGGTCGCTACAACCACTTCTCGCTGGCTGGCTCGATCTACTGGACGCGGGCCACCGGTGCCCACGAGGTCCACGGCGCCATCCGGGCCAAGTGGGCCTCCCTGCGCTGGGAGGCCGGCGTCCTCGGCTACCCGACGACCGATCAGCGCGTCACTCCCGACAAGATCGGACGGTACAACGACTTCTCGAAGGCGGGGTCGATCTACTGGACATCGACGACCGGAGCGGCAGAGATCCAGGGCCAGATCCGCGCCGAGTGGGCCTCCCTGGGCCGGGAGCGCAGCGTGCTGGGATATCCGGTCGCGGACGAGGAGGTGACGCCGAGCAAAGTTGGCCGGTTCAACAACTTCTCCTCGACCCACAGCCTCGCAAACGTGGACGGGTCGATCTACTGGAGCCCGACCAGCGGCGCCCACGAGGTGCACGGATTGATCCGGTCCACATGGGCCAGCCTGGGCTGGGAGAAGAGCAAGTGCGCCTATCCGATCAAGGACACGGTCAAGGTGCAGAACCCGCCGGGTCAGCAGAGCGCCTTCCAGGGAGGGACGATCACGCTCGACACCGGCTCAGGGCAGGTAACCGCGAACTGTCCTTAGCAGGGACGTCGAAGGCCTGGGCCCTGCGGCCTACGCGCCGCGGTAGGTGCCGAGCGTCCACACGTTTCCCTCCGGGTCTTTGATGGTGAACCCCCGGGAGCCGTAGTCCTCGTCCTTCAGTCCCTGGAGCACCTCGGCGCCGTGGGCACGGGCTCGCTCGAACAACCCGTCAGGGTCGTCACACACGACGTAGATCGATACCGGTCCCTTCGGGAGCCCGGCATGGAGCTCGTCCCCCGGTTCCCGGTCGTCGCCGAGCATGACGCCGCCCCCGAGCGGCCATTTCAGCTCGGCGTGGTGGACGACACCGCCCTCCTCGACGACCAGTGTCTCCTCGAACCCCAACGTGTCCTCGAGGAACTTGATCAGGCCCTTGGCGTCGCGGCACCGGAAGGCGGGCCAGACGGTCGGATTGTTCGTGATGGCTGTCATGGCGTCAGTATGCGCCGACGCCGCCAGGATCGTCTTGTACGAATGGGAGCTCCTCCGCCATCCACGTAGTCGGCGTGCAGCCAGCGATCTCCCGCCACTCGCGGCTGAGATGGGCCTGGTCGTAGTAGCCGCTCCTCGCCGCCACGGTCGCCAGGCTGGGTCGCGGCGAGCTCTCCAGCAGCCGTCGCGAGCGCTCGAACCGAAGGACGCGCCCTGCCACCTTGGGCGCAAGGCCCAGCTCGCGTCGGAACAGCTCGCCGAGGTGACGGCGGCTGTAGCCGACGTCAGCCGCCAGAGCCGCGGTCTCGACGGTGCCGCCCGACGAGACCAGCTGCTCCCAGGCGCGGCTCACCTCGCGCGGAGGACCACAGCCCTCGCGCAGCCGCCGCACCAGGACCTCGTCCAAGACGGCGAAGCGCTCCCGCCAGCCCGGAGACGAGCACAGCCGGTCGACGACGCTGCGGGCGCTGGGGCCGAGGACGTCCTCCAGGTCCACCACCCCGTACGCCAGCTCCCCTGCCGGCAGCCCTAGCAGGGTGCGAGCACCGAGCGGCGTGAGATCGAGGGACACGCCGTGCTGGAAGCCGTCGTGGCGGATCTCCGCCGCGGCCGCATGCAGCCCGCCCACGAAGGCCTGGAACCGACCGGGTGCTTGCGCCTCACCGGGCATGCGCGCGATGTCGACCGGCGCGTCGAGGCTGACGATGAACGTCAGATGGCGCGAGGGCAGCCCGCGATGGGTACCCGGCGGCCCGTCGATCAGGTACCCGCGATAGCCACCGACGATCGACCGCAACGGAGGCGCGGGGGTGCCCCGCACCATCTCGACCGTGGGCTCGCTCATCTCGTCACCGTAGGTGACGGCACGGGAAGCCTTCGATCGTCACCGCCACGAGCCCCCCTCGGGCGGGATGTCGACCCCACCGTACCCCTCACCCGTCGGGGTGATCCGCTTGGGGCGTCCGCCATCACAGCCCGGAAACGCCGTTGGTTGGCGGGGTTCTCGATTCCATCTCGACGTGGTCAGCGTGGAACAATCCCGCACAAACACCGCGATACACGGAGACCATGGATACCGCAAGGAGACCGTCGGCGATGATCCCGGAAGGCGCGCGACGCCAGAGGGACGACCTGGCCGAGCGCGTGCACCGGGAGGTACGCGCGCTCGTCGCCGCCAAGACCGAGGTACACGATCCCGCTCCCTCACCCGTCGCCGGTGCGCAAGGCCGACGACTCCATGTGCCGCTCATGGTTGTCGCTGGTGTCGCCGTTACGGGCGGGCTCATTCTCGGCGTCGGGATGACCGGTGGCGCGGCGCAGAAGGTCCACAGCACGCGTCTTGCCGGATCGAGCCCCGCCACCAGCGCGCCGCAAGCGGCGTCGGCAGCTCTCCCCACCCCGTCGTCGGCGGCGTCCTCGGTCACGTCGACGACGTCGACAGCTCTCTCGGGGTCGACCACTCCTTCCTCGACGTCGGCCAGGCGACCTCCCGGTACCACGACGACCAGCCCAGGGCCCCGCGACGCGGCAAACAGCGCAGCACCGAGCACATCGACGACCTTCGGTCCACCGACGACGTCGAGCCCACCGCCGACCTCGAGCCCACCGCCGACCTCGAACCCACCGCCGACCTCGAGCCCACCGCCACCTTCGACGACGACCACTACCAAGCCGCCTCCGACCACCTCGACCACCGGCGGCAACTGAGCGCGGCGAGTGTGCGCTCGAACGAGCGCACGCCGTCAGCCCTTGCGAGGGGCGGGGCGGATACCCAGCTCGGCCAGCGCCCGGGAGTCGAGCGGCTTGGGCGCGCCGGTCATGGGGTCGAGCCCGGACTGGGTCTTCGGGAACGCGATCACCTCGCGGATGTTCTCCTGTCCCGCCAGGACGGCGACGAACCGGTCGATGCCCATGGCGAACCCCCCGTGCGGCGGCGCTCCGTACCGGAACGCTTCGAGCAGGAACCCGAACCGCTCCTCCGCCTGCTCGTCACTGATACCGAGGACGGCGAAGATACGCCGCTGCAGGTCGCCCCGGTGCACGCGGATGCTGCCGGACCCGAGCTCCCACCCGTCGAGCACCAGGTCGTAGGCGAGCGCGCGCACGCGCAGCGGGTCCGACTCGAGCAGGGAGAGGTCCTCGGGGTTGGGCATGGTGAACGGATGGTGGGCGGCGACCGGTCGGCCGTCCTCGTCGAGCCCTTCGAACATGGGGAAGTCCACGATCCACACGTATCGCGCGCGGCCCTCCCCGACGGGCGGTCGACCGAGCTCGAGCCGCAACTGTCCCATCACTGTGCACGCCTGGCGATGCTCGTCGGCCACGGCCAGGATCAGGTCACCGGGCTCGGCGTCGGCGGCGGCGACGATGCCGGCCTGCTCCTCATGGCGCAGAAAGCGCGACACCGGCGACTCGAGCTGCGGCCGCGTCGTGGCGCCGACGCCATCAGCGCCGTCCCCGCCGGCCACCACCCGGGCCCAGACCAGCCCCTTGGCCCCCAGGCCCTTGGCCCGGTCCACCAGAGCGTCCAGCTGCGAGCGGCTGAGGCCCCCCTTGCCGGGCAGCCGCAACGCCTTCACCGCCGGAGCCCGGAGGGCCTTGAGCTCTGTCTCCGCCAGGACCGGCCCCAGGTCCACAAGCTCCATGCCGAAACGCAGATCGGGCTTGTCCGACCCGTAGCAGTCCATGGCCTCCGCCCACGTCATGCGCTCGGTGACCAGACGCTCCCGGCCGGTCGCGGCATGGTCGGCGTCGAGGACGGCCTGGGAGACGAAATCGATCACGTCCTCCTGACCTACGAAGGAGGCCTCGAGGTCCAGCTGGGTGAACTCGAACTGGCGGTCGGCCCGCAGGTCCTCGTCGCGCAGGCACCGCGCCAGCTGGTAGTAGCGGTCGAAGCCCCCGACCATCAGGAGTTGCTTGGCGATCTGGGGGCTCTGCGGGAGAACGTAGAAGGACTCCGGTTGGCGCCGCGACGGCACGGCGAACTCCCGCGCCCCCTCCGGTGTCGGGGTCCACAGCAGCGGCGTCTCCACCTCCGTGAAGCCCTGACGTTCCATCGCAGTCCGGATGGCGGCGTTGACGCGGGCCCGCAGTCGCAGGTTGAGCTGCATACGGTCCCGTCGCAGGTCCACGTACCGGTGCCGGAGCCGCAACACCTCGTCGGCGTCGATGCGGTCGGTGACAGGGAACGGCGGCGGGTCCGCAGCAGACAGGATCTCGACCTCGCAGTCGCCCACCTCGACCTCACCGGTCGCCAGCGCCGGATTGACGGTGCCTTCCGGTCGCAGACGCACCGTGCCGGCCACGGCGACGACGTACTCCGAGCGCAGATCATGCGCATGATCGACCACGCACTGCACCACGCCGGTGTGGTCGCGCAAGTCCACGAACGCCAGGTGCTCACCATGCTCGCGGCGGCTGGCCACCCAGCCGCAGAGGCGCACGTCCCGGCCGGCGTCGGAAGCGCGCAGCGTCCCGCAGTAGTCGGTGCGCCCTCCCACGGCCACCACGTCCACGGGCGACGAGCTCATGATCGGGCGCGCTCGAGCGCGTCCCGTACCGCCTTGGCCACCTCGTGGCGTGGGACCCGTTCCTCCTCGCGCTCGACCCTCAGCCAGTGCAAGGTCACGGTGCCGGCCGCCACCTCGTCGGGCCCGACGATCAGCGCCAGCTCGGCCCCGGACCGGTCGGCCGCCCTGAGCTGGGCCTTGGCCGAGCGCCGCTCCCACGCCCGATCAGCGCTCAGGCCGGCCCTGCGTAATTCGTCGGTAATGTCACGCGCCGCCGCGCCGTCGGTCAGGTCCACCACGAACGCGTCCAGCGATGGCGTAGGCGTGCGAAACACGCCCTCGGCGTCGCACGCCTGGAGCAAGCGCTCGATACCGATGGCGAAGCCGATGCCGGGCGTGGGAGGTCCGCCCAGGGCCTGCACCAGGTCGTCGTAGCGCCCACCGCCACCGATGCCGTTCTGGGCTGCCTCGAGGGCATGGGCGGCAAACTCGAACGCGGTGCGTGTGTAGTAGTCGAAGCCCCGCACCAGGCGGTGGTCGATCGTGTAGCGAATGCCGAGGGCGTCCAGTCCGAACCGGACGCGCGCGAAGTGCCCCTCGCAAGGTCCGCACAGCGCGTCCGACAACCGCGGAGCGTTGGCCGTGACCCGCACGCACGCCTCGTCCTTGCAGTCCAGCACCCGCAGTGGGTTGGCGGCGTAGCGCTCGCGGTGCTCGTCGCAGAGCTCATCCTGGTGCTCTGCGAGATAGGCGCGCAGCGATTCGATGTAGGCGGGACGGCAGGTGCCGTCGCCCATCGAGTTCAGCTTCAGCTCGACGCGCCTGAGGCCGAGCCCCCCGAAGAACCGCGCCGCCAGGGCCACCACCTCGGCATCGAGGTCGGGGTCCTCCGTGCCGAGGGCCTCCACGCCGAGCTGGTGGTGCTGGCGGTATCTCCCCGCTTGGGGTCGCTCGTAACGAAACGCCGGCGTGACGTACCACGCCTTCCACACCACCGGCGGTCGCAGCTGCACGAACGCCCGGACGAGCGACGCCGTCCCTTCGGGACGGAGAGCGAGGTGACGGTCGCCTTTGTCCCGAAATTCGTACATCTCCTTGCTCACGACATCGGTGCCCTCTCCCATGCCGCGCACGAAGACCCCGACCTCCTCGAACATGGGACTCAGGACGAGGCCGTAGCCGGCCCGCTCGACCTCGCGCCCGAACGCCACCACGAGGGCCTCCCAGCGGGCGGAGTCCGGGGCCAGGACGTCGCGAGTCCCGGCGGGAGCCTGGAAGGCTTGCTGCTGGGGCACGACCGCTCAGGTTAGTGAGGCCTCAGGCGCCCTTGCCCGGGAGTATTCGATAGGCGTCGTACACGCTGTCCAGCCGCTTGATCGTGCCGATCACCGAGTCGAGGTGGCTCGGGTCGGCCAGCTCGAATTCGAAGCGCATCCGGCTCACCCGGTCCGTAGCCGTGTGGCTGGAGCTGGACAGGATGTTGATGTGGTGCTCGGCCAGGACCTTGGCCACGTCGGCGAGCAGGCGGGCCCGGTCGAGCGCCTTGACCTCGATCGACGCCACGAACACGCCAGTGGCATCGCGATCCCACTCCACCTCGATCAGCCGCTCGCCCGTCTGCGACGACAGCGACATGGCGTTGGCGCAGTCGCCCCGGTGGACCGACACGCCCCGGCCTCTGGTGATGAAGCCGAGGATCTCGTCGCCCGGCACCGGCGTGCAACACCGCGAGAGGCGGATCATCACATCGTCCAACCCCTCGACGTAGACACCGGTGGACTGGCGCCGGCTCGGGCGCCGGGGCGGGCGGGCCGTCGTGGGGAGCTGCTCGTCGTGGCCGCCGCCCCGCAGCTGCCGGGACAGCCGCTGGGCCACGGAGATGGCCGACACGTGGCCCTCGCCGATGGCGGCATGCAGAGCGTCGAGGTCGGCGTAGTTCATGGACTCGGCCAGCGTGCTGATCGACGCCGAGGCGGCCAGCTTCTGCACCGGCAGGCCCTCGCGCCGGAGCGCCTTGACCAGCTCGTCCTTGCCCGTCTCGATGGCATCCTCGCGCCGCTCACGGCTGAACCACTGGCGGATCTTGTTGCGGGCACGGGGCGTGACGACCAGCTTGAGCCAGTCACGCGAGGGCCCCGCCGTGGGCACCTTGGACGTGAAGATCTCGACCGTGTCACCCGAGTGAAGAGCCGAGTCCAGCGGGATCAGCCGCCCGTTCACCCGGGCGCCGATGCAGCGGTGGCCGACCTCGGTGTGGATGGCGTAGGCGAAGTCGATGGGCGTCGCCGCCGTCGGGAGGGTGAGGACCTTCCCCTTCGGGGTGAACACGTACACCTCGTCCTGGTCGAGGTCGAGCTTGAGCGTCTCCAGGAACTCGGTGGGATCAGGGGTGTCCCGCTGCCAATCGACGATGCGCTGGAGCCATGCGATCTCCGCTGCCGTCGACTTCTCCTTGTAGCCCCAGTGGGCGGCGATGCCGAACTCCGCCCGGTTGTGCATCTCCCTGGTGCGGATCTGCACCTCGAGCGGCTTGCCCAGGGCACCGACGACCGTGGTGTGGAGCGACTGGTAGAGGTTGAACTTCGGCGTGTTGATGTAGTCCTTGAACCGGCCCGGCACGGGGCTCCAGATGGCGTGGATGGCTCCCAGGGCGGCCCAGCAGTCCTTCTCCGACTCGACCAGGACGCGGATGCCGACCAGGTCGTAGATGTCGTCGAACTCCTTGCCCTTGACGACCATCTTCTCGTAGATGCTCCACAGGTGTTTGGGCCGGCCCGTGACCTCGCACTTGATGGCCACCTCGTGGAGCCGCTCCCTGACGGACTCCTGCACCTGCGCCAGATAGATGTCCCGCTCCGGCGAGCGGGTGGCGACCATCTGCTCGATCTCGGCATACCGCTTGGGGTGGAGCGTGGCGAAGGCGAGGTCCTCGAGCTGCCAGCGGATCTCCTGGATGCCCAGGCGGTGGGCCAGCGGCGCGTAGATGTCCATCGTCTCCTGGGCCGTCCGGCGCTGCTTCCACGCCGGCATGCTGGCCAGGGTCCGCATGTTGTGCAGGCGGTCGGCCAGCTTGATGATCAGGACCCGCCAGTCCTTGGCCATCGCCACCAGCATCTTGCGCATGGTGGCCGCCTGCTGTGCCTCTCTGGAGTCGAACCGCAGGCGATCGAGCTTGGTGACGCCGTCGACGATCGCCGCCACGACCGGCCCGAAGTCCTCGGTCACCGACTCCAGTGCGAGTCCCGTGTCCTCGACCGCGTCGTGCAGCAAGGCGGCCGCGATGGTCACGTCGTCGAGGCCCAGCTCGGCCACGACGGTGGCCACGGCGAGGGGGTGGTTGATGTAGGGCTCCCCCGAATTGCGTACCTGGTCGACGTGGGCCTCCTCGGCCACGGCGTAGGCCTGCACGACGAGCGACGTCGACGCCTTGGGGTGCCGGGAACGGAAGGCCTTGATCAGCGGTGTGACGGCGGGGGCGGGCGCCGCGGCTTGCCGGTGCCAGGGCAGGATCCCCCGGTCGACGCCCACCATGCGCATCATCTACTTCGACCCGATCAGGCCTACACCCATCTCCATTTCCCCAAAGTAGTCGGCGGAGGGGCCGCCAGGCAGCATCTGCAGGCGTGTGCTAGCGCCGCTTGCCCCTCTTTCGGGGCCGAGGCGACGAGCGGCGGGTCGAGGACCGGCCTCCTCGGGTGGAGCTCGGACGCGGGCGCCCGGCGGGAGTGGGCGCGGGCCGTTGGGCGGCACCGTCGGTCGATTTTGCTGAAGCTCCGTCCTCGGTGGGCGCTCCTCCGTCACCCGACGCTGCGGCGCGGCCGGCTCCGGATCCCGCTCGCACCAGGGCGCCCTGCTGGCTACCGCCGGCCCGGGCGGCGGCGGCAGCGGCAGGCGTGAGCAGGGTCATGGCCTCGCCCCGGGCGGTGAGCCGCTGGCGGATCGTCGCATAGCGTCCCTCGCGCTCCTTCATCATGGCCAGCAGCGGCGAGGCGATGAAGATCGAGGAGTAGGCCCCGCTGGCCAGGCCGATGAACAGTGCGAGCCCGAACTCCTGCAGGGTCTTGGCCCCGAGGATCTGGGCGCCGATGACCAGGATGGACAAGATCGGTATCAGGGCCACCAGCGAGGTGTTGATCGACCGCATCAGCACCTGGTTCATGGACAGGTTCACCATGTCGGTGTAGGTGAGGCGGCCCGTCGATGCCAGGCCCTTGGCGTTTTCCTGGACGCGGTCGAACACCACGATGGTGTCGTACAGGGAATAGCCCAGGATCGTCAGGAACGCGACCACCGTGGCTGGGCTGACCTGCAGACCCGACAACGAATAGATCCCAACGGTGACGAGGATGTCGTGGATGACGGCCACGATCGCCGCCAGCGCCATCTTCCACTCGAAGCGCAACGTGATGTAGGCGGCGATGGCGAGAAAGAAGAACAGCAGCGCGTAAGCGGCCTTGTTGGTGATCTCGTTGCCCCAGGTCGGCCCCACGTCTTCGACGCTCACCTGGGACGGCGCCACGTGGGCGAGGGAGGCGAGCTTGTTGGTGACAGCCTGCTTCTGGGCAGCCTGGTGGGCGGCGGTGCCGGACTGGATGTTCGCCTCGACGTCGAGTGTGCGCCCGCCCAGCACGGTGATGGTGGGGTTGGTCAGGCCCACCGAGCCGACCGCCGACCGGGCCTGGCTGACGCTGACGTTGGGGGCCACGACCTGCCAGGACGTGCCTCCCTTGAACTCGATGCTGAAGTTGAGGCCCTTCACGCCGAGCGAGATGCCGCCCACCACGATGATCACCAGCGACAGCAGGAACCAGCGCCGGCGCTTGCCGACGAAGTCGAAGGCGGTCTCGCCGCGGTAGAGGCGCGACCAGAGGCCCCGCAGCCCCCTCCTCGTCTCGCTCATACCGGCGTCTCCGCCGGGCGCTTGGCCGGCCGCTCGGTCCTGGTCTCAGTAGGAGCCGACGCCAGCCCGCTCGCCACCCCCAGCCAGCGCGCTTCAGTGAAGACGCGGTTGCGTCCCAGCATGATCACCATGGGCCGGGTGAAGGTGTAGGTAATGACGACGTCCAGCGCAGTGGCGATCAGCAGGTAGAAGGCGAACCCCCGCACCGCGCCGACGCTACGCCACCACAGGATGAGGGCGCCGATGGCGGACACGGCGTCAGCGGCCAGGACCGTACGGAACGCCGACTTGAAGCCGCGGTCCACCGAGGAGCGGATGGTCTTGCCCGAACGTATTTCGTCTTTTAATCGCTCGAAGTAGACGACATACGAGTCGACTGCGATGCCGATGGACACGATGATGCCGATTACGCCCGAGAGGTCGAGGGCAAGCCCGCTGGTGTGGCTCAGGTAGGACACGATGACCCACAGCAGCGCTGCCGTGAGGGCGAGCCCGGCGATCACGACGAGGCCCAGCGCCCGGTAGTAGGCGACCATGTACAGCATCACCAGCCCCAGCCCGACCAGACCGGCGATGAGTCCGGCATGCAGGGAATCACGGCCGAGCGTGGGCGACACCGTCGTCGCCGTCTGCTGATTGAGCTGGACCGGGAGGGCCCCGTAGCGGAGGACGAGGGCCAGGTTCTTCGCCGACGACTCGGTGAAGCTCCCCGTGATCTGGCCCTGGCCTCCGAAGCTCTGGGCGTTGATCGTCGGCGCCGACTGCACGACTCCGTCGAGCTCGATCGCCACCTGCTTCTGGTAGTTCTGCTGGGCCAGCTGGTCGAACTTGGGCGACCCTGAGCTCGTCAGGGTGAAGTTGACCTGCCAGCCACCACCACCGTTCGAGGGCAACGCGGCCGTGGCGTTCTTGATGATGCTGCCGTTGAGTATGGCGGGTCCGAGGACGTAGCGGGTGGTCGAGCCCGCCTCGGGCAGCAGGACGTTGGACTGCGAGGTGTCGCTCCCCTTCGGCGTGCTGGGCACGCTGGCGAGCGAGGTGTCGGGCTGGCCGGGCGAGACCGACGACGAGCACTGGGGCGGACCCGGGGGAGGCGGTGGCGTGCCCGGAGCCGGGGCCGTGTAGGGCACCGTCGTGCAGAGCACGGGCCGGAAGAACAGCTGCGCCGTCTGGCCCACGATCTGGAGCGCTCGCTGCTGGTCCTTCACGCCCGGTAGCTGGATGATGATGTTGTTGCCCTGGCGGGCGATGTTGGGCTCGGAGACGCCGAGGGCGTCGACCCGGTTGCGGATGATCGCGATGGCCTGGTTGAGCTGGTCCTCCGGCACCGGATGCGCCGGCTGGTACACGACAGAAGCCCCACCCTGGAGGTCAAGTCCCAACGAGGGCGTGAACCCGGCGGCGATGACCGCCGCCAGGGCGCCCACGCACACCAGTACGGTCCCGATGATCCACAACAACAGGGGCCGTCTCACTGCAGCCGTCCCATCTAGCCGGCGATCTCCTCGGGCCCCTGCTCCTTGCGACGCTCACGGGCGTGGCCGGACGTCTCGGCCCCCTCTTCGGGGGACTCCTCGTCACTCGCTTCGTCGGCGCTCTCGTCCAGCTCGTCGTCCACGTCGTCATCCATCTCGTCGAGGTCCTCGTCAGCCTCGGTGGGATGCTCCACCTTGCGGCCGAGCGCCTGACGCAGCATGGCGATGGTCACGCCGGGCGCCACCTCGATGTAGACGCGGTCGTCCTCGATCGCTTCGACGACGCCGACGATGCCGCTGACCGTCACGACCTCGTCACCCACGTCGATGGATGACAACAGGGCTTGCTGCTGGCGGACGCGCTGCTGCTGGGGCCGAATGAGCAGCACATACATCAAAATGAGCAACAGGGGCAGAAAGAGGAGGATTTCCATCGGTTGGCCCTCCGAGAAGGAGCAATCGTCGAGGTTAGTCCAGGCCGGCTGGCGGAGGTTTTCACTCGGGAGAGGCGGCCAGGTTGCCCCATCCATCGGCCAGCTCGGCCCGCAAGCCGGTGAGGGTGCCGGCTCGGATGGCCGCCTGGATGCGGGCCACGAGGGCCAGGGTCCACGCCAGGTTGTGGATGGTGACGAGTCGTCGGGCCGACGCCTCACCGACGACCAGCAGGTGGCGCAGGTATCCCCTCGACCAGCGTGCACACACCTCACAGGGGCAAGCGGGATCGATGGGACCGCCGTCCCGGGCGAAGGTCGCGTTGCGCAACCGGATGGGTCCCTCCGCTGTCAGCGCCGTGCCGTGTCGGGCCAACCGAGTGGGCAGCACGCAGTCGAACATGTCGGCACCCACAGTGACGGCCTCGACGAGCCCGACAGGGTCGCCGACGCCCATCAAGTAGCGCGGTCGATCCGCAGGTAACTCGGCCACCGTCGGGGCCAGGGCGGCCAGCATCTCGCTCCGGCTCTCGCCCACCGACAACCCGCCGATGCCGTAACCCGCGAGGTCGAGCTCGGCCGTCCGTCGGGCGCTCTCGGTTCGCAGGGCCTCGTCGATCCCTCCCTGCACGATGCCGAACAGGGCCTGGCCTTCGCGGCCCGAGCTCCGGTGCGCCCGGCGAGCCCGGTCCCCCCACGCCAAGGTCCGCTCGACGGCCTGGCGCAGCACCTGGGGTGCCGACGACAGCGGCGGGCACACGTCGAGGGCCATCTGGATGTCGGCGCCCAGGAGGCCCTGGACGGCCACGGCCCGCTCGGGCGTCAGGCGGTGCGTCGACCCGTCGTAGGTGGAGCGGAACGTCACCCCGTCGTCGTCCACCCGCGGCGCCAGGGACAGCACCTGGTAGCCCCCCGAGTCGGTGAGCACATGACCTCTCCACGAGGCGAACCGGTGGATCCCGCCCATCTCGGCCACCACGTCGGCACCGGGACGCAACATCAGGTGGTAAGCGTTGGCCAGGGTGACCTCGACGCCGAGCGCCTCGAGGTCGGCGCTCGAGAGGCCCTTCACGCTCCCGCGGGTCCCGACGGGCATGAAGCACGGTGTGGTGAAGTGGCCGCGTGGCGTCTCCACCAACCCGCAGCGGGCGGCCCCGTCGGCGGCGACAGCGGTGAACCGAAGCGTCACGCGCCGCTGCCTGTGCCTGACCTGCTCACGAGCATGGCGTCGCCGAAGGACAGGAAGCGGTAACCCTCATCCAGTGCGAGGTCGTAGAGCCCTCGCCACCGCTCGCCACAGAAGGCGTTGACCAGCAGCAGGAGCGACGAGCGGGGAAGGTGGAAGTTGGTCAGCAGCACGTCGACCAGGCGGAACGGAAAGCTCCCGTGGATGAACAGCGACGTGCGCCCCTGGAGCTCGCCCGTTGCCGCCGCCGACTCCAGCGCTCGCACGGTCGTCGTGCCCACTGCCACGACCCGGCGCGCTTTGGTGCACGCGTCGAGCGTCTCTGTCGGGACCGCGTAGCGCTCGCTGTGCATGTCGTGGTCCTCGGGCCGGCTCGCTTTGACAGGCCGGAACGTGTCGGGCCCGACGGCCAGGTCGACCGTCGCCACCTCGACGCCGCGCTCGCCACACCGCTCAACTAGCTCGGCGTCGAAGTGGAGGCCGGCGGTGGGGGCCGCCACCGAGCCCGAGCGGCGGGCGAACACGGTCTGATACCGATCGGGATCGTCGAGCGGCTGGTGGATGTACGGCGGCAACGGCAGCTCGCCACGGGAGTCGAGCAGGCTGTCGTCGAACAGCCGCACGACTCGCCGGCCGTCGGGCACGGCGCCGCTCGGTCCGGCAGCCCCACCTGGTGGGGCGGCGTGGCCTGGTCCCGCGGCCCCACCCACCTCGACGGCGGGGTCGTCGCCCGCGTACAGGGTCGTGCCCGCCGCGACCCGTCGCCCCGGTCGGACCAGCGCCTCCCAACGGCCGCCGCCCCTGTCGTCGGCGGCCGGCTCGAGCAGCAGCACCTCGACGGCGCCGCCGGTGGCCTTGCGCAGCCGAAGACGGGCGGGGATCACTCGGGTCTCGTTCACCACGAGCAGATCGCCCGGCTCGAGCACGTCGGGCAGATCGGCGACCGTGAGATGGCGAGGTGGACTCGAGTCGTCCAGAGCCACCAGCATCCGCGCCGCTGAGCGGTGGGACGTGGGCCGCTGGGCGATCGCCTCCGAGGGCAGGTGATAGTCGAAGCGCTCCAGCCCCACGGCCCGAGCGTACGAGGAGGACTCCCCGGCGCGCGCTAGTCGAACAGGCCCTCGGGGGTGGGCGGGCTGGCCATGCCCAGGTGGCCCCACGCCGCCGGGGCCGGCACCCGGCCCCGAGCTGTGCGCATCAGCAGCCCCCGTTGCAGCAGGAAGGGCTCGTACACGTCCTCGACCGTCTCGGGCTCCTCGCCGACGCTGACTGCCAGGGTGGAGAGCCCCACGGGACGGCCTCCGAAGCGGCGGCACAGCGCCTCGAGGATCGACCGGTCCACCTTGTCGAGACCCAGATGGTCGACCCCGAACAGCTCGAGTCCCTCCGACGCCGACGCCCGGGTCACGATCCCCTCACCGCGAACCTCGACGAAGTCCCTGACCCGGCGCAGCAGCCGGTTGGCGATCCGGGGCGTGCCCCGGGACCGGCCCGCGATCTCCTCGGCGCCCCCGCCGTCGATCTCCACGGCGAGGAAGCGGGCTGTCCGTTCGACGATCGCCTCGAGCTCGTCCGCGGCGTAGTAGTCGAGCCGGGCGACGAAGCCGAACCGCTCGCGCAGCGGGCTGGTCACCAGCCCCGTCCTCGTGGTCGCACCGACCAGCGTGAAGCGAGGGAGGTCGAGGCGGATCGACCGGGCCGTTGGTCCCTTGCCGATGACGATGTCGAGCTGAAAGTCCTCCATCGCCGGGTACAGGATCTCCTCGACGGCCCGCGCCAGGCGATGGATCTCGTCGATGAACAAGACGTCGCCTTCGCTCAGGTCGGTGAGGATGGCGGCCAGGTCGCCGCCCCGCACCAACGCCGGGCCCGACGTGATCCGCAACCCGGCTCCCATCTCGTTGGCGACGATGCCGGCGAGCGTGGTCTTGCCCAGGCCCGGAGGTCCGGCGAAGAGCAGGTGATCGACGGCCTCGCCTCGCCGCCGGGCCGCTTCCAGCACGATCTCGAGGTGCTCCTTGAGCTCGGACTGGCCCACGAACTCGCCCAGGTGACGGGGACGGAGCCCGACTTCCTCGGCCAGCTCCACGGGCGCGGCCGAGGGGTCGACGGGCCGGCCCCCGTCTGTGGGGGCGCCGTCGGTGCCACCCCGGGCGGGTCCGCCGTTGGCTCTCCCACCGCCTCGGGCCTCGGCTCGGCCGTCGGGGCTCACGACCTCGCGGCGGCGGCTCACGGCGTGGCCGCCAGCTCACGCAGGGCCGCCCGCAACACCTCCTCGGTCGCGCCCTCGGCCGGCACCGACTGCAGCACCTGTCGCACCTCGTCGGGACCGTAACCCAACCCGGCCAGGGCAGCGCGGACCTCGGCGCGCACGCCGGCCCCGCTGCGGCCGGCGGCCGTCGGCTCTGCATCGAGGTCGGGCAGCTCGAAGCGAGCCTTGAGCTCGATCAACAGGCGAGCCGCCGTCTTGCGGCCGACCCCGGGGACCAGCACCAGCGCCTCGATGTCGTCGGCGAGCACCGCCCGCTGCAAGGTGGCCGGGCTGTGGGCAGAGAGGATGGCGAGCGCCAGCGCCGGTCCCACGCCGTGGGCGCCCACCAACGCCTCGAAGCACCGGCGCTGGTCACGGGACGCGAACCCGTAGAGCACGATGGCGTCGTCGCGCACGTGGGTGTGCACGTGGAGGAAGGTCGGAGCGCCCAGCTCCAGCGAGACGAGCGTCGACGTCGGGACGGTGACCCGGTAGCCCACGCCGCCCACCTCGACGAGCACCTCGCCGACATCGTCGCGGTCGATCACCACACCCCGCAGGGAGCCGATCACGGTCGGCCTCCTCGTGCCGCGCCGGCGTCGATCCGTTGGGCGCGGGGCGCCACGGTCAGATGACAGATGGCCAGCGCCAGGGCGTCGGCGACGTCATTCGGCGCCGGCGGCTCCTCGAGGCCGAGCAGGATGGCGACCATCCGCTGCACCTGCTCCTTGGTCGCCGACCCGTACCCGGTAACGGCCTGCTTCACCTCGTTCGACGTGTACTGGGCAACGGCACAGCCGGCCTCGGCCGCCGCCACCAGCGCCAAGCCGCTGGCCTGCCCGACCGACATGGCCGTGCGGGCGTTGGTCTGAAAGAACACCCGCTCGACGGCCACCGCCGCAGGGCTGAGCTCGCTGATCAGGGCCCGCAGCTCGGCGGCCAGATCCGCCAGTCGCTCCGGCAACGCAGCCGCTGCCTCGGTCGTGATCACCCCGGCCGCGACCGCCGACAGCTCGTCGCCGTGGCCGGTGACGCAGCCGTAACCGCACGAGGACACCCCGGGGTCGATTCCGAGCACGAACACTCGTTCGAGCCTACTGGAGCAGCCGATGGCCGGCGCGGATGGGCGATCGTGCACGGGATGATCGTTGCCGGTCCAAACAATGCGGCAGCAGTAGCGTGTGAGCCATGGGGGCTGCGGCCGCCGGCGACAGGCGGCTCACCGAACCTCTCATTCGTGGCGTGCCCGCCGAGCTGGCCGAGCACACCGGCTTCCTTTTGTCGAAGCTGGGCCTGGCCACCAGCCGTCGCTTCGCCGAGGCCATGTCGCCGTTGGGGCTCGACCCTCGCCAGTTCGCCGTGATCACCGTGCTCGCCGCCCACGACGGCGTGGCCCAGCAGGAGCTGGCGGAGCGGTTGCGCATCCACCCGAGCTCCATGGTCGCCGTCGTCGACGACTGCGAGACGGCCGGGCTGCTCGAACGCAGGCGCGACCCCGGCGACCGGCGCCGGTACGCCATCCACCTGACGCCCAAGGGTCGCGCCGTCCTGGCGCGGGCCCGTGACGCCGCTGCCGCGCTGCACCAGGACATGTTCGGCGAGCTCGACGCGGCCGAGCAACAGGACCTCCACCGACTCCTCCTCCGCCTGGCCACCACCGGCCCCCTCTCCGACTTCGGCACCGCCTCGGGCGTCAGCCGCCCCGCCTGAGCGCTACGCCTCGACGAGCTCGAGGATCGAGTCGGGGATGTCGAAGTTGGAGTAGACGTTCTGGACGTCGTCGTCCTCCTCGAGCGCATCGATGACCCGGAGGACACGGCGCGCGTCGGACTCGTTGGCGAGCGGGACCGAGGTGGTGGCCAGCATGGTGAGGTCGGCGGACTCGTAGCCGTAACCTGCCTCGTCGAGAGCGGCGCGCAGGCCTCCGAGCTCGGTCGGTGGGCACGTGATGCGCCACGTGTCGCCCTCGTCGGTGAGATCTTCGGCACCGGCCTCGAGGGCAGTGAGCATGAGATCGTCCTCGGAGACCGTCTTGGGCAGGATGACCACGCCCTTGCGCTCGAACTGCCACGAGACCGCACCGGGCTCGGCCATGGACCCGCCGTTGCGGGTGAACGTGCTGCGGACGTCGGCACCGGTCCGGTTGCGGTTGTCGGTGAGACACTCGACGATGACGGCCACGCCACCTGGCGCGTACCCCTCGTACGTGACGGTCTCGTAGCGCACGCCTTCGAGCTCACCTGTCCCGCGCTTGATCGCCCGCTCGATCGTGTCGGTCGGTATGGAAGCGTCGCGGGCCTTGCCGTACATGGTCCGGAGCGTGGCGTTGGAGGTCACGTCTCCACCGCCTTCTCGCGCCGCCACCTCGACCTGGCGCAGGACCTTGGCGAACAGCTTTCCCCGGGCCTTGTCCTGGGCACCCTTCCGGTGCTTGATCGTCGCCCATTTCGAATGACCGGACATGGCAACCCTCCTAGCGGGCCGGGCCGTCGGCGCGGGAGCCGACGTTGGACAAGAAGAGCTCGTGCAGCCGCCAGTCGCCGGCGAGCTCGGGATGGAACGCAGCGACCAGGACGCTCCCCTGCCGGCACACCACGGGCTGGTCGCCAGCCGGGGTCGCCCCCGGCGACGTTTTGCGGCCCGTCACGCTCGCCAGCACGTCGACCTCCGGCCCGGCGCGTTCCACCACCGGAGCCCGGATGAACACCGCTCGCATGGGACCACCCATCACATCGCGTACATCGAGATCGCTCTCGAACGAGTCGACCTGGCGTCCGAACGCGTTTCGTCGCACCGAGAGGTCGATGGCCCCGAAGCACCGCTGGTCGTCCCGACCGTCGAGGACTTCGGTCGCCAGCAGGATCATCCCGGCGCACGTGCCGAAGGCGGGCATGCCCTCTGCCAGACGACCGGCGATGGGCCCGAACAGCCCCGAGGAGTCGAGCAGCATCGACATCGTCGTCGACTCGCCGCCCGGGAGGACCAATGCGTCGACACTCGCCAGCTCTTCGGGAGCGCGGACCTCGACGGTGTCGGCTCCGAGATCAGCCAGGATCCGGGCGTGCTCCCGGACGTCGCCCTGCAGCGCGAGGATCCCGACCTTCACCTGGCGGCACCCGAGTTCGCATGCCTACCAGCCCCGCTCGGCCAGACGTACCTCGAGGTCGTCGATCTCGCTGCCGAGCATGGGCTCCCCCAGATCGCGGCTGACCTCGGCGAGGATGTCTGGCCGACGGAAGTGTGTCGTCGCTTCGACGATCGCTCGAGCCCGCTTCGCGGGATCGGCGCTCTTGAAGATGCCCGACCCTACGAACACGGCCTCGGCACCCAGCTGCATCACGAGGGCGGCGTCGGCCGGCGTAGCCAGCCCGCCGGCGCAGAACAGCGGCACCGGAAGCCGTCCCGTCTCGGCGATCTCCTGGACCAGGGCGACGGGCGCCTGGAGCTGCTTGGCCCATCCGTACAGCTCAGCCGAGTCGGCCTGGGTGATCCGCCGGATGTCGCCGAGGATCGACCGCAGATGGCGGACCGCCTCCACCACGTTGCCCGTGCCCGCCTCGCCCTTCGACCGGATGAGGGCGGCTCCCTCCGAGATGCGGCGCAGCGCTTCGCCCAGGTTGGTGGCGCCGCACACGAACGGAACCGAGAACGCCCACTTGTCGACGTGGTGGGCCTCGTCGGCGGGCGTCAGCACCTCGCTCTCGTCGACGTAGTCCACGCCGAGAGCCTCCAGGATCTGCGCCTCGACGAAATGGCCGATGCGCGCCTTCGCCATCACGGGGATGGTCACGGCGCCCTGGATCGCCTCGATGAGGGCGGGATCACTCATGCGGGCCACCCCGCCCTGACGGCGGATATCGGCGGGAACCCGCTCGAGCGCCATGACCGACACCGCACCTGCTCCCTCGGCCACCTTGGCCTGCTCTGCGTCGACGACATCCATGATGACGCCGCCCCGCAGCATCTCCGCCAGGCCCCGCTTCACGCGGCCGGTCGCCGTGACGCGATCGCCGCGGGCGCCGCTCTGCTGCCTGCCGACCTGCTCGTTCACGGATGCGTCCTCGCCCACGACCCCGAGTTTACTGGCCGTACTGGCCGCTCAGAGCTCCTGGAGTGCCAGCAGCCGCTCGTCGAGCGAGCTCTCCCGTCCGAAGATCCACAGATGATCGACGACCCTGTCTCGCGCCCGCTGCCTCTGACCGGGCTCACGACTGCCGCCGCCGACCTTCTCCAGGGCCGAGATGAGCCCGGGCGGGTACCGGGTCAGGGCCACGCCGGCCAGATCGGCGAGCGCCTCTCTGTTCCTTCCCGCCCCCCACGACGGCAGGCCACCCGCCGGAGGAATGAGTGCCGCCACCGGACCGAGCGCGGTGGCGGCCACCGTGCCGGGCAGGATGTCGTGAACCTTGACGTGGCTCACCTCGTGAGCCAGCACGGCCTCGAGCTCGATCCGTCCCATGGCCGAGACCAGCCCGCTGGTGATCACGATCGTCGCCCGGCGCGGGTGGAGCCCGACCGTCATGGCGTCGGGGCTGTCATCGTCGACGACGCGGATCATGGGCTTGGGGATCCCCGACGCGGCGCACAGCGCGTCGACGAGGTTGTGCACCCTCGGTTGCTCGTCGATCCCGGCTACACGCGCCCGGGTGAGACGAAAGACGACGACCGGACCGCTCGACCAGACGCCCAGGCCCACGGCGAGGCCCGCCACGACCCCCACGATGATCCCCACGAGCACGGAGACCACCGCGCCGACCACGGCGGCGCACACCACGAAGACGACGATTGCGGGCAACAGCGCGAGAGCGATGGCTCTCCTACGGTTGGCCGCGATCTCCGCCCGACCCGGAACGTCGGGCCTGCTCAGCGAGGTGCTCGACAACGTGGGTGGCGCGTGATCTCGGCGTAGATCTGCACGTACCGCTCGGCCAGGCGGTCCATTGCGAAGTCGCCCGCTCGCGCCTCGCCGGCGATGGCCAGCCGCTCGCCGAGCGAACGGTCCTCGAGCACCCGCCGGAGGGCTCCAGCCAACGCGTCGACATCGCCCGGGGGCACCAGCAGCGCGTCGCGCCCGTCCCCGGTCACCTTGCGGTACGCAGGGAGGTCGCTCGCCACGATGGCCGTGTGCGCAGCCATCGCCTCCAGGAGGACGACCCCGAACGACTCCCCGTGCAGCGAGGGAGCGCAGAACACCTCTGCCCCCCGCAGGCGCGCCGCCACCTCGGAGTCGCTGATGCGCCCCAGCCATTGGATGCGCGGCTCGTCGCTCGTCTGCTGTCGCAACTCGGCCGTTTGCGGCCCCTCGCCCACCATCCACAGCCGGGCATCGGGTGGAAGGCGATGGAAGGCGGCCAGCAACGTCTCGACCCCCTTTCGAGGCTCGTGGCGGCCGATGAACACGATCGTCGGTCCGGCGGTCGGCCACGCCGTGGCCTTGGCGAACCGCTCGGTCTCGATCCCGTTGAACACCAGCTCGTAGGCGCCACCGAGGGCGGCCCGGGCTGTGGCCTGGGCGTCCGCCGACACGGCACAGCGCCAGGCCAGGAACTCCACGGCCGTCCGGACCAGAGGCCGGAGGATGCCGTAGGCGAGGCTGACACCCGAGCGGTGGAAGGTACCGACCATCGGCCGGTCCGTGTACAGCAACGTCGTCAGGCTGGGGCCCGGAGCCAGGGGCTCGTGCAGGTGCACGACATCGAAGTCCTCGTCACGGAGGGTTCGTATCGTCCTGAGGGCGCAGGGGAGGTCGGGCGCCAGAGGCGCCACCGAGCCGTTGCCGGCCAACGGGATCGACCGGCCGAGGGGCGTCACCCCGCCGTCGGGCGGCGGGCCGTCGCACGGCGCCAGCACCCGTACCTGGTGGCCCTGGGATCGAAGGGCGCGCGCCAGACCCAGGACCTGGCCCTGCACGCCCCCGGGGATCGTCAAGCTGTACGGGCACACCTGGGCCACGCGCACGGACCAACGGTAGCTCCGGGCCACCTGTGCCGTTTGCAGCCGAGCGTGCGGGCCCGCAGAACGCCCGCAGGCCGCTTCGAGCAGAACCCCCGGTGAACGGGCGGTATCGGCCCGGTGAACCACGGCACCTGGAGATGTCGAAGGCCGCGATAGCCACGGCAAATCCACAACTTGTGCTCTGGATGCTCACAGGACTACCCGCCTACGGTGACGCGACGTCCGTACGAGGGAGGGCGCGAGATGACCGTGACAGGCCCGGTATCAGGCGAGGAGTCGAGGGTGCAGCAGACCGCCCTGGTCGAACCGACCGGTGACATCGACGCACTCGACAGCCTGGTCATCCGTCTCTTCGGCCTGGTAGCCGACGGCATCGAGGGCGCCACGACTGCCTTCCTGGCCAGCGCCCGTCAGGCCGCCGCCCTCCTTGTGGCCGAGGAGGAGGAGGTGGATGCGGTCTTCCATTCCGTGGAGGACCTCATACGCGCCGAGGTGATCTCGGGGACACCTCCTTCGGAGCCTCGACTGGCCCGGTTGCTCGTCATCCTCCAGATCGTGCCCGAGCTCGAGCGCAGCGGGGATCTCGTCGACCACATCCGGTGGCGAGCCAGGCAGGGGTTGGCCCGTGCCCTCACGCCTTCCAGTCGAGAGCTGGTCGAGCGCATGGGCCAACGGGCGACGGTCATGTGGAGGGCCGCCGCCTCGGCCTATCTCGAGCGCGACCGCACGATGGCAGAACGCCTTCGCCGGTGGGACGACGACCTCGACGACCTCCACGTCACGCTGACCGTCGAACTGGCGACGACGGCGCTACCGGTGGCCACGGCCATCGAGATGGGCCTCGTCGCCCGCTTCCTCGAGCGGCTCGGCGACCATGCCGTGAACGTGGCCCGGCGGCTCGAGGCCTTACCGAGCGAAGTATGACCAGACCCGCTGACTACTCGGAGAGCATCGAGCTCATCGAACGGGCCCGGTCACATGCCATCTGGGCCCGACGACACCTGCTGGCTCGCCAGGACGACCACGTCGACCTGGCCAGGGCCAAGCGCCTGCTCGTCGCCGCCAGTCAGGCGCTCGGGACGGCGGCTACCGATTCGACCCTGCCGACCAGCGTCACCAAGACGGTGGTCGATTCCTGGGCCGGGCTCGATGCCTTCCTGCTCGCCGCAGGCGAGCTCGACGAGGAGCCGACCAGTGCCGACGCACAACAGCTGTTGACGCGCGCGGCCACGTTTCTGATCGAGGCTCTGCCGGGGCGGCAAGTGCGGATACGCGTCGGGACTGGTTGAACGGCCCGTCGTCCTCAGACGTGGGCCAGGACCTCGTTCAGCGTGGTCGTGCTCGTGCTCCACACCTGACGAGCGACGTCGATGGTCGGAGCTGCCACCGGCTCGATCGGGCTCGACTTCACGAACGACTCTGCGGTGTCCAGCGTGGCCACGACGATCGTGTCAACGGCCTGCACGGCACCGTTCACCGCGGTGCGAGCGACGTCAATGCCTTCGGTGGCCAATGCAGCAGTGGACAGGACCAGCTGATCAGCGAGCTTGACCCCACCGTCTGGCTCGGCGTGGCCGTCCGCCGCGGGCATCAGAGAGCGTCGGGCTGCGCTGCGGGCCGCCTGCGTGGACTCCTGCACGGGTGTGTCCATGGTTGCGCTTCTCCTTTCCTTGACGGGACCTTCCCTTGACGGGCTGGCTCGGCGTCGTCATGTGGCGATCGCTTCTCACCCTAGGAGCCCTGAATGGCGAGTCGGTTACCTTCAGGTAAGCAACGAACGAAGCCGCCATTGCATCTGAAAGGGCGCCCGTCGGCGACCGTCAGAGCCAGCCGACGCGCGCGCTGGCAGGCTCCTCCGCTCGAAGACCAGCGACCTCCCCGGCCCGCACCCGTTCGAGGAGCCTGCGGATCGACTCCGTGATCTCGGGTACGGCCTCCCGGAGGCTGACGGCGTCGCGAGGATCGATCTCCGTCGGGCTCACGCCCGCCCCGGCGAGGAGCCTGTCGAGGTCGGAGAGATAGTCGGCGACCCAGCCGAGCGGATCGACGGAAAGCTCTTCGACGAAGTGACGGTAACCAGGCTCCCATCCCGTGAAGCGGGGATGATGATGGGTCCGGTCGTGGCTCCCCGGCACGCCCCCAACCGACTCCAGGAGATCGCCTCGCCAGATCGGCCGCCCGACGGCGATGGGCTGAGCCGAGTAGATCGAGCCTGGCAGCTCGCCCCGCTCGAGCATGCGAACCTCCAGCCGCACGCCACGCTCTGCCCCCTCCTGGCCCGGCCCGGGGTCGGGGTCCACGAAGTACAGGTCGCTGACCACGACACCGATCGTCTCGAACCCGAACGCGTACAGCACGGGCGCTCCTTTCGGCAGGTCCAGCCTACGACCCGAGCGCACCGAACGGGTGTGGTGGAGCATCCCTTCCCACTCCCGAAGCCGGGTGATTGCTTTTTCACCCGCCGCGGTGGATATGGAAACGGTTCAGCGGGGAAAGTCTGAGGGTATACCCCCGCCCCGGAGATTTGTTTCGAAGGGCCGTTGACTGGGGGCGCACGGTGGCCATCTCAACTGGCGAAGTGAGCATGACCGGCCTCGGGTGGCGGCACCTGGCCGAGCGGACCTGGCCGGAGCTGGTCGCCGCCGGGTTACCGGCCGAGCTGGCCGAGCTGGGCCAGGACGTGAGCAACCTCACAGGGCGGCCCGTGCTCGTCTACACGATGCCGATGGAGCAGGTCGGCGTGTCGGGAGTGGCTCTGCCGTTCATCAGCGACGACGGCGTCGTGATCGATCCCTGCCTCCTACGTCGTCCTCGCCCGCTGGCCGCGACCGTGGCACACGAGCTCGCCCACATCCTGCATCCGTGGTGGCCCGACCTCGACCGCGACCAGCAAGACGAGATGGAGACCTTCGCCCTCGTCCTCGGCCCGGCGTTGCTGGATCAGCTTCCTCGCACGACGGCCGACGTCAGCATGATGGTGGACTCCGCCCTGGGCCAGTGCAAGCGCGCATCGCGGCGCAGGTGCAGGGGCGGTGGGCTCGCCGGCTAACCCCGAGTCGGCGCCTCAACGATCGCTCCGTCGCCGTCGGCCGTCGAGGCCGGTACTGCTCCGGTGCCCAACACGGCATGCATGAACGAGCCGCCCGTCCACATGCCCTGCCTGATGGCGGTTGCAACCGCCTGCGCTCGGTTGGCCACGCCCATCTTCCTGTAGATCGAGCGCAGATGGGTCTTCACGGTCTCGTTGCCGAGCACCATCTGCTCGGCGATCTGACGGTTCGACCTCCCGCCCAGCAGCAGCTGCAGCACCTCGCCCTCACGTCGCGACAGTCCCGCCTCTGCTCCGGGCCAGCTCGGGCTGTCGCCGCGGGCCACCCGCGTGGCGATCCGGGTGGCGATCCTGGGGTCGATCACCAACTCGCCTTCGCCAGCCCGGACGAGGTGGTCGGCGAGCGCCGCCGCCGCACTCGATTCGAGCAGGTAACCCGAGACGCCCAGGCGCAGCGCCTCGAAGACCCTCCGCTCGTCGTCATCGTCGGCGAAGATCACCACGCGCACCGGCGGATCCGCGGCCACCAGCGATTCGACCAGATGCTGGAAGCGGTCGTCCCGACTGTGGATGTTGACGAGGGCCACGTCGGCGGCAACACCCTCCGGAGGCAGGGGCGCGCTCGCCCGCAGCACGCCGATCATCTCGACCTGGTCGCCATGGTGGGACAGCATGACCCGGAGGCCCTCGTTGATGAGCTCGCTGTCGCCGATCAGCACCACCCGCGCCGGTCGGTCGATCCCGGCATCAAGCAGACGTGACTCGACCCACTCCGCGCCCCGTTGGCGGAGCGCGCCCGGGCCGACACTGGATTCCCCGGCGCCCATTTCGTCGCTCCCTGAAGATTCACACCTTCCCGGAAAAGATGCGTCACCGGGGTCCGGAGCGACGCCAGAGCGGTCCGACTGGGGTCCAGAGCCGACCGCTCACGCTGCTACAGCTCACGCTGCCACAGCATCAGTTGCGCAGACAGAGCATAGCGCCGGACCTGGACGGCTGACAGGGCCATGGAGACCGACATCGACGCTGGGCGCAGATCAGCGGTTCACCAGATCAGCGGGGGGTCGCACCCCGACGCCGCCGGAGGCCGGCGGCGTCGAGCCTGCCCTCGATCACGGACCGAGCCACCGCCGCCAGGGCGAGATTCTGGGCGCGGGCGTGATCCCGAAGCAGAATGAAGGCGGCGTCGACCTCGATCTTGCCCTGCTCCGCCAGCATCCCCTTGGCCTGCTCGAGCACGACCCTGGTGCTCAGGGCGGTCTTGAGCTGCTCCGTGAGCGCCTGGTGCTCGTGCAGGAAACGCTGCTGAAGGATGCTGATGGTGGCCACGTCGGCCAGCGCCTGGCCCAGTACCTCGTCCGGCGGGATCAGGCCCGCCGGCCGGTTGGCGAACAGGTTCAGGGCGCCGATGCTGTCGTGCCGGAGCCGCATGGGGAGGCCGTACACCGAGCGGAACCCGGCCTCCAGGGCCAAGGGACCGAAGCGCGGCCAGCGCTCGCTGGCACCCTCGAGGGCGTTGGCCCGCACCGGCTCGCCACCGCGGAAGAAGTCGAGGCAGGGACCTTCCTCGGCCTGGAGCTCGATCAGCTCCACCAGGCGCGCCCGCTCGCTCGACGAGGCGAGGACCTTGAGGTTGCCGCGCTGGTCGTCCAGCACGATGCCCGCCTCCTCGATGGTCAGGAGCGCGACGCAGCGCCCGGCCAGCAGCTCGAGGAAGTCGATCACGTCGTAGTCGTTGACCAGCGTGTCGGCCAACTCGAGGAACGTCCGAGCGAGAAGCTCTTCCCTCCCCAAGGAGGGAGTCCGTCGCCTCTGGGGGGACGTCTGTTCCATCAAACCCGGTACCTCTGTGGACCCGTAGTGGGGAAGCTCGTGATCATCGGATCGCACCTAGGCATCGAACGTGATCCGACGCGCCACCACGTCGGCGGCCACCTCGCCCAGAGGCCGCCCCTGGGACCAGGCGTGCGCGCGCATGCACGCCAAGGCCTCGTCCACGTCGATCTCGAGCTGCACGGCCACCATCCCGGTGGCCTGGTGAACCCGCCGACGGTCCTGCATCATGCGCTCGAGCGGCGGCGGCAGCCACCCCGGAGGGCGCTCAGCCACGACGTCCAGCACGAGCCGGGTGCCGACCTCGGCGAGCCTCAGCCCCGCCTCCACCTC
Organism: Acidimicrobiales bacterium; assembly: GCA_051985455.1. Classification (GTDB taxonomy): domain Bacteria; phylum Actinomycetota; class Acidimicrobiia; order Acidimicrobiales; family AC-9; genus AC-9. The sequence goes on from JBPYEI010000042.1 coordinate 60,173, forward strand.
GTCCTCCTCGAGCGGGCCGGGCTGGTCACGGTAGAAGTCGAACGCGCCCACCCGGGCCTCGAACGCCTGCAGGGGAAACGCGAAGATGGCACCCAACCCGGCATCGATGGCGGCCGGCGTGAAGGCCGGCCATGAACGGTCGCCACTGAGCTCGGAGACCAGCACCGGCCGCTGCTCGTTGTAGGAGTCCAGGCAGGGGCCCTCCCCGAGCGAGAACTGGAGTTGCTCCATCGTGTGGGCCCGGGAGTCGGAACTGAACAGCGTGCCGCCGTGCTGACCGCCCGACATCACCATCGCTCCCATCCCGCTCACGGGCAGCAGCTCGACCGAAGCCGTACACAGGCGCTCAAAAGCAGCCGTGGAGGTAGGGGCTTGCTCGACCTCCACCAGGACCGCATCTAAGCGGTCCTGATCCATTCCCACAGCGGCGGGACGAACGAGCCGGACCTCGCTGCCACGCGCACCACCACCTCCCCGGTTGACGACCACCTGTCTGTCAGGGGACGTCCCGGCGAGGTCTGGGCCGGACGTCGCGGACCTGTTGCAAACTTAGCCGCGGTACGGTCGCGCACAAACAGACGGTGTCACTCGCCGCACCGCAATCCACTCCGGTGACCGAGCTTCGGCACGGCCCATCGACGCCATCGACCGCTCCCCCACCGCGCTATCACTCGATCGAGGGGAGCCGACCGCGTGTCGCCCGGTCCATAATCGTGAGTGAACAGGCACAGATGATGACCGGGGCTGAACACGCTGAGAGCAGCACCGCCGATGACCCCGCTGCTGGGGCCGATGCGTGGTTGAGCGAATCCGACGCAGCGGGGCTCTTGGGGATGTCCCTCAGCTTCGTCCATCGGCAGGTAGCGAGCGGCGCGCTCAAGGTCCAGGAACGAGACAAGGTCTGCCTCATCAGTCGGGGTGACCTCGACGACTACATCGAGGCCAGCCGCATTCAGCCCAGATCGTCCCGGTTGCGTCCTCCACCACGCCCGCCGCGTGTCGCCTCCGACCGGTCACCGAGGCGGTATGTCCCGAGCTGGGGCCGCCGCCGGGAACGTCCGGTGGTCATCTCCTCGGCGGGGCTGATGGCGGGGTTGATCGCCGGGTTGGTCATCGTCGGGCTCGTCGGTCTGCTGGCGGCGCAGATGCTTTCGTCCCGACCCCAGGTCCGGGTCGACGGTCGAGCCGCGGCTCTGCCGTCTTCCGGGACGGTGGGCGGCGTGCTCCGAGCTGCCCACGTCCGCCTGCCTGGCGGGAGGCTCTACTCCTTGGTGAGCCGTCGGGTCCTCGAGACCGACGACCGAGCGGTGCCCCCCGTGCTCCTCGTGAACGGTCGCCCGGCGTCCCTCGGCGCTCGGGTGCGGCCTGGCGACCGGATCGCGGTGCTTCCCGGGTCGGCGACAGAGGCCGCTGCGCTGAAGGACGAGACGACGGCCGCCCTCCTGACCGGAGCGCCTGCGCCTGGGCCCACCTCACAGACGATCCAGCATGAGGGCCTCCCCGACGTCGAGCGCTTTCTCTGGCATCCCGGGTCCCAAGGGGCGCAACGGGTTGTCACGGGAGCGGTCAGCGGAGAGGTCCTCAGCCGCGCCCTCGTTCCGCCCTCTCCCGCCGTCGCCGAGACGGGCAAGGTCGTCGCGCTCACTTTCGACGACGGCCCCGATCCCCTCTGGACGCCGCAGGTGCTCTCGATCCTCCACGACGAAGGCATCAGCGCCACCTTCTGCCTCATCGCCCGCCAGGTTCCCGGCAACGCCGAGGTGGTGCGGCACGAGGTGGCCGACGGCGACACCGTCTGCGACCACACCGTCGACCACGACGTGCATCTCGACCGGGCGCCACGTGGCCACGTGGCCGACCAGATCGACCGGGGAGCCGACATCATCGCGTCGGTCGCCGGCGTGCAGCCTTCCTTCTACCGGCCGCCGGGAGGGACGCTGTCGCCGACGGTGATCGACGTGGCCCACGCCCGAGGCCTTCGGGTGCTCTACTGGTCGGTCGATCCATCCGACTACCTGCGACCGCTCCCTGGGGTGATCCTCCAGCGTGTCCTCGCTGGAGTGCGTCCGGGCGCCATCATCCTGCTCCACGACGGAGGGGGTGACCGCTCTCATACCGTCGCCGTCCTTCGCCCACTCATCGACAGCCTCAAGGCGCAGGGCTACGGCTTCACCACGCTGGCCGGGAAGTCGTCCGCCACGGCGCCCTGACGCGCGACCTCAGGGCCGCGCTGGATGTGGCCGACGGATCGGAACGGCAACACCAGGTCAGGCGGAGCTCCGACGCTTGGGCCGGGCACCCAGGTTCCCAGCATCTCGGCGCGCTCAGCTCTGCCGCTCAGCTCGCATTGACAGCGCCAGCTTCGGGCAGCCCGACACCGCAGCCTCGGCGTGCCCGAGCAGCCCGTCGGGGATCGCCTCCTTGCGGATGATCGGATACCCCCATTCGTCGGGCTCGATCCACTCCGGAAACAGCTCGACACACGAGCCGTAGCCGTCGCAGGCTACCGGATCAACGACCAGGTGCAGCTGGCGACGTCTCATCGGCGTCGAGGTCTGGCGACGGCCTGCGCACGTATCGGCTCGGGCACCGGTAGCGCCCCTGGTTCGAACGCCTGGGCACAGGGTCCGCGCTCCTCGTGGGCGCTCACGTGGCGGGGGAAGGCACGAAGCACGCTGCGCACCAGCTTGGCGACCCCGTCGGGGTGGTGGCAGGCGCCACGGCCGTCGACGAGCGAAGAAAGTTGTGCCAGGCGCTCTGTCGCACCTCGCTGGCTGCCGCCAAGAGCCAGGCTGGTCATGGCTGCCGTCATGGCTGGCAGGCCGTTCACACAGGGACCGCACTGGCCAGCGGCCTGGGTCTCCAGGTAGGCGACGACGCGGGCCGTCTCGGCCAGCGGGCAGCTGGTCCGAGGAAGCAGCGCGATGACGCCGGGACCGAACGTGGCCCCCAGCGGCCGGAGATGTTCTTCGCACAGCGGTGTTTCCATGGCCTGCCGGGCCGGTAGCCAGCTCCCGCCGTAGCCGCCGACCAGGACTCCGCCCACTGTTTCGGGCTGAATGTCGAAGACCTCGACGACATTCCGAACCGGGGTCCCCAGGGCGAGCTCCGTGACGCGTGGCCTGGACACCGCCCCGCACACGGTCGCCAACGCGGTGCCGGGCGAGTCCGACGTACCCAACTGGCGGAACCAGCTCGCCCCGAAGCGAGCGATGAGCGCGGCATGGGCCAGCGTCTCGACGTTCTGGACCAGGGTCGGTTGGCCGTCCACTCCTCGTTCGTGAACAGGTCGGGTCCGGGTGAAGTAGGGCCGCCCCCCGGGTCCGCCGTTGAGTTGGGCGACCGCCGCCGATGACTCGCCGGCGACGAAGCGGTCCGCAGCCACGACAATCTCCGGCGCCACCGGGTCCAGGCCGAGCGCTGACCGCTCGGCGACCGCAGCCGATACCGCTTCGACCAAGCGAGCGGGCACGAAGATCACCAACCGGTTGGCACCGACCGCGCCGGCGGCCAGGGTGGCCCCGTCGAGCACGAGATGCGGCGCCCTGGTGAGCAGCAGCGCATCCTTGCGGCTGGCTGGCTCTCCCTCGGCGCCGTTGGCGACCACGACGGGACGTCGAAATCGCTTCGACGCGACGGATCGCCACTTTGTCGCTGTCGGGAACCAGGCGCCACCCCGGCCCCGCAGTCCGCTGCGCTCGAGCTCCACCAGCAGGTCGGGCCGACCACGACCCCCGCTCAATGGAGGCAAGCCCCAGCGGTCGACGTGCTCGCGAACGGTCGGTCGTTGTTCCCGCGGCAGGAGGGCCTCGAGGAGCCGGGCCGTGCCTGATGGCGCCGGCACGCTCGTTCCCGGTCTCGACATGGCGACGTTCACTGGTTGGACGCCGCTGCGTCGCCGCTCGCGCTTCCGGGTGTCCCCTCGGCCGTGCCGTCGACCCGTCCGCTGGACTGATCCAGACCCAGCCGCATGGTGAGGCTCATCGAGGACGTCCCGCTGTGCACGACGGCCACCACCCGGTCGCCGTTCAATGCCACGATCTGCCCTGTTCCCGGTCCGACCGTGACCTGGCTGGAGCTCAGCCGCACGCCCTGTCCCTCCTGAGTCCCGTGCAGCACGAGATCGAAGGGGAGGTTGGCGCCTCCGCTCAGCTGGCCCCGGATCTCGACAGTCACCAGTCCCGACGCGTCGGGCGCCGACGTCGTGAACGAGCCGGCGACCGTTGCCTCGAACGCGGTGGTCGGCAGTGATGCGCTCCCTCCCGTAGTGCCAGGCGGTGGGCTGGCCGGTGGGGTCGACGGCGGCGGTGCCGGGCTGGTGCTCTGCGAGGCGGGAGCAGACGACGCGCCCGCCAGGAGGGACGTGGGAGTACCCGCCCGCTTGGCCCAGTTGGAGCTCAGCGGGCCCAAGACGACGAAGAACCCGAGTGTCAGACCGAAGGCCGAGGCGGCACCGCCGCCCAGGACCCGCCGGCCGGCGTGTGTCGGCCAGCCGGCGGCCAGGCGGTAACCGAAGGCCCCGAGCACGGCGGCCACGCATACCGCATTGACGACCAGGACCAGCCCCAGGCGGGAATCGGTGCCGCTTCCGAGGCCGTGGAGCACGGCCACCGGCCAGCAGGCGTAGGCCAGCCAGTGGACAACCTTCCAGGTCCGGTAGCCGATGCGACGACGGACGGCACTGGTGATCCCGAGCACGATGAAGAGGTCGAAGGACAGCGCCCCGAAGGCGAGCCAGAGGGGCCGGTACGGCGAGCGGAAGGGGATCACGGCATCGAGGAACCCGATGGGGGCGAACCCGTCCATCACCGAGGTGACGACGTGGAGGACGATGAGCACCAGGCAGAACAGCGACAGGTCGCGGTGGAGGCTCTGGGAGAAGAACCGGGGCCATCGCCGTGACGTCCATCCGAGACTGGCGGCCACGCCCAGGACCATCACTGCGCTGAGCAGGATCGTCGCCACGATCCCTGATCCTCTCGTGAGGTACCAGTACGCGGTCGGCCCATGCGTCGCTGCCAGCACGGCTCCGGGCACGGTCAGCCGCCCTCAGCCGGCCAGCCCTCGGTGCGCACGACATCTCCCGTCGTGCCCACCAGCACCGCTGGCAGACCCAGGGCCGCGAGCCAGCGCGGAGCATCGGGCCCCTTGACGAGGGCAGCGGTGGCGGCGACGTTGGCGTCGACGCAGCTACCCGCGGCGACCGCCACCGTTCGCCACGGAGAGTCGACGGGGAGACCGGTGGCCGGATCGATCACGTGGTGCATCGTCATGCCCCCGCGCACCCACGAGCGGGCCGACGTGCCGGAGGTGGCCAGGCCTCCGGATGCCAGAGCCACCACCTCTCTCACCTGGTCGACCGGCGCGCCGGACTCGTCTGCGAGACCGACACGCCAACCTTCCTCGGGTGGCGGCCCGGCGATGGACAGGTCACCGCCGATCGACACGAGAACGCCAGCGCCAACCTCCCGTGAGATCATCGCCGCGGCGCGGTCGGCACAGGCCGCCTTCGCCGTGGCGGCGAGATCGAGCGTCGCGTCGCTCGGCATCCGCAACGTGCGCGATGGCGCGTCCCACTCGATGCATTTCCATCCTGGGACCGGCTGGGCCGGAGGCCGTCCCTCGCGCTGGTCCTTCTCCATGAGAGCGAAGTCCCGGTCGTAGCCGATCTGGTTCATCGAGGCCTCGATGGTGGGGTCGACGGCACCATCGGTGAGACGGGCGGCGCGAAGGGCCATGTCGATCTGCTCCGCCATGCCCTGGCTCACCTGAACGGCGCCGCCCCTGCTGGCGTTGAGGCGGGACAGCTCCGAGTCGGCGCGAAACCGGCTGGCCAACAGGTCCATCCGCTCGAGCTCTCCGCGCAGCAAGGCAGTGGCCCGGGCCAGGCTCGCTACCCCGCTCACCAGCACCTCCGCGGTGGTGCCAAGGGCACGGACGCTGCTCCTGCCCACGACCGTGGAGCAGGTGGGGCTCATCTAGTACGAGGTCGACCCCGACACGACGTGCGGGTGCCTCGTCGTCTGCTGAGGCACGGTCGGCGGGGGCGACAGCTGCGCCGGCGGGGTGGTGGTGGGCGCCGATGTGGCCGGACTCGACGCGGCCGGAGCGGACGTGGTGGGCGGGGCGGTGGTCGGCGGAGGAGCGGTGGCGGGCGTCCCCGAGGCGGGGGCGGCACGGCCAGGGGTCGTGTGGGCGACGTAGAGGGCGACCGCTCCTACGGCGGCCACGCTGGCCGCGCCCAGCCACTTGGTCATCCGGCGAAGGCGGCTCAGGGCCTGATCACGCTCGCTACCTCGGGAAATGGGGCCCGAGGGCGGTCGAGGATGCATCGGCGTCTGATCCATGGCTCCGACGATACGGGTCGTCCCTTACAGGTATATGAAGTCGGGTCGAAATTCCTGCCTCGACCGAAGGTACCCCGTCCCACCTTCATGTTGCCGTCAGGAAGCTCTCGTAGCGTGTGGTGGTGTCCCGCCTCGATCCCCGCTCCGAGAAGGGGGCCCCGTCCCGACCGGGACGCCTGACGCAGGACGGGATGTCGCGCCCATCAGTGTCGCCGGCGCCCTCTGCAGCCTCTGGTGGGGAGGTCGTCGACCCCGGTGTCGAGGGCAACGCCCGCCTCACGGGCTCCAACTCGGCCCTGCTGGTCGCACTCCTGGCCGTCGAGGGTGTCACCATCCTGTCGATCCGTTCCCTTCTCGGGCCACACGTGTTCGTGGGGATGCTGCTGATCCCTCCGGTGGCCCTCAAGGTCGGGAGCACCTTCTACCGTTTCCTCCGTTACTACCAGGGGGTGCCCGCCTACCGTCGCAAGGGACCGCCGCCGTGGGCACTTCGCCTCCTCGGGCCCGTCGTCGTCGTTCTGACGGTTGTCGTCCTGGCCAGCGGCGTCGGCCTCATGTTCGTCGCCGAGCCGTGGCGCCAGCGGCTGCTGACCGTCCACAAGGCGAGCTTCGTGCTCTGGTTCGGGGCCATGACGATCCACGTCCTCGGTCACCTCGCCGACACCGCGCGTCTGGCTCCCAGGGACTGGATCAGCAGGGCTGGCCGCCGTTGGCCCAGGGCCGGGGCCCGGCGCTGGACGCTCGTGGCGAGCGTGGCCGCCGGCGCTCTATTGGGTGTGTGGTTGCTCGGCCGGGTGAGTGGCTGTCTGGCGACTTCGCCCCACGGGCACGGCGGATGAGGACGCCGTCGGCGACCTGACCGTCTGGCGGGGTGGCGCTCCGAGGCCGATCACCTATCCGGCCGAACGGGCTCGAGCTCGACGTCGGGCCGCTCGTCCTGCCCGGTATCACCCGACCCCGGCTGTGACAGCACGACACCCTCCTCGATGCCGGAAGCTGGGCTCGAGTCACGCGGGGCGCTGAAAGGCCACGAGACCTCCATGCGCGCGCCGCCGGTCGGCGCGTCGCCGATACTCCACTTGCCACCGGTCGATCGCACCACGGAGTCGGCGATGGCGAGTCCGAGCCCCGCTCCTCCCGGCTGGTCGGTCGCCCGGTGAAACCGGTCGAACAGCTGGGCCCGCCCCTCGGGAGGTATGCCCGGGCCGGTGTCCTCCACCGCGCAGAAGGCCCGAGGTCCGGATCGTCCCACCACCACGTGTACGACGCCGCCGATCCTCGAGTAGCGACAGGCGTTGTCGATGAGGGCCCCGAGCAGTCGGTCGATCCACTCCGGGGGCGCCTTGATGCAGGCCGGGCTCGTCCCTGTGTGTTCGACCGAGAGCCGTAGCTCACGGGTGGTGGCGACAGCTTCGAACCGGCGGGCACAGTCCTGGGCGATCGTCAACAGGTCGACTGGCTCATCTCCCGGAGGGGGTGGCTCCGAGTCGAACCGGGCCAGCCACAACAGGTCATGGACGATGCGGCGCAGGCGCTTGCTCTCACCGGCGACCCGCTCCAGGCTTGCCCTGTAGTAGCCGGCGTCCCGCTGGTTGCTGAGCGCAAGGCCGACCTCGGCCTCGATCACGCTCAAGGGAGTGCGCAGCTCGTGTGAGGCGTCGGCGGTGAGCTCGAGCTGCCGCCGACGGGCCCGTTCGACAGGCTCCGAGGCCTTGAGCCCGATGGCCAGGGACCCGAAGTAGAGGGCGGCCAGCAGCACCGGCCCTACCAGTACCTCGGAGGCGATCAACACTCCCCTCACGTGTGTGGCCTGGGCCAAGCTTTCTCCGGCCACCACCCACACACCGTCGACCGGGGTCGCCGCCAGCCGGAAGGTGCCCGAAGCGAGGTTGGCGGTCGTGGGGTGGGAGGTGGACCACGCCCGTGGGGGCAGACCAGGAGCGTTGGGGGTCACGCCCACCGCCGGGCCCCCGGGTCTGGCGGCCCACACGAACACGGGAGCCTCGTTGGGATCGCGGTCGTCGCGTTCGGCCTCGCCCCGGAGCGGCAGACCGTGCTGACGGGCATCCGACAGCCGTTCCGTCAGTCGGTGGTCGAGGTCGCTGGTGAGCCGGTGTCCCACGAGCACGTCCAGCACGAGGACGACGACCACGTAGACCACGGCGATCACCGCCGTCGTCACGGCCGCCACGCGAGCAGCGTGACCGAGGCGCGGCCGCCGGCGCAGCCAGGTCACGACGGCACCATCCGGTAGCCGACACCCCGTACTGTTTCGATGCGGACGTGGGCGTCGCCCAGCTTTGCCCGCAAGCGAGCGATGTGCACATCGATGGTGTTGGAGCCCACCGCGTCGGCCTCCTGGTCCCACACCTGCACGGCAATCGACCGGCGCCCGACAACAGCCGGCGCCCTCCTCAGGAGCAGCTCGAGTATGGAGAGCTCGGTCGTCGTGAGAGGAAGCGGCCGCGTCGCCACCGACGCCGACCGGGAGGCGGGGTCGAACGCCACGTCCCCGCAGGCCAGGCGGGTGTCCCTGGTGTCCGAGGGACGCCGCAGGAGCGCCCGGATCCTGGCCAGGAGCTCGGGGAAGTCGAAGGGCTTCACCAAGTAGTCGTCCGCCCCGGCGTCGAGGCCGGCCACCCGGTCTGCGGTGCTGTCGCGGGCGGTGAGCATCAGGACCGGCGTGCCCAAGCGGCGGGACCGGGCCTCGGCGAGCACGTCGAGGCCCGATTGCTTGGGCATCCGCCAGTCCAGGATGACCGCGGAGTAGTCGTAGGCCCGCAGGTAGGCGGCTGCCTGACCACCGTCCGCGACGGTGTCCACCACATAGCCGTTCTCGCGCAGGCCACGCTCCAGCACCGATCGCAGCCCCTCGTCGTCCTCGGCCACCAGGATTCGCACAGCTCAGTGTGGTCTACCCGAGGAACCTGACGATTTCATGACGACTGTCGTGGCCGCGTGACGACGGCCCTCACGTGGACCCGGGTCTCCGCGGTGAAAGGTCCCTTACGTGCCACTCCGATGAAGGAGATGCTGGAGCGGCCCTTCGTGGGGCGCGTCGGTGACGCCGGCAGCCTTGCGGATGAACTGCGCCACCTTGCGCGGCTGGGCGATGAAGGCCGCGTGCGGGCCGTTGATGGTTTCCGTCGTCGCCTTCATCCTGTCGGCCATGAACCTCTCGGCCTCTGGAGAGATCCCATTGTCCTGCTCAGAAATGAGGTACCACGACGGAATCGTCTTCCAGCCGGCAGCACTTGCTGGTTCTTGCAGGGCGGCACCTGCCACGGGGCGCTGGGTGACAGCCATCACCTCGGCCACGTCCGTTGGCGCGTCTGCGCAGAACGTCTCCTGAAACTTGTCTCGCTGGATGTACAGCTCCGGCCCTCCTGCGGCACCTGGCGCGTCATAATCCGTCAGATAGGACGTCGTGACCACCAGCGGTGGCGGAAACGGTTGCTGCACGCCGGCAACGCTCTCGCCCACGTCCAGACCAATGGCAGCGAGGAAGACCAGTGCGCTCACGTTGGTCAGCTCAGCCGCAGCCTGCCCCATGGGCGCGCCGCCATAGGAATGGCCGACCAGGACCACCGGTCCGTCGATGCCCTTGACCCGAGCGGCTATCGATTCTGCATCCGACGAGAGTCCTCGGAGCGGCACCGGGACCGCCACGACTGTATGGCCGTCCCTCGTCAGCTCTCGGATCACGCCACCGAAGTACGATGCATCGGCAAATGCGCCGTGTACTAGCACAATTGTAGTTCCCTGCGGGCTGCCTCCCGTTGCGGCGGGCCCGCCTCCCATTCCCATGCGCGGCTCTGACACGACTACTCCTTCCAGGTACGTAGGCGTTTGTCGCCAGGCATTTTCGCCTTGCATCTCACGCTGCTACTCGTATCTTGGGACCGCACGAGACGATCCTGCGGTGAAGATAAGGATTTGGCTGACCACGGTCTATTGGACCATGGTGTCGGTTGGACGCCGGGTGCGGCTACGTCCGTCGACCGGGCAGGTCGAGCGCGGCAGCAACTCTCACCAGCTCGGCGAGGGAGTCGACCCGCATCTTGCGCATGACCTGTCCTCGGTGCGCCTTCACCGTGATCTCGCTGATACCGAGCTCGGCGGCGATCTGCTTGTTCAACAGCCCGGAAACAACCAATGCCATGGTCTCCCGCTCGCGCCGCGTGAGTGACCCGTAGCGCTCTCTGAGCTCACGAAATCGAGCCTCGTGAGCAAGCGCGGCACGGCTGCGCTCCAGGGCCTGTCTGATGGCATTCAGCAGGACGTCCTCGCCGAACGGCTTGGTCACGAACTCGACCGCCCCTGCCTTCATCGCCTCCACCGTGGTCGGCACGTCGCCGTAACCCGTGATGAAGATGATCGGCACATCTGCACGATTGATGATGCGTTTCTGGAGTTCGAGGCCGTTCAGGCTGGGCAACTTCACGTCGAGAACCAGACAACTCGGACCGTCGACGGGCGAACCTTCCAGGAACTCCTCCGCCGAGGCGAACGTCTCGGGCTGCCACCCGGCGGAGAGAACGAGCAACTCGAGCGATTCCCGCACTGACACATCGTCGTCGACGACGAACACGACGGGGGTCCCGCCCGACGCCACTGGCGCCGTTGGCGTGCTGCGGGCCTGACCGCTTGAGCTCATCTCGCCGTCACCGGCCCGCTCCTCCACCTGTCCAGCGCGTCCCTCACCGCATCCAGGAGCGCCGCCTCGGTGAACGGTTTGGCAAGGCACCCGACGGCGCCGCGCGCCAGCACTCCCGGAACCACGGTGTTCTCCCCGTGACCGGTGATGAACACGATCGGAATCGTCTGCCGGCGCTGTGTCAGCTCCGCTTCGAGGTCGGGGCCCGACATCCCCGGCATCACGATGTCCAGGAGCAGGCAGCTCGTCTGGCTGAGGACGTCCGATGCAAGGAAGGCCTCCGCGGATGAAAACGCCTCGGAGGCGAAACCCAGCTGCCGTAGCAGGTCTGGAAGCGACTCGCGCACGGACTCGTCGTCGTCGACGACGGATATCAGTGGAGGTTTGCCTGTCACCGGTGCCTCATCGCGGTGACCTGTCAACAGCGCTCAGGGAGCCGCTCGGAATGGAAAAGGAGAACGTCGCACCCGGACCGTCGTTCGGCTCCCCCCAGAGACGACCCTGATGTCCCTCGATGATGGAGCGGCTGACCGACAGACCGATTCCCATGCCGTCACTCTTCGTCGTGTAGAAGGCCTCCACCAGTTTGTCGAGCGTCTCCGGATCGACACCCACGCCGGCATCCCGCACGCTCACCCGCACACGATCGCCCTCGTGCCGTTCGGTCTTGATCAGCAACTGCCGCCGGCGATCGTGCACGTCAGCCATGGCGTCCGAGGCGTTGCGGACCAGGTTCAGGATGACCTGTTGGAGCTGGATCCGGTCACCAGTGATGGTCGGGAGATCCTCGGCGAGCTCGAGCTGAGCAGCGACCCGGTTTCTCTGCAGATCGCTCAGCGTCAACGCCAGGACCTGGCGCGTGACCTCGTTGAGATCGAGGAGCTCGAACGTGTACTCCTGCCTGCTGAACAGCCCACGCAGCCGGGTGATCACGTCGGAGCCTCGGATGCCATCGCGAATGGTGCGTCTCGCAGTCTCCCGGGCGCCGTCGAGGTTCGGAGGATCGGCGTCCAGCATCCGAAGACACGTACCGGCGTTGGTGATGATGCCCGAGAGCGGCTGGTTGACCTCGTGTGCGATCGACGCGGTAAGCACTCCGAGGCTCGTCACCCTCGCGACGTTGGCAAGCTCCGATCTCGCCTTGGCGAGAGCTTGTTCCGACACCAGGCGCGCCGTGACGTCCTGAACCGCGGCGATGTACTCGACTCGACCACCCTGGTCGCGGGTCGCGTGGGCGACTGCGTGCAGATGCTTGATCGAACCGTCCGGCATCAGCAGGCGATACTGCCATTCGAGATCATCGGTGCCGTCTCGTCCACGTTCGACGATCTCGTCCACCGAGGTCAGGTCTTCCGGATGGACGCGACTGCGCACCAAATCGACTGTCACGGGCAGGCCGATCTCGAGCTCGTAGATGCGATAGAGCTGCTCGGACCAAGTGATCTCGTCCGTCGCCGCCTTCCAGGAGAAGCTGCCGGTAGAGCTGAGCCGCTGTCCCTCTGCGAGAAACGCCTCGCTGCGCCGCAGCTCCTCCTCGGAGCGCAGATCCTTGGCCGCTTCCGCTTGTTTGCGCGCCGTGATGTCCTGGAACCTGACCAGAGCCCTGCGCTCGGAATGGCCGGGGAACGACAGGGGACGGGAGTCGACGACGAGCGTCCGCTCGCCTGCGGCGGTGACGACATGATCCACTTCGACCGGCTGGAAGCCATGACCGCCCGCAAGCACGTCCCTGAGCTTCTCCACGCTGAGTCCGGCTACGGCTGCCTCTAGCTGCGTCTGCACCGGCGCGGAGTTAAATACGCCATTCCCGAGCTCGTAAAGCGAAGTTGGTTCCCTCTCGTCGGGCGAGACCCCGAACATCGTGTAGAACGAGCGGTTGCCGGACTGGACCCGCTGGTCGGCTCCCAGCACGGCGAGAGGATCGGCGACCGTGTTGAGGATCGCCCTGGTGCATTCGCGCTCGTAGACGACCTGGTCGATGGCCCCGCGGAAGGCAGTCACGTTCGTGAACGTCAACACGGCGCCGGCGATCGGCTCACCCTCTGTTGCGTAGGGGGCGATCCGAACGACGAACCATGCGTCCTCGACGCGAAGGTCGATCCGCGACTCGGCTCTGGCGGTGATGACCTCGGTGCAGTGCTCCTCCAGGCGAGGCAACGTGGCGAGGACCGAGATATCGTGCGGCGCTCGCCCGATATCTGTCAGCGAGAGGCCCAGGGCATCCGCCGCCGCCTGGTTGAAGGTGGCCAGCTTCAGATCGCGCTGCAGGACGACGATCGGAACTTCGATGCTGTCGAGGATGCTGATCAGCCCGGTGGCAGCCCCATTTGCGGCCACGTCGCCGCCGCTGTCTTGCAGTGCAGCCCGGCCGGCCCTGAAGGTGGCCGGTTGCTCGGTCATTACGAGACGCCTGAACCGGCGTACAGCTCGCCACTCCGCTGTAGGACGGAATCGGCAACGGTCGGACGAACCTGACGCAGTGCCAGGAGCAGCGCCTCTGCTCGCGGCATGTCGAACGCTTGTCGGTACTCGGAGAGCAGCCGACCCTCGAGCATTTGGGCCTCTTCCGGGCCGACCGCCTCTCGGAGGGCGTGGGCGACGGCGCGTCCAAGGCGGGCATAGTCCTCCACCGGGATGAGGTGAGAGTGAGTCGTCCCAAGTCGGGGCACCATGCGCGCATGAATGTCGCTGTTGAAGTTGTCCATCAAGAACGCGCACATGGTCGCTACGCCATGTCTCTTGCCGACGTACTGATCGTAGAGTTCTTCGAGTTTCATGCTGGCGGCGACATTCCCGCGCTCCCACAGGATATTGACCATCTCGCCCCACAAACGCACTCTCGGGTACCGCCCCCCGGCGCGTGCCCTTGCAACAGCGTCCTCGGCCATTCCGAGGAAGGTCGGTGGGTCGGGCATCCCGTCGCGGATGAATCGGGACAGCCACTCCTCGGCGTCGACGACCATCATCTGTCCGCGTTGGCGCGCTGCCTCCACGTCCACGCCCTTGGCCTCGAAGCGTGGGCGCCACGCGTTCCAATGGGTGACGGTCGAAGCCAGGATGAAACTCTCTCCGTTCGCCAGGGCAGCGACACCGAACCGGCACACGGCACGGCCGAGAAAATCCTGATCCTGGTACAGCTGCACGATGTGATCCGGTGCGGTGGCGTCCGCCAAGACGCGATCCCAGGGCCGCGCCTCCTCCGCCCGTCCACGTTGGGGCTCGTGCTCGCCATGCATCGCATTTACCTCCGGCGAGGGCGCTGTGGCGAGACTACGCCGCCCCAGGCCGAGGGTCTATAGGGACTTTGGTGTCGCTGGCTGAGGGCGAACGGCCGGCTCAGAGGCCGTATCCCGGGTCGCTCGGCCAATTGGGCTGGAAGAGGTGCCACTCCTCCGGTGCCAGGCGGATCAGCTCCTCCAGCTCCCCCGCCATGGTCTGCGTGATGCGGGCGACGTCGTCGCCGACCTCGCCTCGCCGTTCGATCGGGAGCGGGGGACGGACCACGACGCGGTGGTGGCTGCCGGTCGTCGAGATGACGGCTGCAGGCAGCAACGCTGCCCCCGTGCGCAGGGCGAGCGTGGCGGGCCCGGGCGGCAGTGTCGTCTTCTCGCCGAAGAACGCCACCTCCACGCCTTTGCCCACCAGGTCGCGGTCGCTCAGCAGGGCGACGACGCCGCCGTCACGCAGGGTACGGAGGATGGTCGGGCCGGCACGCCGCCCGAGGGGCACCACGGTCATGCCTGCCGCCTGACGCAGCTCGACGAACCAGTCGAACAGCTCGGGAGGCTCCAGGGGCTCGACCACGACCGTGAGCGGGTAGCCCACCGAAGACAGCCAGGCGCCGCCCAGGTCCCAGCTGCCGAGGTGGGGCACGGCCAGGATGACCCCGTGCCCTCGGGCGGCGCCCGCCTCCAGGTGCTCGAAGCCGCGGCGCTCGACCAAGCGGGACAGATCTCCGGCGGAGAACCCGGCCAGGCGGAACGAGTCGGCCCAGTACTGGGCGTACGACCTGAACGCACGGGCGACGGCTCGATCCAGCTCCCGGCCTTCCAGACCGCCGCCCATGACCCGCCGAAGGTGGCGCCGCACCATCGCCCGTCGCCCCGGCATGGCGGCCGAGAAGAGGGCACCGGAGAACCCGACCAGCGGCGGGATCGCCCAGTCGGGCGACCCCCGGCCTATCGCGGCGGCGGCCCGGTACCCGGCGAAGATCGCTCGGGCACGCTGGTCGGCCGCGAGGGCCCTGACGGTCAGGGACCGCTGATGACGCGTCGCCTGCTCCGGCGAGCCTGGCCTGCCCGCGTCGCCCGGCTGGCCAGCACCCGTTGCCGGCGATCCCGCCACCGGCCGCCAGGTGCCCGGCGCTCGGGGCCGGAACGCAGCACGGCGGTCTCACGCCACTGTCGCCAGCGCGACTCCACTCGCCCGGTCCGCCAGCGCGGTGCGACCTCGCGCTCGCGGGGCGCGGGGCTCGCCTGGCGCCACACCATGACGAAGCGTTGGACCGCCGTCGCCAGCGTGAGGACGAGCATGGCCCACAGCACCGGAACCAGAAGCGAGCTGAACACCAACCCGATCCCGAGCAGGACGATGCGCTCGGCCCGCTCCATGATCCCGCCCTTGGCGTTGAAGCCCAGCGACTCGGCCTTGGCCCGCTCGTAGGAGACGAGGAAGGCAGCGCCGAGCACGGCAAAGGGGAGGACCGCCGCCTTGCCCCCGTGGGCGGAGGCCAGGTACCAGGCCACGCCGCCGAGGAGGAGCGTGTCCGTGACGCGGTCCGCCACCGAGTCGAAGAACGCACCCCGGGGCGCAGCCGTGCCCGATGCCTTGGCGACGGGCCCGTCCAGCAGGTCCGGCAGACCGGTGGCGACGAGCAGGATCACGCCGATCCACAGGTGGCCGCTCCCGATGGCCACGGCCGCCCCGGCCGCCATCACCAGGCCCGTTACCGTCAGCTGGTCGGCCGTGACGCCGATGCGGCTCAGCGCGGCGCCGAGGGGCGTCGTCCCCCGATCAACCCTGGCCCGCCAACGGCCGTCGAACATCGTCGCTCCTTCGCCGACAACGCACCCACGCTACCACCGCCCATCTGTAGGCTATCGATGCCCCTGACCAGCCGGAAGACCGGCGATCGGGCACGAGAGCCAGTCAGTACCCCAGCGGGAGCCACCTAGAGCGAGCGAGGTGTGTCGGTGTGAAGACGTTCCCTCCGGCCCGGATCCGAAATGTCGCCCTCGTGGGACACGGTGGTACGGGGAAGACGACGCTGGCCGAGGCGTTGCTCGCCGAGGCCGGCGCCATCAGCCGGAAGGGGCGGATCGAGGACGGCACGACGACGACGGATTTCGATCCCGAGGAGATCAAGCGCGGGATCTCGGTGTCGCTCGCTCTCGCTCCGTTCGAGTTCCACGGTCACAAGATCAACCTCATCGACACGCCCGGGTACGCCGACTTCGTCGGCGACGTTGCCGCCGCCCTGTCGGTCGCCGATCTGGCCGTGTTCGTGGTCAGTGCGGTCGAAGGCGTCGAGGTGCAGACCGAGGTCGTCTGGCGCATGGCGGCCCAGGCCGGGGTGGCCCGCATGATCTTCGTGAACAAGCTCGACCGGGAGCGCGCCAGCTTCGAGCGCACCCTCGAGCAGCTGCGCGGTCGGTTCGGCAGCGGCATCGCCCCCCTCGAGCTCCCGATCGGCGAGGAGCACGAGTTCAGGGGCGTGGCCGATCTGCTCACCGACACCGCGTTCTTCTACGACGACGGGGCGCCGCGCAGCGGCCCCATCCCGGACGACATGGAGTCGCTCGAGCACCAGGTGCGCGACAACCTCGTGGAGGGAATCGTGGTCGCCGACGACGACCTGATGGAGCGCTACCTCGAGGGCGACGTTCCCAGCCCCAAGGAGCTGGAGGACACACTCGCCAGCGGTGTCGCCTCGGCCACCGTGTTCCCCGTCATCTGCGGCTCGGCCGCCAAGGGGACCGCCATCGAGCGCCTCGCCACCTACATCCTCGAGCTCGGACCCTCGCCCGTCGACCGGCCGCCGGTCATCGTACGAGCCGGCGACACGACCCGGGAGCTGCCGAGCGACCCGGCGGCCCAGCCGCTGGCGCGGGTGTTCAAGACACTGGCCGACCCCTACGTGGGCAAGATCTCCATGATGCGGGTGCTCTCGGGCACCATCCGGCCCGACACCGTGCTCACCAACCCGCGCAGCCACACCGACGAGCGCCTCCACGCCCTGTTCACGCTGCGGGGCAAGGAGCAGGACACCGTCTCGGAGGCCCCCGCCGGGGACCTGTTGGCTGTGGCCAAGCTCTCCGACACCACCACCGGCGACACCCTGGCCCCGAAGAACACCCCCGTGATCGCACCCGGGCCTCCTCCCTCGCCTCCGGTGCTGTCGACCGCCATCCGGCCCCGCTCCAAGGGCGACGAGGACAAGCTCATGACGGGCCTGCACCGACTCCAGGAGGAGGACCCGTCCATCGAGGTCATCCGCAACGACGAGACGCACCAGACCGTGCTGGCCGGGATGGGTGAGACCCACCTCTCGATCGCCTGCGAACGGCTCCACCGCAAGTTCGGTGTCGACGTCGAGACCGAAGAGGTGAAGGTGCCCTACCGGGAGACCATCACCAAGCCCGCCCAGGCCGAGGGCAAGTACAAGAAGCAGACGGGCGGCCACGGCCAGTTCGGCGTGGCCGACCTCAAGGTCGCGCCACTCGAGCGCGGCGAGGGGTTCGAGTTCGTCGACGAGGTGGTGGGCGGGGCCATCCCCCGTCAGTTCATCCCTGCCGTGGAGAAGGGCGTCATGGAGGCCATGCAGCAGGGCGGAGTGAACGGCTACCCGGTCGTCGACGTCAAGGTGACCGTGTACGACGGCAAGTACCACTCGGTCGACTCCTCCGAGATGAGCTTCAAGATGGCCGGCACCCTGGGTTTCAAGGCGGCGGTGGCCGAGGCCGCCCCCGTCCTCCTGGAGCCGATCTCAGCCCTCGAGGTGACCGTGCCAGCCGAGTTCTCGGGTGACGTCATCAGCGACCTCAACTCGCGCCGCGGACGGATCCAGGGCACCGACTCGGGCAACGACGGCGAGCAGATCGTCATCGCGCTCGTGCCCACCTCCGAGGTCCAGCGTTACGCCATAGACCTTCGTTCGTTGACAGGCGGGCGGGGTCGCTTCACCGTCGACCATCATCACTACGACGTGGTGCCGTCGCACCTCGTGAGCAGGCTGACCAAGGCTCAGGATCAGGGCTGAGGCGGCGCGGGCCAGACCGCCCGCAGCCGACGCCACGTATCGGGCAGGCTCTCCGGCAGCACTCTCGTCTCCGCCACGGCGGTCATGAAGTTGGTGTCGCCGACCCAGCGGGGCACGGCATGGAAGTGGAAGTGGCCGGGGATGCCCGCTCCCGCGGCGCGCCCGAGGTTGGCCCCGACGTTGACCCCGTCGGGATGGTACGAGGCCTTGAGGGCCCGCACCGCGTCTGACAACGTCGCCCACAGCGCGCCGGCCTCGTCACTGCTGATGTCCTCGAGCTCGGCGACGTGGCGCGTGGGCATGACCATGAGGTGACCACTGGCGTACGGGAACGCGTTCAGCACCGCGAACGAACGGGGGCCGCGCCACAGCACGTAGGTGACATCGTCAGGCTCTCCGCTGCGCAGGATCCTGCAGAATACGCAGTCCTCCTGCCCTGCCGTCGCGCCCGCTTCCGCCTGCGGCGCCGTCGTCTCTGCATCGGCCTCGGCAGCGGCCCCACTGACGTACGGCATGCGCCAGCCCGCCCACAGTCGCTGCAGGCTCACGAGGCGTCCGCGGTCGCGGACTCCGGGCCCACCTTGGCTTCGACTTCGCCCCCGAGCCGGGCGACGAAGGTGTCGACCGCGACACCACGCTCGGGCGCTGCGCTCCCCCGGGCGTTGACGCCCACGGTCCCCGCCGCCACGTCGTCGTCTCCGACCACGAGCACGTAGGGAACCTTCTCGAGCTTGGCCCGTCGGATGCGGGCCCCGAGCGGCTCGTCCGCCTCGTCCACCGCCGCCCTGAACCCGTCGGCCCGCAGCCGGTCGGCCAGCCGGACGGCGTAGGCGTCGTGGTCGTCGCGCACGGGCAGGATCTCGACCTGGACGGGCGCCAGCCAGGTGGGCAGGGCGCCGGCGTAGTGCTCGAGCAGGAGGGCGAGGAACCGCTCCACAGACCCGAACAGCGCACGGTGGATCATGAACGGGCGGTGCCGCTGGTTGTCGGCGCCCACGTACCACATGTCGAAGCGCTGCGGTTCCTGGAAATCGACCTGGAGCGTCGAAAGCTGCCAGCGACGGCCGATGGCGTCGCGCAGATGCACGTCGACCTTGGGGGCGTAGAAGGCGCCCTCACCCTCGGCCACGGTGTACGGGATCCCGCTGGCTTCCAGCGCCGCTCGGAGCGCGTCGGTGGCCTGGTCCCACTCCTCAGGGCTGCCGAGGTACTCGTCCGGCCGGGTCGACAGCTCGGCCTCGAACTCGGTCATCCCGAACGTTCTCAGCAGCCGCAGCACGAACGCCAGCAGAGTCTCCAGCTCGCCGCCCAGCTGCTCGCGCGTGCAGAAGATGTGAGAGTCGTCCTGCGTCATTCCCCGCACCCGGGCCAGACCGTGCAGCACCCCGGATCGCTCGAAGCGATAGACCGTGCCCAGCTCGAACAGCCGCATCGGCAGCTCACGGTACGAGCGGGCCCGGCTCTGGTACACGAGAATGTGCATCGGGCAGTTCATGGGCTTCGGGTAGTAGGTGGCGCCCTCCATCTCCATCGGGGGGTACATGCCTTCGGCGTACCACTGGAGGTGCCCCGACGTCTCGTACAGCGTCGACTTCGCCAGGTGCGGGGTCCACACCAGCTGGTACCCGCCGGCGAGGTGCTCGGCGCGCGAGTAGTCCTCCATGATCTGGCGGATCAACGCGCCTTTGGGGTGGAACACGGGGAGCCCGCCGCCGATCTCGGGCGGGAAGTGGAACAGGTCGAGCTCGGCCCCGATGCGGCGATGGTCCCGGCGCTCGGCTTCCTCGAGACGGTGCAGGTAGTCGTCCAGGGCCTTCTTCGACTCCCACGCCGTCCCGTACACCCGCTGGAGCTGGGGGCGGCGCTCGTCACCCCGCCAGTAGGCGCCTGCCACGCGCATGAGCTTGAAGGCCCCCAGGCGGTCCGTGGACGGCACGTGTGGGCCGCGACACAGATCGACGAAATGCGGAGGGTTGCGATAGGTGCTCACGGCGCCGGCATCGACGCCCTCGTGCTCGGCCTCCTGCTCCGCCTCGTGCTCGGCCCTGTGCTCGGCCTCGCCCGCGCCCGCCTCACCGTCGGCCGCCTCACCGTCGAGCGATGGCCCAGCGACGCTCTCGATGATCTCCTGCTTGAACGGCTGGTCGGCGAAGATGTCGAGCCCCTCTGCGGTCGAGTGCTCCTCCCGCACGAAGGGCTGCGCCTCGGCGACGATCTCCCGCATGCGGGCCTCGATGCGGCCGAGGTCGTCGTCGGTGAAGTGGGCTCCTCCGGGCAGGTCGAAGTCGGAGTAGAACCCGTCCTCCACGGCAGGACCTATAGCGAAGTGTGCGCCGGGCCACAGGTCGAGCACAGCCTGGGCGAGGACATGGGCAGTGGAGTGGCGCAGCACCTCTCGACCCTCGGGCGAGTCGCCGGTGACGATCGAGACCGTGTCGCCGTCGTCGAGCGTGGTGGCGAGGTCCACCGCCCTGCCGTCGACTCGTGCCGCCACGGCCGCCTTGGCCAGGCGGGCCCCGATGGCGGCGGCCAGGTCGGCGGCGGTGGACCCGGCGCTCAGTGACCGGGCCGAGCCGTCCGGGAGGTGTACGACGATCTCATCGGTCATGTCAACGGGGGAGCGTACCGTCGGGCGGGCGTGCGATCGACGGAGTTGCGAGGGGGCCGGCCCTGCGGCCGGCCCCCTCGCGTGCAGCCTGCTGCCGAGTCCGTCGGGGACTCAGGACTCAGGACGAGCTGGCGAACACCGGTCCGGGTTCCTCGGCCCGCTCGACCTCGGGCCGGGCGATCATGGCGACGCTCGCCGCCAGCACCCACGCCAGGGCGGCGAGGAGAGCTCCCGTCTCGAGACCCAGCCACCAGGCGCTGTACGTCGTCACGTAGAAGGCGCTGATCCCACCGAAGAGGGCGGCGACGGCGAACAGCAGGCCGGCGTAACCGAGCGGCGGCGTCACCAGCTCCTTGCGCACCATCGCCACGGATGCGGAGGCCAGGAACAAGGCGACCGCCAGGGTGTAGAGCGCGAGCATGATGTTGCCCATGTAGAAGAGGCTGCGCACGACACCGGCGTTGGTGATGAGCTCGATCCGGTGTGAGCCGAAGGCGAGCGTGGCCTGCGGGATCGCCGCGAGGATCCCCAGCACTGCCACGGCCGTGCCCGATATGAACACGATCGGCGACAGGGCTTCACTGCCCCCCTCGGCCCGCTGCAGCACGTGGCGAAGGTGGGCGACGAACCACAGGAAGAAGAGGCTGCCGAAGACCCCGAGCAGCGCCGACGTGATCAGGCCGCCCCTGTTGCTGACGTAGTAGCTGGCGATGTTGAGGAATGACGCATTGATGTGAGGCGGCGAGGGAACGACGAAGATGCTCGCCAAGATCAACGCCACGAACACGATGCCCGCGGCGGCCCCCGCCTGTTCCCACCTGTTCTCGTTCATTTCTCCCCCTTGTTGTGCCCCTTTTTCTTCATGGGGCGCCCGATTCGAGGATACGGCCGCCCCCATATCACTGGAAGACGGATATTTCCGACAATCCAATGTATCTAGTCCGAAAGGTGGGCTTGTGCGGGGATACTCCCTCGCGGCCTGCCCCCCAGGCCCTTTCGTCAACGCCCCCCATCGTGGCCGTCAGGTGACGCCCAGCAGGGCGGCCGCCTTCGACGCCCCCCGACCGGCGGCGACCTCGTCGTCGATGGCCATGATGGCGCCCGCAGTGTCGAGGTCGTCGTCGAGACATCGCCTGACCCGCTCGAGGCCGGCGTCGCCCTTCCCGGCCGACCGCCACGAGTCGAGTCGGCGCGCTGCTTCGGCCATCATCTCGTCGCGCCACTCCCACGGCTTCCGGTAGTGGTTCGACAGGATGGCGAGCCGCAGGGCGGGCGCCTCCCACTCCTTCAACACGTCGCTCACGAAGACGAGGTTGCCCAGCGACTTCGACATCTTGGTGCCTTCCAGGCCCACCAGGCCCTGGTGCATCCAGTGCCGCACGAACGTCTCGCCCGTCGCGGCCTCGGACTGGGCCGCCTCGCACTCGTGGTGGGGGAATATCAGGTCGGTGCCGCCACCGTGGAGGTCGATCGTCGTCCCCAGCTCGCGCATGGCCAGAGCCGAGCACTCGATGTGCCACCCAGGCCGGCCCTCGCCCCACAGCGAGCTCCACGACGGCTCGTCGGGCGCCGACGGTTGCCACAAGACGAAGTCCAACGGGTCGTGCTTATACGGGTCGTCGGGGTTGCCGCCGTTCTCGGCCGCCAGCCGCAGCATCTCGTCCCGGTCGAGGTGACTGACCTGACCGAAGCGCGGAAAGCTCTCGACGCTGAAGTACACGCCCCCGCCAGCCCGGTAGGCGTGGCCTGAGTCCAGCACCATGCCGATGAAGCCGAGGATGTCGGGGATGGCCGAAGTCGCCCGCGGCTCGCTGAACGCCGGCAGGAGGCCGAGCGCCCGCATGTCGGCGTCGAATCGGGCCATCTCCTCGGCCGCCAGATCGAGGTAGTGCACCCCCATCTGGCGGGCGGTACGAAGGATGTCGTCGTCAACGTCGGTGATGTTGCGGACACACTGCGTCTGGTGGCCGAGATCACGCAGTCGCCGCTGGAGCACGTCGAAAGTCAGGTAGACGGCCGCATGACCGAGGTGGGCGGCGTCATAAGGGGTGATGCCGCAGGTGTACATAGTGACGATCGGGCCCGGTTCGAACGGCACCACACGGCGCCGGGCCGTGTCATACAACTGCATCATCATCTGGCAACCATCTGGCTCCAACCGAAGCGCTAACTCGAATCCATCCCGGTGAGCCGAACCGCAGCCCGGGCGCGGTACCGGATGTTCACCGAGGCCAGCACGGCGGTGAAGGCCTCGACCGGCGCCGCCGCAGCCAGGGTACCGGCGTCGATGGGCCGAAGCCCCGGTACCTGCCTGACGAGGTCCGCCACCGCCTTGGTCGCCTGCTGGTGGTCGGAGCAGATGAGCACATCGCCCTCGATCGGGTACGTCAGATCGCCCAGGTGCTTCGACGGGAGGTGCTGAAACGCCGCTGCCACGAGGGAACGGGGGGCCGACACCTGGACCTCGGCGGTGACCGATCCCCGGGCGGGAACGAGCGGCTGGAGCTCGTCCCCGATCTTGATGAGGGCGTTGGCCATGGAGATGACGACCTTGTCGGTCAGCTCCTCGGCCAGCGACGCCGCCATGGCCGCGGCCGACTCCCACGGGGTGCCGATGACGACGATCTCGGCCTCGGCGGCACGGGCGTTCTCGGCGCCCACGATCGGCAGCTGGTGGTCGGGCCATCTGGCCAGCAGCTCCTTCACGATCTCGCCGGCCCGCTCCGCCGACCGCGACCCGATGATCACGTCGATCCTGGCCGACGCCAGCCGGGCGGCCAGCGCACGGCCCGCCGGGCCAGTCCCTCCGATGATGCCCACCTGCATGAGCCCACCCTTGCACACGGCGGCAGCTCCGACTGCGCTCGGGCGCCGTGGCCGGCGGTAACGTCACCGCCGGCCCCAGCGATCGGAGGTGGGATGGGAATCCTCGAGGGCAAGCGCATCCTCGTGACCGGCGTGCTCACCGACGCCTCCCTGGCGTTCGCCGTCGCCCAGCTGGCCCAGGCCGAGGGAGCCGAGCTCGTGCTGACGGGCGCGGCGCGCGGCCTGTCCATCACTCAACGCACGGCGCGCAAGCTCGAGGCGCCAGCCGACGTGCTGGAGCTCGACGTGACCGACGCGTCGCAGTTCGATGCGCTCGCCACGGAGCTCGACCGGCGCTGGGGCGGGCTCGATGGAGTGCTCCACGCCATCGGGTTCGCACCCCCCGACTGCCTGGGCGGTGACGTGATGCGCGCCGGTTGGGACGACGTCGCCGTCGCGCTCCAGATATCGGCCTATTCGCTCAAGCCCCTGACGCAGTCCTTGCTCCCGTTGCTGCGGGAGGCCGGAGGTGGATCGGTCGTCGGGCTCGACTTCGATGCCCGGGTGGCGTGGCCCGTGTACGACTGGATGGGCGTTGCCAAGGCAGCGCTCGAGTCCCTGGCCCGCTACCTCGCCCGTGACGTGGGCTCGGCCGGCGTGCGTGTCAACCTGGTCGCGGCCGGACCGGCCCGCACGCTCGCCGCCAAGTCGATACCCGGCTTCGATCGCTTCGAGCAGGTGTGGTCGGAGCGTGCCCCCCTCGGCTGGGACGTCACCGACACCAAGGCGGTGGCCCGGGCGTGCGTGGCCCTGCTCTCGGACTGGTTCCCGATGACGACGGGCGAGATCCTCCACGTCGACGGAGGCTTCCACGCCATCGGTGCGTGACCCGCGCTGGCGCTCGATGTCGCTGAACGCTGCAGGTTGGCGCTCTCTCGGGGTGCCCGGACGACCTTGCAGCGGCTGGCGTCAAGAGGACAGCCTGCGACGCTGACTGTCCACTGGGACCGGCCGCGGCCGTCGCCGCGTGAGCAGCGCCCACCCATCGGCCACTGCACGGGAGGTCCACACGACACTGGCGACGACCGCTAGCGCCAGCACTGCGAGCACGCGCGGTCCGGGGGGTCCGACCGCGGGCTGGGCAACGAGGCGGGCAACCTCATCGAAGGTCATGGCGGGGGCTCCTGTACGTCATTGTCCGACCCGCCGGGATCGACGCCCGACGATGGGCCACTCGGCGCAGGCACCCGACGGATGCTTGCTGGGGGATGACTTAGGCGGTCCGGCCTGGTCCTGCGTCGAGTGGCACGTCCTAGTAGAACCCCGCAACCTGAGAGGTGGCTGGGTACGCCCTATTTGTTCCCTTAGAGTTTGAGCGGTCGGACGAGCCTGGCCCAGGTGTCGGACCAGCGGCGGACCTGACGCCGGCGCCACCAGCGCAGGGCGAGACCGCCGGCGACGAGCTCGGCGACACCGAGCGTGCCTCCCCGCCGGCCGACGGCGTGAAGGCCGGTACCGAGCAGCACGGCGCCGGCAATCAGCGACACGAGCGCCCCCGCCACGATGAGCACGGCCGCAGTGGGGACCAGTAGGGCGACCATCGCAGCTGCGCAGCCAAGGACGATCACGCCCTTCCATCGATGGGTGCGCAGCCCGATGACCAACGCCACCGGCACGAGTAGGACGACGGCCAGCGGCGCGAGGCTCACACCGTCGCCCGATCGGCGTGGCGAGCCCGCTCGATGGCCTCGCCCACCCGACGAAGCGCTGCTCGGGCGTGGGGCAGAGGGACGATGAACGGCGTGATGGCGGCGGCGATCAATGTCACCACGCCCGTCCGAAACGCCCGCCGCCGCGCAGAGACGGGCGGACGCGCCCCCTGTCCTGGCGTGTCGGCGGAAGCAACCACGAGGTCATCGGACGCCATCTCGGCACTGTAACTGGCCCTCCGCGGCCCGCGCCGACCGAGTTGGACTGTGCACAGCCTTCAACTGTATGATGCGAAAGATGCTGAAGTCGCGGCTGGGGACCCGCGTGGCGGGGGCGGCGTTGGCACTCGTTCCTGTTCCCCTCCTGGCTGCCGCCTGCGGCAACGGCACCGCCAGCGCCGGACCAGGCGCCACCATCCCCCAAGCCGCCTCGACGTCGACAACCTCCGCCGATCCCTACGCCATCCCCTCCCCCATCACATCGGCGTACGTCCAGCGAGTGCTGGATGCAATCGAGGTG
>JBPYEI010000043.1:0-20967 GCA_051985455.1 Acidimicrobiales bacterium
GGGGCCAGAGGGAGGGTCGCCTCGGCTGGCCACCCATTTCGAAGAACCGGGTGGCCAGCCGAGAGTGACCCTCCCTCACCGCCCGGTCGTCACGCCAGCGACACCGACGAGGTGCGGGAACGGGTGCCAGCGACACCGCACCGGGAGGACCTCCCCCGTCGCCGTGGTTTCACGTGATACCTTGCGGTGAAACAACGACTGGTCCACGGCGGGGAGGCGGCATGGCGGAGACGGCGGGTGTGAGCGAGTTCGACGTGGGCTTTCTCGTCGGGCTGCTGATCGGGGAGGGGCATTTTGGCGGCGACGGGAGACAGCCCCAGGTCTCCCTGCGTATGCATACACGGCGTGAGTCGCTCTTCCGATGGATCGACACACACTTTCCCGGCGGGCGACTATATGGCCCGTACGAGCACAGCGGCCGTTCGTATTACCAGTGGATGGCGAGGGGAAAGTACCTTCATAGCGTGATCTTGCCACTGCTCGATAGCCACCTCTCCCCTGCCCGCGACGAGTACGCCTGGCGCAGGTACGCCGAGATGAAGCAGCGCTACGGCCTCTAGGCGAGCGAGAAACCTGCAACTGCCTCTTGCCTGCGGCGCCAATTCGCGAAACCCTGGGTCGAGTCCCGCAGTGGCGATGGAGCGGGGCTGGTTGACGTACTCCAGCGGTCGGGTGAGGATACGGGGCCTTGGACGAACCTCCTGTCGATCGGGTACACCGCGGGCGAGGCATCTTCCGGCGCTTCCGCGGCGGTGGCGCCCGACCAGAATGGCCGCCCGTTCGTGCCGAGCAGCCTGAAGCGAGCGCCAGCGAAGCACCTGTGACCGGGCCCGGCGCGTCGGACAGCGAGGTTGTCCCCCACGAGGAACGGACAGATGTGCCAGACGACGTGAGCAACGACGTCGAGGACGAGACGAAGGCAGACACCACAGAGGTCACCCCACCGATGGAAGCCGCCGAGATCGAGCCACCGCCGACCAAGCTACGCACACCGCCACAGCCGCCTGGTGCCAGCCGGCAGGACACGTCTGCTGAGCGGAACCCGAAGGAGGCGCCACCGCGACGCCGAACGAGCAAGGCTGCCTCGACCGCGGTCGATGCGACACCGTCATCGGACCACGGAGCACCCGCCGAGACGGTCGCCTCCAGCACCTCAGAGACCGGCGACCAGACGACGAATGTCGCCGCTGCAGCCGCCCGGCAGAAGCCGGGAAAGAGTGCCAGCGACGATCACCAGGCGACAGCCGGCACCCGCCAGGTACGAGAAGCCACCGGCTCCAGCGGTAAGCAGGACGTCGCCGCCCGTTCGTCGACCAGGCCACCACAGGCAGCGTCGGCACGACCGAAAGTCGCCGAGGATCGCTCGGTCCCAGCCTCCGACCTCGTCAATACAGGCGACGGCCAGCCGTCGGACAGCAGCGAACCAGCCGAGGTTTCGGCCGAGGACGAGACCGACGAGGTGGTGCACCCGCTCCCCCGGGTGTTCGCCATCGCCAATCAGAAGGGCGGCGTGGGCAAGACCACGACGGCCGTCAACCTGGGGGCGGCTCTGGCCGAGCTCGGTTATCGGGTCCTCGTCATCGATCTCGATCCGCAGGGCAACGCCACGACCGGCCTCGGCATCAACGCCCGCAACCTCGAGCTCTCTGTCTACGACGTCATCATGCACGAGACGGCGGTGGAGGACTGCATCGAACCCACGAGCCTGCGGAACCTCTTTCTCGTTCCGGCGACGATCAATCTCGCCGGATCCGAGGTTGAGCTCGTGCCCATGTTCAGCCGGGAGCTCCGGCTTCGTCGAGCCCTGGAGGGTGCTGACCAGGACTTCGACTTCACCCTTATCGACTGTCCACCGTCGCTCGGCTTGTTGACGGTGAACGGACTGGCGGCCGCCGGCGAGGTGCTTGTGCCCATCCAGTGTGAGTACTACGCCCTCGAGGGATTGGGGCAGCTGTTGCGCAACATCGAGCTGGTGCGGGTGAACCTCAATCCCACCCTGGACCTGAGCACGATCATCCTCACCATGTTCGACGCCAGAACCAAGCTGTCGGACGAGGTAGCAGAGGAGATACGCAAGCACTTCGGTGACAAGGTCTGTCGAAGCATCGTCCCTAGGACCGTGCGCCTGTCCGAGGCGCCGTCCTTCGGTCAGCCGATCATCCTGTTCGATTCGTCTTCCCGGGGCGCCCTCGCCTACCGGGAGTTGGCCAAGGAGGTCAGCGGTGGCGCGTCGCAGCGCGTTGGGTAAGGGGCTCGGGGCACTCATCCCCGCGGAGCCGGCCTCCGATCGAGGCTCCGCACTTCTCGATATACCGGTGAGCGCAATTCACCCCAACCCGCTCCAACCACGAGAGAATTTCGACGAAGAGTCGTTGGCGTCATTGACTGCATCGGTCCGCGAGGTCGGGGTGCTCCAGCCCATACTCGTCCGTCGTGACGGCGACGATTACGAGCTCGTCGCCGGCGAGCGCCGGTGGCGGGCGGCCAAGCGGGCCGGACTAGTGACCATCCCGGCGCTGGTTCGCACGGCCGACGACGTGGCCAGCATGACCCAGGCCCTGGTCGAGAACCTGCATCGCCAGGATCTCAACCCCATGGAGGAGGCCGCCGCCTACCAGCAGCTCATTGAGGACTTCGGGCTCACCCACGAAGATGTTGCCGCTCGCGTGGGGCGAACGAGGGCGAGTGTCTCGAACACACTGCGGCTATTTCAGCTCCCGCCTGGATTGCAACGGCTCGTGATCGACGGACAACTGTCGGCAGGACACGCCCGGGCGCTGCTCGGCACGCCCGATCGTGTTTTCCAGGAGCAGCTGGCGCGGCGGGCAGTGGCCGAAGGACTGTCCGTTCGGGCTGTCGAAGAGGCCATCCGGCACCGGGCAGCCGAGCCGGCGGCTGCCCCACCGGAGGACCCCGACGACACCGCCGACTCGCCGATCCGGACGAACCCGACCGCGGCGCCGGCACCCCGGCTGCGTCCACCCGGACTGCTGGAGCTCGAGGAGCTGTTGTCGGGCCACCTCGACACCAGGGTGAGCATCGACATGGGCTCGAAGAAGGGCAAGATGACCGTCGAGTTCGCCACCCTCGAGGATCTAGAGCGAATTTACCGGGTAATGGTGGGCGAACCCTCCACTACAGGTTGACACTTATCCTCTAGGAAACATCGAGAGTTATCCACAACCTGTGGAAGAGGTTGTGGGAATCTCACCAGGGTCGAGGATCTCTCGATGGTTCGGCGGTTCAGTCCCAGGCGGCACGGACCCAGGTGTCCAACGCCTCCCGCACAGCACGAGCGACATCGTGGGATCGCTCGACCAGCATCGTGGGTGGTCCGAGCTCGCAGACCACGGCAGGCATGCGCGTCTCCCGGAGAACGGGAATGGACATCCGGTGGGCGCCTCGATCGGGGACGAACAGCTGGGCGGGGACCGTCTCCTGGACCAGCTCGGCCAGACGGCGGCCTCCGGGCGATTCGTAGCGGGACCCGCCGTAGTACGAGCTGGCGCAACCACTGGCCGTCGGATCGAGCCGGAGACCCAGATACACCCCGGCGGCGACGGCATTGGCGTCCGCCGCCTGCCGAGAGCCGTCGGGCTGGTGGAGGTCGACGACGTCGGCGCCGGCGCCGGCGAGCGCCCGCGCGATGGTGGCGACGGCCGCGCCCAAGCCGCCTTGCTCGCCCAGCGCGATACGACGGCCGTGTAGCGTCCGCGGCCCTCGCCGCAGCGTTTCACGCTCGCGGACGTCGCTCACCAGCTCGGGGCCCTGGCTCCGGGCCTGGATCCGGTAGAGCTCGTCCAGGGTGAAGCGGCCGAGGATGCCGTCGGCGGTGAGCCCGACGTTGCGTTGGAAATCGGAGAGCGCCAGCGCCGTGTCGTCGCCGAAGATGCCGTCTACCCGGCCGGTGTCGAAACCCAGGGCGCCGAGACGCTGCTGAAGCTCGGCCACGTCGTCGCCGCGCAGCATCGGCGTGCGACGGTACATGAGGCGGTCACCGAGCCGATAACCGGCTTCGACGAGCGCCGACCACGTCTGCGGTCCGCACACCCCGTCGATTCGAAGCCCCCGGCGGCGCTGGAACTCCCTGACGGCGGCCTCGGTATGGGCACCGAACTCGGCAGGAGGATCGCCCGAGACATGCACCTCGGCGGCCACCAACCGCCGCTGGAGATCGTGAACGTCCGCCCCGCCGGCGCCCCGCTGCAGATCGAGCTCTCTTAGAGAACGCTCTGCAGCTCCTGCAGGAGCTGGCCCTTGCCCTTGGCTCCGATGATCCGCAGCACCGGCTCGCCATCGCGGAAGAGAATGAGCGTCGGGATGCTCATCACCTCGAACCGGCGGGCCGTCTCGAGGTTCTCGTCGATGTTGAGCTTCCCGATCCGCAGCTTCCCCTCCTGTTCGGCAGCGATCTCTTGGAGGATGGGAGCCACCATCTTGCACGGTCCGCACCACTCGGCCCAAAAGTCGACGAGGACGGCCTCCTCCGAGGACTTGATCTCCTCGTCGAAGTTGCTGTCACTAAGGGTGACGATAGTGGGGGACACGCCGCTGGACCTCCTGTATGTGGTTCCGACAATGCTAGCCGGAGAGAAAAACCGCGCCCGCCCGCCGGCCATTCCAGGCCGTCGAACGCTCAGGCCGGCTCACGACGATGCCGACGCCGAGGCCTGCGCTGCCGCATGCTCAGTGGCCTCCAGCCAGCGCTCGGCGTCGATGGCCGCCATGCACCCCGATCCGGCGGCGGTGACAGCCTGCCGGTAGACGGAGTCCTGCACGTCGCCCGAGGCGAAGACTCCCTCCACGCTGGTCTTGGATCCATCGTGGGTGACGATGTAACCGTTCCCGTCCATCTCGACCTTGCCCTTGAACAGGTCGGTGTTGGGCGCGTGGCCGATGGCGACGAACAGCCCGCCCAGCTCGAGCGTCGACTCCTCGCCCGAGCTGACGTCACGGAGGCGTACGCCGCTCACCGAGCCGTCGCCGAGTATCTCTGTCACGACCGCGTTCCACTTGAAGTGGATCTTGGGATTGCGGAAGGCCCGATCTTGCATGATCTTCGACGCCCGCAGCTCCTTGCGCCGGTGGATGATCGTCACCGACGAGGCGAACTTCGTGAGGAACAGCGCCTCCTCGATGGCCGAGTCGCCGCCGCCGACCACCCCGATGGGGCGGTCCCGGAAGAAGAACCCATCGCAGGTGGCACACGTGGACACACCTCGACCCAGGAGCTGCTGCTCGGCCGGGAGGCCCAGCATCAGGGCGCGGGCGCCGGTGGCGATGATCAACGACTTCGCCTGGTAGGTGGGCTCGCCGGTAGCTCCATCGGTCCATACCGAGAACGGGCGGCTCGACAGGTCGACTCGGGATGCCTTCTTGGTCACGAGCTCGGCGCCGAACCGGGCCGCCTGGGCCCGAAACGTGCCCATCAGGTCGGGACCGATGATCCCTTCCACGAAACCCGGGTAGTTCTCCACGTCGCTGGTCAGCATCAACTGTCCGCCGGGCTGGTCCCCCGTGGAGGAGGGCTCGCCCTCGATGACGAGCGGCATCATGTTGGCACGGGCCGTATAGATGGCCGCCGTGAGCCCGGCGGGACCCGAGCCGACGATGATGACGTCGCGGATCGTGCTCAAACAATCACCCCTTCGACCTTCTCGGCCTCCTGAGCGTCCACAAGAACAGTCCGGCGAGGGTGAAGATTCCGCCCAGCAGGGTGTAGCTGGCCCAGACCCGGTTGGGTCCCTTGAAGACGTAGATGTTGAGGAGGCGCAGCGCACCCACCGACGAGAGCCAGATCACCACGAGGACGACGGAGCCGCCCACGAGCCCGTAGACGAGCCCCCTGGCCACCAGGGTCAGCGGTCTGACCGTCTTGTCGCGGACGGCGACGACGACGTTCTCGACGGTTTCGGTGGCCTGGGCGGGCCAGTCGCCCGAAGAGGCCCCGCCCGCGGAGGTCATGGGTGAGAGACTACCCCCCGGTCGGGCGGCGGGAGTCGCTTGTCGGGTGCCGCGGCCAGCGCGAGCAGAGCCAGTGCCGTGACGAAGCGGGAGCCCACGAAGGGCGGGTCAGGGGACCTGGAAGGTCACGCCGACGGTCCCCGGACCCGAGTGGGCGCCGATGACGGGACCGACGTCGCCTTGGATCATGTCCTCTCGAGGGAAGACCTCGGCCAGCATGCTGAGCAGGTCCTCGATATCGGGGGCGGCGGCGCTGAGGACGCACAGGTGCTCGATGGTGCCCTGCTGCTGGACCTTGTCGACGAGGTAGCGCAGCGATCGGGTGCGGGTGCGCTGCCGGGACTCCGCCTCGACCACGCCGTCACGGACCACGATGATGGGCTTGATGGACAGCAGGGATCCGAGGAAGGCCGAGGCTCCGCCGATACGACCGCCCTTCTTCAGGTTCTCCAGGGTGTCCAGGGCGCCGTACACCCGGGTGCGGCTGATCAGCTCCTGCACGAGGCCGGCGACGTCCTCCAGGCCCTTGCCCTCGGCGCTGAGACGGGCGGCCGACAGGGCCATGAGGCCCTGTCCCATGGTGATGGACCGGGAGTCGATCACCCGCATCGGGATCGCGTCGCCCATCGCCTGCGCCCCCGCGGTGGCGGACTGGAAGGTCGCCGACAAGGCCGACGAGAGGCAGATGCAGACGATGCCGTCGTAGCCGTCGGCCGCTGCCTGCTCGAAGGTCTGCTGGAAGGCGCCCGGTGACGGCGCCGCCGTCTCGGGCAGGACGGACGACGAGGCGCACCGCGACCAGAACTGATCAGGGGTCAGATCGCGGCGATCGAGCAGCTCGGTGTCGCCGAAGCGGATGGTGAGCGGCACGACGCTGATGTCGTGGCGCTCGGCCATGTCGGGCGCCAGATCACTGGCGCTGTCGGTGACGATCTTGATGCCGCCCATGGCTCCCTCTCTTGGCTCCCTCGTTCCCGATCGGGGGGCACCGCGCCGCCCTCTATACGACCTGTGAGGCCCCGCGGGGGTGACATGGGACACCTCCCGGTGTCGGCGGCTTTACGCCGTCTTCACTGGTCCTCATGCCCGCCCTCTCCGCATGCTCAGGGTGGCGGCCAGGCCGGAGCCCAGCACGAACACGGCGAGACCCGCAGCCACCGACGCGAGGACTCGCAACAAGAGGCCGACGCCGCTGTTGTAGCCGATGGCGGCCGACACCAGCGCGACCACCAGCGCCATGACGAGGCTGATGGCGCACACCCTGAGGACCGGGCGGGCGACGGCGCCGAGGTCGATGCCGACTCCCTTGTGCCACAGGTCCCAGAGGGCGATGCAGGCGGCGACCGTGTAGGCGATGGAGTAGGCCAAGGCCAGGCCCTTGACGCCGAGGGGGTGGTAGAGCGAGAAGGCGAGCACCACGTCGAGCCCGGCGACGACGAGGTAGAGGAAGAAGGGGGTCCGGGTGTCCTGGGTCGCCTGGTAGGCCCGCATGGAATAGATGTAGGTCGAGAAGCCCGGGAGGCCCACTGCGAACAGCGCCAGAGTGCTGGCGGTCGACTTGACGCCCTCCGGTCCCGCGGCGCCGTGGCCGAGGACGAGCGCGGTAAGGGGCCGGGCCAGCACGAGGTAGCCGACGGCGGCGGGGATGAGGATGGCCAGGATCGCCTGCAGGCCGGAGGTGAGGCGGCGTCGGAAGGCGGCCAGGTCGCCGACGGCCCACCGCTCGGCGAGGGCAGGCTGGACCGCCGTCATGATCGATACGGTGACGATGCCGAACGGAAGCTGGAAGAACACGTAGGCGTAGTTGTACGCAGTGACAGCGCCGCCGCTCAGGCTGTCGGCGATGGCGAGCACGATGAAGTACGACACCTGGGTGGCCAGCACGAAGCCGAAGGTCCAGGCCGACAGGCGCAGGATCGTTCTGACGGTCTCGTTGCGCGGGTCCCACCGCCAGCGAAGGTGGGTGCGGGCGCGCCACAGGCTCGGCAGGAGCGCCACGGCCTGCACCACGACCCCGGCGGTGGTGCCGACACCCAGGAGCAGGAGGAGGCCGGAGTTGTGCCTCGCACTGTCGAGTGTCGGGTGCTGGACCACGGTCGTGGCACCGATGAGGACGCCGATCACCACGAGGTTGTTGAGGATGGGGACGAACATCGGCGCCACGAAGCGCCGGCGGGCGTTGAGGAGGGCGGTGATGAGGGCGATCGCACCGTAGAAGGCGACCTGGGGGGCAAAGAAGCGAAGCAGGGTCGTCGCCACCGCCCGCTGGTCGGGAGCGGCCGCGCTGTGGTTGGCGAGGGTGTACAGGCTGATGATCGCGGGGGCCAGGGCGGCGAAGATCGCCGTGACGACGACCAGCATCACGGCTGCGAGTGTCACCACCGACGAGATGGCGTGCCACGCCTCGTCGTCGGAGCGGGTGGCGAGGCGGTCCACGAACACCGGGATCAGGGTCGCCGAGAGGACGCCGCCGAGCACCAGGTCGAAGATGATGTTGGGTGTGTTGTTCGCCAGGTTGTAGGCGTCGGCGAACGGGTTGATGCCGAGGGCGTAGGCGAGCGCGAACACGCGGGCGAAACCGGTGACGCGCGACAGGAGGGTCCCGATCGCCATGGTTCCCGTGGTGCGGGACAGCGCCGCCGGCCACGACACCCGGGACGTGGACCGCCGGTGGCCGCGCGGAGGCGGAACCGGGGGTACCGCGGGCATGGAAAGCGTGTCGTCGCTCAATGTCTGTGCCGTACCAGCCGTCGGTTGTGCTCACGCCGGCGCATGATGAGCGAGCGGCCCCACCACCCCAGCAGGAACGCGCCCGCCCCGACGGACAAGAGGATGGCGACCGCCGAGGTGGCCGTCGACCGCACGGTGAAGCGGCTGTTGAGAAGGACCAGGTCACCGTTGGGCGACACGAGCGACACGGTCAGCGGGAAGTCCCCCGAGGCGCGGGTGCTCACGTCGAAGTACTCCGGGTTGTCGCGTCGGTCGAGCGCCAGGAGCAGGGTCGAGCCGTTCGGAAAGGTGAGCTTGTCGCTGGCGATGGTGAGCTTGGCGTGGACCGTGTAGCCCGTCTGGGAGATGACCGTGATCGGAATCCGGCCCGTGCGTGACGTCAGCGTGATGGTCCGGTCCTGGGCCAGCGTCAGCTTGGCCAGCTCGGCGCCGATCTGGTCCTGCACGCCCGACATGTAGGTGGTCTGGTCCGAGAGGCGTAGGTCACTCGATTGGCCCGCCAGGAGGACGTCGCCCATCTCACCCAGCAGGCGAGGATCGTTGCCGACGACGGTGGAGAACGAGCTCAGCCGGCGCTCGGCCGATCGCACGCTCGCCACCGGCACACGCGCCCCCTCGTCCTGGTTACCCAGTTGACGCACCACCGGGGCACCGTCCGACGTCACCGCCGGAATGCTGGCGTCGAGCGTCGAGAGCGTGAGGGGTTGCACGATCGGGCTCTGGCCGAGCCCGTCGAGGGCGGCGTTCAGAAAGGCCGAACTCGCCTGCCAGTCGAGCGGCGTCTCGACCACGACCGCGCGCGGCTGGCTCGAGCCCGGCTGCTCGAAGTAGATCTCGGCCAGGTCGGCCAGCAGCTGGTGGGCGGCCAGGACCTGGTCGCCGCCCGAGGTGAAATGGGAGGCGAGGCCCGAGTCGGACGCGGTGACCAGCGGCTGGCCCGGCTGGGTCCCGGCCAGCTGGAAGGGCTGGGTCAACGTCAGCCTGCTCGCCGACGGGGTGAGGCTGGTGTCGGGCAGCACCAGGTGGTCGACACCTTCGAACCCCAGGGGCCCCAGGGCCGCCTGGTCGATCGGGCTGTCGACGACGAGGGCATGCGGGTTCGCCTGGGCGTGGAGCGTGGTGCTCAGCACCTGGGCACCACGGTCCCGTTGGGCGGTGGCCTGGTCGCCCAGCCCGACCTCGGACAGTCCTGACAGGCTGACCGGCACGTAGGGTCCGGTTAGCACCTGCTGGGAGGGGTCAGCCGCCACCGTGGCCAGCCCGGCGAGGGTCTGATGATCGGTGACGCGGGGGCTGTCGGCCAGCGCCTGCATCGTCTCCGGGGTGGGCTCCAAGGTGACCGGGACCGTCTCGTGGTGGGTGAGTGAGCCAGCCAGCTCGGAGAGTTGGCGCGACTGGTCCGACGGCAGGTTCCGACGGCCGTCGGGAGCGAGCGCCGGCGGCGCATGGGCGGGCAGGATCCAGCTGAAACCCAGCTTGCTGCTGGTGAGCGGTGCCCTGACGAAGACGAGGTGGGTCGTGAAGCGGTCGAGGGGACGGTTGGCGGCCACGTCCCGGAGCTCGACCTGCACGGGGTAGACGCCCTCGCACCCACCTGGGCACGAGCTGAGGTCGAGGCTCTGGCTGCTGGCGGACGCCGGCCCGGGAGACGTGACGACCGGGATGGTCGCGGTCACGTCGCCGGCGGGACCCGACGGAAGGGCGCTCACCGCCGTCGGCGGGAACGCGCGGAGCACTCCGACGTCTCGCCCTTGCACCGTCTGGCTGAAGGCCGACCGGCTGGTGAGCTTGTCGTACACCGTGACGGCCACGGCGAGATCGGTGCGCGGAAGGTCGGACGAGACGGACAGGCGGAGCTGGAAGCTCTGGCCCGGGCTCACCCAGGCGGTCTGCTGGGCGAGGCTCATGTGCCCGCCCGATGGAGCCGACGCGGTGTCGGCTCCGGTACTGACGGCGGCGGCAGCGCCGACGGAGCCGACGGCCCCCACCCCCAGCAGGGTCACCCCGGCGGCGACCAGTGCACCGGCGGCGCCCGTGGCGCGCCGCCTGAGGCTGCGAAGCCGCCAGGTCATGGCTCGACGCCGGCGCTCAACACCGAAAGACCCCGCGGCTCACGGCGGAAGCCGAGGCTCTCGTAGAGCGCGAGGGCCTTGCGGTTCTCGAGCTGGGTGTTGACCGCGACGCGTTCGACGCCTCGCCGATGCAGCCAGGAGAGACCGTCGAGCACGAGCGCGCGCCCCACGCCGTGCCGCTGGTACGTGGGGTGCACGGCCAGGCGCTGCAGGAAGCCGTGACCTCCGGCGCGTCCGGTGATCACGTAGCCGGCGATTCCCGTCTGCAGGGACGGCGCCGGCTGGCCGTCCACTGCGACCCGGAAGCGCGCCCGAGGAGTGGCGTGGAGTGCATCGGCGAGCCCGGTCTCGTCCAGTCGCCAGAAGGGATCGAAGGCGAGGTGGTCGAGCGCCAGCACGGCGGGGCGATCGCCGCTGTGCGCCCGGCGGATGGTCAGCTCCCGGCGGGAACGGCTTCTCCACCGGCCGGTCAGGCTGCTCAGATCGGCGCTCAGGACGTGGAGGCTCTCCTCCACCTCGAACCCGGCACCGAGAAAGGCAACCTGCTCGGGCGCGGCCAGCGCTCCCGTCACGACGCGAGAGAACCCGTGACCGGCCAGCTGGTCGAGGCACCTTCGCACAAAGGCCACCGACGGGGGCGGCGTACCGGCGAGGGGGCTCAGGTAGGCGACGCGGTTGTCGCCCTGCCACGGGCCGATCCGAGCCTGCTCGGCCCCCCAGCGGACAACCTGGACGTTGGCTGTGCTCACCTTGCCTCGGAGCCTACAGAGGGAGTCAGGGGCGGTGGCAGCCGTGGCGAGCTGCGCCGGACCGGCCGGATAACCTCGACCGGGTGGGCGTCCTCTTCGGTACTCACGCCGCCTATCTCGAGCACGACACCGGCATCGGTCATCCGGAGCGGCCGGCTCGGCTGCGCGCCGTCGCTCGGGGAATCGAGCAGGCCCACCTGGTCGACCTGCTGGTGCCGTTCTCTCCCCGGCCCGCCACCAGGGCCGAGCTGGAGGTCGTCCACCCGCCGGAGTACCTCGGCGCCGTCGAGCAGTTCTGCCGAGCCGGAGGAGGAGCCCTCGACGCCGACACGACCGCGGGCGAGAGCTCGTGGGACGCGGCCATCGTTGCGGCCGGTGCCGGTGTGGAGGCCGTCGAGCGACTCGACCGGGGCGAAGCCGATGCCGCCTTCCTCGCCGTGCGCCCCCCCGGTCATCACGCCACCCCGGTGCGGGCCATGGGCTTCTGTCTGCTCAACAATGTGGCCGTGGCCGCCGCCGCCCTCGCCGGCCGGGGCGAGCGTGTCCTCATCGTCGACTGGGACGCCCACCACGGCAACGGCACGCAGGCCGTGTTCTACGCCGATCCGCGGGTGCTGTACGTCTCGATGCACCAGTTCCCTCTCTATCCGGGCACCGGCCGGCTGGAGGAGACGGGGGAGGGGGACGGTGTGGGCACCACCATCAATCTTCCCTTTCCGCCGGGGACGACGGGTGACACCTATCGAGTGGCGCTCGACCAGGTGGTGGCCCCGGCGGTCGAGTCCTTCGGTCCGACCTGGGTCATCGTGTCCGCCGGCTACGACGGCCATCGGGCCGACCCCCTGACCGACCTCGGGCTGGCGGCGGGCGACTTCGCCGATCTCACGACCGCCGTCATGGCGTTCGCCGCCCCCGGCCGGCGTTTGGCCTTCCTCGAAGGGGGTTACGACCTCACGGCGCTGGCGGAGTCCGTCGGCGCGTCACTGGCGGCTCTCGGCGGGACGTCGTACCGCCCTGAGCCGGCGACCTCCGGCGGCCCGGGCGCGGCGGTGGTCGAGGCAGCGAGGCTCGTCAGGGAACGCGAGGTCGTTCCCAAGCCCTCCCCGGGAGCCGGCACCAACGGCTGAGGAGCTGGTCGTGATCCCCGAGCGCCTGGCGCCGCTCATCGAGGAGGCGTCCGACGTCGCCGAGCGGTTCAATGCCGCTGGGCGACAGCTTTATCTCGTTGGTGGTGCCGTGCGCGACGCCATCGTGGACCCCGGCCTCGATCGAGGTGTCGTGGAACTCGACTTCACGACCGACGCCCCGCCCGATGAGATCGAGGACCTCGTGCGGGGATGGGCCGACGCCGTGTGGTTGCAGGGCAAGGCCTTCGGGACGGTGGGATTTCTCCACCACGGCCGCCGCAACGAGATCACGACACACCGGGCCGAGGTGTACCGCCCCGACTCGCGCAAACCCAAGGTTCGCTTCGCCGACGACATCGAGATCGACCTCTCCCGGCGCGACTTCACCGTGAACGCCATGGCTCTGCGCCTTCCCGAGGTGGAGCTGATCGACCCGTTCGGAGGGCTTCAGGATCTGGCCGGGCGCCGGCTGCGGACCCCACTGCGCCCCGAGGTGTCGTTCGACGACGACCCCCTCCGCATGATGCGAGCGGCGCGGTTCATCGCCGGCCTCGGCCTCGAACCCGAGCCCGATCTCGTCGAGGCCGTCCGCCGTCTACACGACCGGCTGCAGATTGTCTCGCCGGAACGCATCCGCGACGAGCTGGACAAGCTGTTGGTCGTCGAGCGTCCTGGCGACGGGCTGTGGTTCCTGTGCGAGACCGGCCTGGCAGCCGAGTTCTTGCCGGAGCTGCCGGCGCTGGCGCTCGAGCAGGACCCGATCCACCGCCACAAGGACGTGTTGGCGCACACCATCGCCGTCGTCGAGCGATCCCGCCCCGACCGTCTGCTGCGTCTGGCGGCCCTGTTGCACGACATCGGCAAGCCGGCGACCCGCCGTTTCGGCCCTGAGGGGGTGTCGTTCCACCACCACGAGGTGGTGGGGGCACGCATGGCCAGCGAGCGGCTCCGAGCTCTTCGTTATCCCAACGACGAGATCGACGTGGTCGCACGACTGGTCGAGCTCCACCTTCGCTTCCATACCTACCGGATGGGGTGGACCGACCGAGCCGTTCGCCGTTACGTGCGCGACGCGGGCCCGTTGCTCGACCGGTTGAACGAGCTGACCCGCGCCGACTGCACGACGCGCAACGCAGCCAAGGCTCGGGCGCTGTCCCGGCGCATGGACGAGCTCGAGCGTCGTCTGGAGGAGCTGCGGGCCACCGAGGAGCTCGACGCCATGCGGCCCGACCTCGACGGCCACCAGATCATGGAGCAGCTCCACCTGCGGCCTGGGCCCGAGGTGGGTGAAGCGCGGAGCTTCCTGCTCGAGCTGCGTGTCGACGAAGGTCCCTTGGGTGAGGCCGAGGCCCGCCGCCGACTGGCCCGTTGGTGGGAGGAGCGCTCGCAGCGCCGTCAGTGACCGGCGGCGAACCTCTCGACCAGCTCGCGGGCCTCCTCGTCCCGGTACTGGGCCGGGGGCGACTTCATGAAATAGGCGGAGGGCCCGAACAGCGGCCCGCCCATGTTGCGGTCCTGGGCGATCTTGGCGCATCGGAGGGCGTCGATGATCACGCCGGCCGAGTTCGGTGAGTCCCACACCTCGAGCTTGAGCTCGATGTTGAGCGGCACGTCGCCGAAGTTGCGGCCCTCGAGGCGCAGATAGGCCCACTTGCGATCGGCCAGCCAGCTGACATGGTCGGACGGGCCGATGTGGATGTCGTCGTCGGAGATGCCGTGGCTCAGCTGGCTCGTCACGGACTGGGTCTTGGAGACCTTCTTCGACTCCAGACGGTCCCGCTCCAGCATGTTCTTGAAGTCCATGTTGCCGCCGACGTTGAGCTGGTAGGTGCGGTCCAGAGCCATGCCCCGGTCCTCCAGGAGGCGGGCCAGGATGCGGTGGACGATGGTGGCGCCGACCTGGCTCTTGATGTCGTCGCCGATGATCGGCACGCCCGCCTCGGTGAAGCGACGGGCCCACTGGGGGTCGCTGGCGATGAAGACGGGGATGGCGTTGACGAACGCCACGCCGGCGTCGAGGCAGGCCTCGGCGTAGTGGCGCTGGGCAGCCTCGGAGCCGACTGGGAGATAGCCGACGAGCACGTCGGCGCTGGTTCTCCTCAGCACGTCGCTGACGTCGACCGGCTCGGCCGGGGACTCGTCGACCTCGAGGCGGTAGTACTTCCCGAGACCGTCGAGGGTGGGTCCCCGGCTGACGGTCACGCCGAGGTCGCCCACGTCGGCGAAGCGGATGGTGTTGTTGTGTCCGGCGAAGATGGCCTTGCCCAGGTCGAGCCCCACCTTGGAGGCGTCCACGTCGAAAGCGGCGACGGGCTCCACATCGCCCACGTGGTAGCCGCCGAGCACGACGTGCATCAGTCCCGGCACCGGCTCTCCGGGCTCGGCGTCGCGGTAGTACTCGATGCCCTGCACGAGGGCGCTGGCGCAGTTGCCGACCCCGGCGATGGCCACCCGGATCTTGCTCATCGGACGCTGTCCTCCGTCTCTGCGGTCTTGCTCCTCCTCGCGGCTCCGGATCGCTCTCTCCGCCGGGCCGAGCTGCGTTCGGCGGCGATGAGGCGATCGAGCCACGAGATGTCCCGCTCTGTTGTTTCCGTGTTGTGCTCCGCGAGGGAGCGCGTGTAGTCGTCCAGGCGCTGACGCCCGGCTTTGATCGTCTGTCGGGTCTTGGCCAGGCGCTGGACCAGCTGGGCCCGTCGTCGCTCCAGCAGGCTCAGCCGCCCGTCCGGCGGTAGGTGCCGGGCAAAGGCGAGCCGGAGGGTGAAGGTGCGATCGTCGCCCCCCGCCTGAGCATCCGCCACCAACAGCTCCTCGAAGAGCCGCTGGCCCTGATCGGTGATCCCGTAGACCTTCTTCCCCCGGCTTCCCCTCATGACGCCCCGGGCCCGGTAGGCGGCGCGCTCCCCGCCGAGCGAACCGGTCATTGGGATGCTGGCCGCGGGCCGGTTGGCCTCGACCGCCTTCACCGCTCCTGCCGCCTCGAGGCGCGCCAGTGCGGGGTACAGCGACCCGAACGAGACGCTCGACAGGGGCCCCAGCGTCTCGCCGAGGAGCTTCTTCAGCTCGTAGCCGTGCAGGTCCTGTTCCTTCAAGAGGCCGAGGATGGCCATCTCCAGCACGTGTGCTCCGTTCTGATCCCTTGGCGTCTTGATCGTGTCGGCCGGACCCGTCCATCGATCCAGAATCGATGTATCGATCCGATATATCGAGATCGTAGCAGGGCTCGCGATCCTAGTGACACGCGGTCGCTGGTGGGCGGTGGTCGGCGTGCCGTGCGTCCCCGGTTTCGGGATCGGCTTGGGGCGGTAGCCTGGCGCCGTGAGCTTGCACCCCCAGTCGTTGCGGGGCCGCCCGGCGGCCGGGCTCTCGGGCGACATCGACTACCGCCTTGCGCGCAACTCGGTGGTGAGCGAGCTCAAGCGGGGGCGGATGTCTCGTCTCGACGTCTGTGACGCCCAGCCCGAGCTGCTCCGCGCCGCCCGAAATGTCGGTACGCCGACAGGAGAGGATTGCCCGATCTGCGAGGAGGCCAAGATCGTGCTGGTCTCCTTCGCCTTCGGCCCCCGTCTTCCGCCGAGCGGCCGGTGCCTCGCCACCGACAAGGAGCTCGCCAAGCTGTCACGAGGGGCGGCCGAGCTCGCCTGCTACGTGGTCGAGGTGTGTCCGGAGTGCTCGTGGAACCACCTGGCCAAGATGTTCCTCGTCGGAGGGCGGTACCGGGACTAGGGTCCTTCGCTCGCCTCGACCGGCTCGTGCGGGTAGAGCGAGCGACAGGAGAAGCACCACAGCTCGGTCTCCTCGATCCTGGTCGTCGAACCGGGGTTGTCCCATGACTCGGGCACGACGTACAGGCGGTGCACGGCGATCAGCTCGTCGTCCTCCCCGGCGCAGTTCTCGCACACCCGTTCCACCGCCGTGATAGTACGCTTTCGGTCACCGCCGGCAGCC
Source organism: Acidimicrobiales bacterium (assembly GCA_051985455.1). GTDB lineage: Bacteria > Actinomycetota > Acidimicrobiia > Acidimicrobiales > AC-9 > AC-9. The sequence continues at coordinate 16,591 of JBPYEI010000043.1, forward strand.
GGGTGGCGCTGGACGGGAAGGAGGCTGACATGGGGCAGCAAGGGACCGTTCCCGCCGTGCGATCGCGCAAACGGGCAACGGGAAGCCCACCGTTGGTGATGGTCACCGCGTACGACGCTCCAACGGCGCGCATCGCCGATCGAGGCGGCGTGGACCTGATCCTCGTCGGCGACTCACTCGCCATGGTCGTGCTCGGCTACGAGGACACCCTGCAGGTGACGGTGGACGACATGGCCCATCACACGGCCGCCGTGCGACGGGCCGGCCCAGAGGCGCTCGTCGTCGCCGACCTGCCATGGATGAGCTACCACCTCGACGAGGCCGATGCCGTGCGCAACGGCGCCGCCCTGGTGCGCGCCGGGGCGCAGGCGGTCAAGCTCGAAGGTGGGCGACGGCGAGCCGGGGTGGTGGCCGCGCTGGTGGATGCCGAGATCCCGGTCATGGGACACCTGGGCCTGACACCGCAGTCCGTCCACGTGATGGGGGGCTTCAGAGTCCAGGCGCGCGAAGCCGACGCGGCGAGGACCCTGCTGGCCGACGCCCGCGCCCTCCAGGACGCCGGCTGCTTCGCCATCGTGCTGGAAGGCATCCCCGATGTCGTCGCCGGGATGGTGACCGAAGCCGTCGAGGTCCCCACCATCGGGATCGGGGCAGGTCCGTGGTGCGACGGCCAAGTGCTGGTCCTGCACGATCTCCTGGGTCTGGAGGACCGGACGGCACCGAAGTTCGTCCGTCAGTACGCGTCGCTCGGATCTGACGCTGCCGCTGCCGTGGCGACGTTCGCGGCCGACGTCCGTGCCGGTCGCTTCCCGGCTGACGCCGAGAGCTACCACCTGAAGGACGAGGTCGCCGCCAGCCTCTGGTCGGCAGCCCAGCCGGCGCCCGCCGCCGGCCCGACGGGTACGACCGCGGCGCTCAGGTCTGGCTGACCCCGTTCTTCCTCTGGTTCCACGTTTGGTCGAAAAGTGGGCGTAACGCCTGCGAGGGCGGCGCCCACTTTCGGCCCGACGCCCCATCCGTCATCTCTGTTACACCGGCGCGTCATACTCGGTGACGAGATGGATGAATCGCAGACGTCGACTACCATGATCAGGTTCCAACCACCCCTGCCCCGGATGGACCGGGGCCCCGGGCGTAGCGCGCCGGGTCCAGAGGGAGGTGAGTCGCAGTGCGGCCTTACGAGGTCATGATCATTCTCGACGCCAGCCTGGAGGAAGATGCCATCCGGGCAGTCATCGACCGGGCCACCGAGGTCATCCAGTCCCGCGGGGGCAACCTCGGCCGGGTCGACCGCTGGGGCAAGCGCCGCTTCGCCTACGAGCTCGACCACCGGTGGGAGGGGTACTACGTGCTGCTCGACATCACGGCCGAGCCCGCCGCACTGAGCGAGCTTGCCCGGGTGCTCTCCCTCACTGACGAAGTGCTTCGTCACAAGGTCATACGGCTGCCCGAGCGGGTGGCGGGACTGGTGGCTCCCGCCTCGCGATCCGGGGCCGAGGCCGAGGCGAGCTGACACTCGAACGGAGGAACGATGTCGAACGGGAACAACGTGACGCTGGTCGGAAACATCACGCGCGATCCGGAGCTGCGGTTCACCCCCACGGGGCAGGCGACCGCGTCTTTTGGCCTCGCCGTCAACCGCCGGTGGCAGAACCGGCAGACCCAGGAATGGGAGGAGGCCACCTCCTTCTTCGACGTGGTCTGTTGGCGGGAGATGGCCGAGAACGTCAGCGAGAGCCTCGTCCGCGGCTCTCGGGTTGTCGTCACCGGCCGGCTCGACCAGCGCAGCTGGGAGAACGCCGAGGGCGAGCGGCGCTCGAAGATCGAGGTGACGGCCGACGACGTCGGTCCCAGCCTGCGCTGGGCCACGGCGCAGGTCACCAAGAACGAGCGTCGGGGACCCACCGGTGATGGCGGAGGCGGGGGCGGGGGCCCCCGCCCCGTCGGTGCCGGGCAGTCGTCCGGCTATGACCCGGGTGAGGAGCCCTTCTAATGCCGCGCGGTGGCGACCGGGACCGGTCCAAGCGCTCGTCCAAGGACTCGGGCCGGAGAACGAAGAAGAAGGTCTGTCTGTTCTGCAAGGAGCACATCGACTGGGTCGACTACAAGGACGTCAACCTGCTCAGGAAGTTCATGAGCGATCGGGGCAAGATCAGGGCCCGGCGTGTCACCGGCAACTGCGCCCAGCATCAGCGAGATGTGGCAGTGGCCATCAAGACGGCCCGAGAGCTGGCGCTGCTTCCCTACAGTCAGCGCACGATGACGGAGCGATCCGGTCGACGGGGCGGTGCCCCGAGGCCCGTCGTTCCGCGGGTCGAGCCCGACTCGGGGCCCACCGCCGGTGCCGGCGGAGGGCCCGACGCGGAAACCGAGGCGCCCGTGGTGCCCGATGACGGCGCCGCCCGCACCAACGGTGAGGAGGCCGAGGCGACGCCCGTGGGCGCCGACGGGCGCGGCGGTGGCAGCCAGTGAAGGTCGTCCTGAGGGCCGACGTGACCGGCGTCGGCAAGCGCGGCGACATCGTCGAGGTCTCCGACGGTTACGCCCGCAACTACCTCGTGCCGAAGGGCCAGGCCATGCGGGCCACACCCGGTGTGACGGCCCAGGCCGCGGCCATGCGGAAGGCCCGGGACGTGCAGGACGCCAGGGACCGCGAGGGCGCCGAGGCCATCGCCCGCCAGCTGGTGCCCACTGCGATCCGGATACCAGCCCGAGCAGGAGCCGAGGGACGCCTGTTCGGCTCGGTTACCGCCGCCGACGTCGCTCAGGCGGTCACCGACCAGTCGGGCGTGGACCTCGACCGGCGGCGTCTCGTCCTGGACGAACCCATCAAGGCCCTCGGCACCCACGAGATCACCGTCAAGCTCCACCCCGAGGTCGAGTTCCACCTCACCGTCGAAGTCGTCAGCGGCACCCCCGCCCGCTCGGGCTGATCGTCGCCGCTCCCCCTCGCCCTCCGAGCGAGGCGAAGCGGTCGATGGGTCCGCGCCGCTGACACACCCTCTCGGTACGGTCGTCTCGTGTCCGGCGGCGGCGGTCTGCGCGAAATCCACCGTGAATCCCCAGGCAAATCAACAAGTCGTCCTCTGGCGACCTCACAGGCGACGCGGCCAGCCTGATCGATCATGGTGCAATCGCTCGAGGACGCCCGGAAACGGGGGAGGAGTGGCGTCGCAGGGCGAGTCCCGCCGCACAACCTCGAGGCGGAGGAGTCGCTTCTCGGGGCGATGATCCTGTCGAGGGATGCCATCGCCACAGCGGTGGAGCGGTGCGCAGCGGACGATTTCTACAAGCCCGCCCACGGTCACATCTTCGACGCCGTCACGAGTCTGTACGGCCAGGGGGAGCCAGCCGACCCGGTCACCATCGCCGACGAGCTGCGGCGGGCCGGCCTCCTGGACGCCATCGGCGGCCCGGCCAAGCTGATCTCGCTCCAGACCAACACCCCGGCCATCTCCAACGCCGGTCGCTACGCCCGCATCGTGGAGGAGCACGCCCTCCTCCGCCGGATGATCGGCGTCGCCGCCGAGATCGCCGAGCTGGGCTACCAGGTGCCGGACGACGTCACAGCCGCGGTGGACCGGGCCGAGACGATGGTTTTCGAGGTGGCCCAGCGCCGGGGTGTGGACACGATCGCCACCGTGCGGGACCTGTTGAAGCGCACCCTCGACAACCTGGAGTCGCTGTACGACCGGGCCGAGAGCATCACCGGGGTGCCGACCGGGTTCCACGACCTCGACGAGCGGCTGTCGGGTCTGCAGCCCTCCAACCTCATCATCGTCGGGGCCCGGCCCAGCATGGGCAAGACCGCGTTTGCCCTCGGCCTCGTCGCCCACGCCGCCATGGAGCGTCGTCTGCCCGTGCTGCTCTTCTCTCTGGAGATGAGCCACCTCGAGCTGGCCCAGCGCCTGCTGTGCGCCGAGGCCCGGGTGGACGCCACCAGGATGCGCAACGGCCGGCTGCTCGAAGCGGACTGGCCCAAGATCAGCACCGCCATCGGTCACCTGGGCGAGGCGCCGATCTTCATCGATGACAACCCCAACGTCACGGTGATGGACATCCGGGCCAAGGCGCGCCGGATGAAGAGCCGCGAGGGCCTGGGTCTCGTCGTCGTCGATTATCTCCAGCTGATGTCGGGCCGCACCACGGCGGAGAACCGTCAGGTCGAGGTGTCCGAGATCAGCCGGGGGCTCAAGATCCTCGCCCGCGAGCTCGAGGTGCCGGTGGTGGCCCTGTCGCAGCTCTCCCGCAACCTCGAGATGCGAGCCGACAAGCGTCCGGTGCTGGCGGACCTGAGGGAAAGTGGGTGCATGCCGGCATCGACCAGGCTCCTGCGGGCCGACAACGGCCAGGAGGTCACCCTGGGCGAGCTGGTGC
>JBPYEI010000044.1:0-2354 GCA_051985455.1 Acidimicrobiales bacterium
TCTGGCTGAGATTCACCAGGTGGTCCAGCGGCCGCCCTAGCGGCCAGCCACCTCCAGGGTCCCTGCGGTTTGACAGTTCAGTTGGACCACCTCCTTTCTCTGGTGGCAACAGGCTATACGGGCGGACGAGCGCGGCGAAGGCATTTCCGCCCGACAATTTCACCCGCTGCCACCGCCGCCACCATCGCCACGGGAACCGCGGAACACGCTGACCGCGTGCACGGCGACAAGGACGCCCCAGACGACGATGGGCCAGATCGGCCAGAAGTAGCCCCCGCCGGTCGCCGCCCACACGGCCACCAACACCACGTTGACCACGGCATAGGCGGTGGCGTCGAAGACCAGCGATCTCCCTCTGCCGGGAACGACCGTCTGCAGCTGGGGCAGGTGCTCGGGCAGGTGCGGGTGTGGCTCCGGATCGGGCAGGTCGTTGGTGAGGGAGAACAGCTGGTCGAGGGTGCGCGCCTGGTACACCTGCTCGAGTCGCTCGGAGAGCTCCTCGAAGGTCAGCCGCCCGGCCGAGCAGTGCTGGCGCAGCACGGACGCGACCCGCTCCCGATCGGCGTCCGAAGCTCGTAGCCGGCCCCCTCCCGGGTCCCGCTCTGGTGTCGACGCCACGTCGTCAGTATCGCGCCGGGGCGCCTCAATCAGGCTCGGGGGGGTCGTCTCCGAGGGCCCCGATGGACTCGAGATAGCTCATCTGGGCAGCCAGCACGGCGTGCACCTGGGCCGGCGTGTACGAGGTTCCCACGTCACCGGCCCGAGCCAGCACGTAGTCGACCGTCTCGGCGCCGGCGACCACGATCGGCGCCTCGACGCTGGCCGAGTGCCCGTTGCCCGAGGTCGTCCGGGAGCGGAAGTACTCCAGGTTCCACTCGATGATGCGGCGGACGTCCTGCTCGGTCAGCATCTCGCCGACCTCGAGCGGCAGGTGCCGAGTCACCCAAGACGCGACCACGTCCTGGTTGACGGCGCGCCGTGGCCGCGTCGGCCGCCGTCGCTCGGTCTGCCTGGTGACGGTGGCCGCCGTCGCCACCAGCGCGGCGACGAGCACCGCGGCCACGATCACCAGCACCACAGTGATCACGAGCGCGCCAGGTTAGTCATCCGCCCGCCGAAACCGGCGTCAGCAGTAACGAAGCTCCCGAAGCCTCACAGACCGATGCGCTGCGCAAGCAGCTCGCGGTGATAGGTGGGGTCGCCGAGCAGGAGCTCGGACGACTTGGCTCGCTTGAAGTAGAGATGGGCGTCGTGCTCCCAGGTGAAGCCGATCCCGCCGTGGATCTGGATGTTCTCGGCGGCAGCGTGGAAGTACGCGTCCGAGCAGTACGCCTTGGCCAGGCTGGCCACCACGGGTAGCTCGTCGGATGCCTCCGCCGCTGCCCAACCGGCGTAGTAGGCGGCTGACTTGGCCGACTCGACCTCGAGGAGCATGTCGGCGCACTTGTGCTTGATGGCCTGGAAGCTGCCGATCGGTCGGCCGAACTGCACGCGCTGCTTGGCGTACTCGACGCTCATGTCGAGGCACTGCTGGGCGCCGCCCACCTGCTCGGCGGCCAGGGCCACGGCGGCGAGGTCGAGGGTCTTCGACAAGCCCGCCGAGGCGCCGCCATCGGCGCCGATCAGCCGCGCCGGCGTGCCGGACAGCTCGAGGCGCGCCTGCTTGCGGGTCTGGTCCATGGTGGCCAACGGCGTCCGGGTCAGTCCCGGCGCGTTCTCGTCGACCGCGAACAGGCTGAGCCCCGCCGGCGTGCGTGCCGCCACTACGAGGAGGTTGGCCACGTGGCCGTCGAGGACGAACATCTTGTGCCCGTCGAGTGTCCAGCCGTCCCCGGCGCGGGTGGCCGTCGTGGTGATGCCTCCTTCGTCCCAGCGCCCGTTGTCCTCGGTGAAGGCCAAGGTGGCGATGGCGTCGCCACTGGCGATCCCGGGCAGAAGCTCCTTCTTGGCTGCGTCGTCACCAGAGGTGAGGATGGCGTTGGCGGCCAGAGCCACAGTGGAGAAGCAGGGCGCGCACAGGAGCGATCGGCCCATCTCCTCAAGGACGACGATCAGCTCCACATAGGTGAAACCCGATCCCCCGTACTCTTCGGGGATGGCGAGACCCTGGAGGCCCAGCTGGGAGCCCATCTGGGCCCAGACGGCCGGGTCGTAGCCCTCGGTAGTCTCCATGAGGCGGCGTACCTCGGAGATCGGAGACTTGTCGTCGAGGAACCGGCGTACCGAACGCCGGAGCTCCTCCTGTTCCTCGCTGAACGCGAAGTTCACTGCTGGCCTCCCCCTCGATCGGGCGGCGAGAATGTTCCAGTTCTACTAGACCGGGTGGTCAAGATGAAATACGAAGATAGCCGGGC
>JBPYEI010000045.1:0-3279 GCA_051985455.1 Acidimicrobiales bacterium
AGGAGACGGCGATCGAGCGCCAGGCCTTCGACCAGGCCAAGAAGCTCTCCGAGGAGGAGAAGGAGCGCCTCGAGCGCAAGGCGGCCAAGGAGGCCGAGTGGAAGGCCGAGGGCATCGACCTGTTCGACGTGGTCGATGAGGAGGTCATCGCCGACGTCCTCGCCAACTGGACGGGGATCCCGGTCTACAAGCTGACCGAGGAGGAGACGGCCAAGCTGCTGCGCATGGAGGAGGAGCTGCACAAGCGGGTCATCGGTCAGGAGCCCGCCCTGCAGGCGCTTTCCCGTGCCATCCGCCGGACCCGGGCCGGGCTCAAGGATCCCAAGCGGCCCAGCGGGTCGTTCATCTTCCTCGGGCCGACCGGCGTGGGCAAGACCGAGCTGGCCAAGGCACTGGCCGAGTTCCTGTTCGGCGACGAAGGCTCGCTCATCCAGCTCGACATGAGCGAGTACATGGAGAAGCACACCGTCAGCCGGCTAGTGGGCTCCCCGCCCGGGTACGTGGGTTACGAGGAGGGCGGTCAGCTGACCGAGGCCGTCCGGCGCAAGCCGTTCTCGGTCGTGCTCTTCGACGAGATCGAGAAGGCGCATCCGGACGTGTTCAACACCCTGCTCCAGATCCTGGAGGACGGACGCCTGACGGACTCGCAGGGTCGCTCGGTGGACTTCAAGAACACCGTGCTGATCATGACCTCCAACCTGGGCACGGCCGACCTGCGCCGGGCGTCGGTCGGCTTCGCCAAGACGACGGAGTCCGTCACCTACGAGCGCATGAAGGAGCGGGTCAACGAAGCCCTCAAGCAGCACTTCCGGCCCGAGTTCCTTAACCGCATCGACGAGGTCATCGTCTTCCACGAGCTGTCTCGTGAGGAGGTCATCGAGATCGTCGACCTCATGACCAAGCGGGTGCGCGAGCAGCTCGAGGGGCAGGGTCTGGGTCTGGAGATGACCCGTGCGGCCAAGGAGATGCTGGCCGAGAAGGGCTACGACCCGCAGCTCGGCGCCCGGCCGCTGCGCCGGTCCATCCAGCAGATGGTCGAGGACCCGCTCTCGGAGAAGCTCCTCTGGAAGGAGTTCCGGGTGGGCGAGACGATCATCGTCGACGTCGAGAACGCCGAGATCGTCTTCCGGGCCATCGAGGGCATCGAGCCGCCGCCGGTCGAGCTGGCGGGGGCCGGTCCGGCTCAGGAGTAGCGTCCGCCCCCTCGCGGGGCCGTACGCTGACGCACCGTGTACGAACGGATACTGGTGGGCACCGACGGATCGCGGACGGCGGCGCGAGCCGTGGACCGCGCCGTCGAGCTCGCCGCCGCCACCGGCGCCATGCTCACCGTGCTCACCGCCGGTGCCGAGGCCAAGGCGCTGCTCACGGCCGAGGCCGAGGTCGCCCGCCACCGCGACAGCGGCGTCACCATGGACGCCATGGCCATCGACGGTGATGCGGCCGCGGTGCTCCTCGACGAGGCCGACCGCGGGCGGTACGACCTGCTCGTGATGGGCAACAAAGGCATGACCGGCGTGAGCCGTTTCCTCATCGGCTCCGTCCCCAACAAGGTCAGCCACCACGCCACCTCCAACATCCTCATCGTCCATACGACGTAAGCGGCGGCATCGCGGGCATCCGCCCGCCGAGCGCCGGCCGGACCAACCTCGCGAGTTGGTCGGGTTCCACGTTTCGTCGAAAAGGGGCGCCGCCGCCGGGCTCTGTAACGCTGTTTTCGGCGAGAGGTGGAACCCGATGTCATACCCGATCGGTAGCGTCCGGCGCGATGGCGAAGGACCGGACTGTGCATCGGTGTCGACAGTGTGATGGCGTCTCGGTCCGATGGACCGGGCGGTGTCCGTCGTGCGGGGAGTGGAACTCGCTGGTGAAGGAGACGGTGCCGGCCGACAAGGGGCGTCGAGCAGCGACCGCAAGACACCCGGTGGAGGCACCGCGGCCCATCGCCGACGTGGACGCGGCGGCGTCGGCGCCGAGACCGACGGGGTTGGCCGAGCTCGATCGCGTGATGGCCGGCGGGTTGGTTCCCGGCTCGGTGACCCTCGTTGGCGGGGAGCCGGGGATCGGCAAGTCCACGCTCCTGCTCCAGGCCGTGGCGGCGATGGCCGCCTCGGGGACGAGAGCGCTGTTGGTGTCGGCCGAGGAGTCGGCCCAGCAGGTCCGCCTGCGAGCGGAGCGCCTCGACGCCCTGCTGCCCGGGTTGTGGCTCCTGTCGGACACGTCGCTTCCCAACGTGCTGCGCGCCGTCGACGATCTGGGACCCGAGGTGGTCGTCGTCGACTCCATTCAGACGGTGCTCGACCCCGAGCTGGGGTCGACGGCAGGCACCGTCACCCAGGTTCGCGAGTGCGCGGCGCAGCTGTTGCAGGTGGCGAAGTCGTCGAACGTCGCCATCCTGCTGGTGGGCCACGTCACCAAGGACGGCAACCTGGCCGGGCCGCGGCTCCTCGAGCACGTCGTGGACACCGTTCTGTCGTTCGAGGGCGAGCGCCACCATGCCCTGCGCATGCTGCGGGCGACCAAGCACCGGTTCGGACCCACGGGCGAGCTCGGGTTGTTCGAGATGGCTGCGGCCGGCCTGGCGGGGATCGCCGATCCCAGCCAGCTCCTGCTGGGAGACCGCCAGGCCGGAGTGCCGGGCGACGTGGTGCTGCCCACGGTGGAGGGTCACCGTCCGCTCCTGGTCGAGCTCCAGGCGTTGGTGGCGCCGACCAAGCTGCCCATGCCTCGTCGTTCGGCCCAGGGGCTCGACCCCAAGCGTCTGGCGCTGCTGCTCGCCGTCCTCGAGCGTCGGGTCCAGATGTCGCTGGCCGGCGAGGACGTGTTCGCATCGGTCGCCGGCGGAGTGCGGGCGACCGAGCCGGCGGCCGACCTCGCCCTCGGGCTGGCTCTGGCCTCGGCCGTGACCTCTCGGCCCCTACCGTCGGACCTCGTGGCCTGCGGTGAGGTGGGTCTGGGCGGCGAGGTGCGTCAGGTGGCGCAGCTGCCCCGGCGGCTGGCCGAGGCCGCTCGCCTCGGCTTCCGGCGGGCGGTGGTCCCGGCGTCGGGCCCGGGGGGGCCGCCAGGCATGGAGACCATCCGGGTCACGACCTTGGCCGAGGCCGTTGAGCTGCTGCGGTCGAGCCCGTCGACCGCGCCGGGGATGCGGGTCGTCCGCTAGCCACCGATCATTTTTGGCGGCCCGGGACTAGCATGCGCACGTGCTGGCCCGGCGTAGCGCGGCCATGATCGAAGCGCTCGCGGTAGTGGCCCCCGGACGGCCGCTACGCGAAGGGCTCG
>JBPYEI010000046.1:0-51970 GCA_051985455.1 Acidimicrobiales bacterium
AGCCGATCTCCTCCGCCACGTGGAGCGCCTGCTCGAGCGTGTAGGCGAAGCCCGAAGGCGGAACGGCCAGGCCGATCTCGGTCATGGCCGACTTGAACCGCTCCCGGTCCTCTGCGGTGCGGATCGCTTCGGCGCTGGCCCCGATCAGCTCGACGCCGAACCGCTCGAGCACTCCCCTCTCGACGAGGGCCACGGCGAGGTTGAGCGCCGTCTGGCCGCCCAGGGTGCCGAGGACGGCGTCTGGCCGCTCGCGCTCGATGATCGCCGCCAGCACGTCGGCATCCAAGGGCTCGACGTATGTCCGGTCGGCGAAGTCGGGATCCGTCATGATCGTGGCCGGGTTCGAGTTGGCCAGGACGACCCGATAGCCCTCCTCGCGGAGGACCCGACAGGCTTGGGTGCCGGAGTAGTCGAACTCGCACGCCTGCCCGATGACGATGGGCCCGGAGCCGACGACGAGGATGGAGGAGAGGTCGTGACGGCGGGGCATCAGCTGTGCGCCTCCATCAGGAGGCGGAACTCCTCGAACAGGTAGACGGCGTCGTGCGGTCCTGGGCCCGCCTCGGGGTGGTACTGCACGCCGAAGGCGTCCACGGCGCGGCTGCGCAGACCCTCCACCACGCCGTCGTTGAGGTTGATGTGGGTGACGTCGGCATCGGGCACCGAGCCGTCGGCCACTGCGTAGTTGTGGTTCTGGCTGGTGATCTCGACGCCACCGGACGGGATGCGTTGCACGGGGTGGTTCCCGCCGTGGTGCCCGAAGACCAGCTTGTACGTCGTACCGCCCAGCGCTGTCGCCAGCAACTGATGGCCGAGGCAGATGCCGAAGACGGGCACGCGCCCGAGGAGCCCGCGGATGGCGTCCACCGCGTAGCCGAGGGGAGCGGGGTCGCCCGGTCCGTTCGAGAGCAGGACGCCATCGGGCCGGTCGGCCAACACCTCCTCAGCGGGCGTCGTCGCCGGGACCACGTCCACGCGGGCCCTGGCCCCCAGCCGGCGGAGCATGGCCCGCTTGATGCCGAAGTCGTAGGCGACCACCCGGAAGGGGCCGTCACCGATGCGGTAGCGCTCCCGGGTGCTCACCGCGGTCGCCAGGTCGATGCCCTCCGTGCCCGGCTCGGCCCGAGCCGCAGCGAGCAGGGCAGCTTCGTCGGCGGGACCGAATGCACACGGAAGCGCTCCCGCCTCGCGGATGTGTCGCGTGAGCCGCCGGGTGTCGATACCGGCTATGCCGGGGACACCGTGCCGCTCCAGGAAGCCGTCGAGGCTCTCGGCGCAGCGCCAGCTGCTGGGCCGGGACGCCAGGTCGCGCAGCACGACGCCGCGGCACCACGGGCGGCGGCTCTCGTCGTCGTCGGGAGCGACGCCGTAGTTGCCGATGTGGGGATAGGTGAAGGCGATCACTTGACCGGCGTACGACGGGTCGGTGATGACCTCCTGATAGCCGCTCATGACCGTGTTGAACACCAGCTCGCCGGTGGCGACGCCGTTGGGTGTGACGGCGCCGATGGTCTCGCCCTCGAAGACCGCACCATCGGAGAGCACGAGGAGCGCCTCGCTCACCGCTGCGCCTCCCCGTCGACGACCACTGGCTCGCCGCGGTACACCGTGTGGCGCACGCGCCCGGAGAGCCGGCGCCCGGCGAAGGGCGTGTTGCGGCTGCGGCTGGCCATCCGGGCCGGTTCGACCACCCAGGTCTCGGTGGGGTCGATCACGCAGAGATTGGCCGAGGCCCCGGGCGCCACGGGGCCACCGTGCTCGGCGGACAGGCCGGCGATGCGTGCCGGTCGCCACGACAGCAGCCCGAGGATCTCGGCGAGGGGCAGCTGCTCTCCGAGCTCCGACAGCGCGATCGCCAGCGCCGTCTCCAAGCCGATCATGCCCGGCGGGGCCTGGTCGAACGGAGCCTCCTTGGCCTCCTGGGTGTGCGGAGCGTGGTCCGTGGCGATGGCGTCGATGACGCCACGGGCGAGTCCGGCCCGGACGGCGGCCACGTCCGCCGCGCCCCGCAGAGGCGGGTTGACCTTGAACACGGGGTCGTAGGCGGCGACGTCCGCCTCGGTGAGGCACAGATGGTGCGGGGCGGCCTCGGCCGTGACGGGCAGGCCTTCCTCCTTGGCCGCCTCGACCAGCGCCACCGAGCCGGCGGTGGACAGGTGGAGAAGGTGGACGCGCCCGCCCGTGAGACGGGAGAGGCTGATGTCGCGTTGGACCATCAGCTCCTCGGCGGCGGCAGGGATGCCGGGAACGCCGAGGCGGCTGGACCACTCTCCTTCGTGCATCTGGCCGCCGGCCGCCAGCCGGGCCTCCTCGCAGTGCTGGGCCAGCACGACGTCGAGCGCCGACGCGTACTCGAGGGCCCGCCGCATGAGACGCGCGTTCTGGACGCCAGAACCGTCGTCGGTGAACATGCGCACGCCCAGGGCCGCCATCTCGGCCAGTGGAGCGAGTCGCTCTCCCTGGCGGCCGAGGGTGATGGCCCCGGCCACGGCGACGTCCACGGGCGCCGTCGACCCGAGGTCCAGCACCTGGCGGACCACGGCGGCCGAGTCGATGGGCGGCTCGGTGTTGGGCATGGCGACGACGGCCGTGTAGCCACCGAGCGCGGCGGCGCGAGCACCGGTGTCGACCCGTTCGGCTTCCTCCCGCCCCGGCTCCCGCAGGTGGCTGTGGAGGTCCACCAACCCCGGCGCCACGATGCAGTCGGTGGCGTCGAGCACCACGGCATGGGACGAGGGCTCGAGATCAGGCTCGACGGCAACCACGGCGGCGTCGGCCACGGCCACGTCGGCCCGCCGCTGGCCGGTGGCGTCGACCACCAGGCCGCCGCGGACCACGAGCTCACGCCCCAACATCTGCCCCTGAGCCCAGGAGCAGGAACAGCACCGCCATGCGCACGGCGACCCCGTTGGCCACCTGTCGGGTGACGAGCGAGTTGGGCAGCTCGGCCAGCTCGGCCGCGATCTCGACGCCGCGGTTCATGGGTCCGGGGTGCATGACCAGGGCGCGCTCGGCCAGCAGGCGCCCCCGCTCTCTCGTGAGCCCGTAGCCGGCGACGTACTCGCGTACCGAGGGGAGAAGCGATTCGGTGGCGCGCTCGGTCTGGAGCCGCAGGAGGTACACCACATCGGACTTCGGCAGCACGGTGTCGAGGTCGTGGCTCACCACCACCGGCCACCCGGCGAGCGAAGGGGGCAGCAGGGTGGGAGGTGCGACGACCGTTACATCGGCGCCGAGAGCCGAGAGGGCGATGACGTTCGAGCGTGCCACTCGGCTGTGCTTGACGTCACCGACGATGGCGATCCGCAGGCCCTCGAAGGTCCGGTCGGGCCCGATGGTCTGCCGAATGGTGTAGCAGTCGAGGAGCGCCTGGGTCGGGTGCTCGTGCCAGCCGTCGCCGGCGTTGATCACCGAGGCCGACACCCACGACGCCACCTGCCAGGGGACGCCGGCCGAGGAGTGCCGGACGACGAGCGCGTGCACGCCCATGGCGTCGATCGTCTCGACCGTGTCCCGAAGCGACTCGCCCTTGCTCAACGAGGAGGACGGGGCCGAGAAGTTCATCGTGTCGGCGGAGAGCCGTCGAGCCGCCGTCTCGAACGACAACCGCGTCCGGGTCGAGTCCTCGCAGAAGAGGGAGACGACGGTCTTGCCCCGCAGGGCGGGCACCTTCGGGATGGCACGCCGGCCGACCTCGACGAACGAGTCGGCGACCCGCATCACCTCCCCGATGCCGTCGGGACCGAGATCGCCGACCGAGAGAAGGTGCCGCCCGACCGCCGTCTCGTTCGTCGGAGCGCTGGTCGGGGCGTCGGTCGGCTCGCTCATCGCGGCACCAGGTCGCCGAGGACCACACCCTCCTCGCTCACATCGACGAGCTCGTCGCGACGGGTGGGCAGGTTCTTGCCGACGAAGTCAGGACGGATGGGCAGCTCACGGTGGCCGCGATCGACCATGACGGCAAGCTGCACGGCCTGGGGCCGGCCGTAGTCGTTGAGGGCGTTGAGGGCGGCGCGGACGGTGCGACCCGTGAAGAGCACGTCGTCGACCAGCACGACGACGCGGCCCGATACCTCGAAGTCGATGTTGGTGACGGCCTCGGGGAGCACCGGCCGCAGCCCGATGTCGTCGCGGTAGAACGCCACGTCCAGGCTGCCCAGGGGCACGGCGGTCCCGTCGATCTCCTCCAGGATGGACGCCAGCCTGCGAGCCAGGGGCGCCCCGCCGGTCTGGAGCCCGATGAGGGCGACGCGGTCGAGGCCCCGGTTGCGCTCGATGACCTCGTGGGCGATGCGGGTCAGTGCGCGCCCGACGTCGGCAGGCGACATCACCTGGGCCCGGGCAACAAAAACGCCCCTCCGGGGGGGCGTCAAGTGCCGCTCTCGCTCAGCCAAGGGGCTTCCTCCACTGTCCGTGTGGGCCTCGCCGGACCCACTTCACGGTCAGGCTCAGAGCTTATCAGCCCCGCTGGCGCGGGTTTCGGAGGCGATGCCCGCCAGCACTCCGTTGACGAACCGTCCCGACTCGTCGGTGGAGTAGCGCTTGGCCAGCTCGACGGCCTCCGAGATCACCGCTCCCAACGGGACGTCCGGCCGCTCCAGCAGCTCGTAGGTGGCGAGGCGCAGGATGTTGCGGTCGACCGCGGGCATCCGCTCCAGTGTCCAGTCGATGGCGTGCCGGCCGATGAGCTCGTCGATGCGGTCGCGGTGGCCGTCGACGCCGGTCACGAGATCCACGACGAAGGGGTCGGGGGAGACCGGAAGCTGGGCCAGCAGCGAGGCTGCCCGCATGTCCTTGGCCTCGGCCTCGTAGAGCAGTGACAATGCCCGCTCGCGTTCCTCGCGGCGGGTGCTGATGCTCATGGCACGCTATTGGGCTCGGGTGAGGTACTCGCCCGACCGGGTGTCGACCTTGATGCGGTCGCCCGTGTTGACGAAGAGGGGCACCGAGACGACGATCCCGGTCTCGAGCGTCGCCGGCTTGCGGGCGCCCGAGACCCGGTCACCCTGCAGACCCGGCTCGGTCTCGGACACCGTCAGCTCCACCGCGGCGGGCAGGTCTACCCCGACGATGTCGCCGTCGTACATGGAGAGAACGGCTGAGTCCCCTTCCTTGAGGTACCGGGCGGCATCACCGAGCGTAGGTCCCTCGACGTGGAGCTGGTCGTAGGAGGTGTTGTCCATGAACACGTACTGCTGTCCGTCGCGGTAGAGGTACTGCATCTCACGCTTGTCGATGACGGCCTGCTCGACCTTCTCGTCGGCCCGGAACGTCCGCTCGAGCACGGCCCCGGTCCGCACGTTCTTGAGCTTCGTGCGCACGAAGGCGCCCCCCTTGCCCGGCTTCACGTGCTGGAACTCGACCACCGAGAACAATCCCTCCGAGAGGTCGAGGGTCATGCCGTTCTTGAGGTCGTTGGTCGAGACGGTCATGTCACGATCAGGTCCTTGGGCGACTTGGTCAGGGCTCGACAGCCGTCAGGGGTGACGACGACGGTGTCCTCGATGCGGACGCCGCCGACGTCGGGAAGGTAGACGCCCGGCTCGACGGTGACGACCGAGGAGGACTCGAGCGTATCAGTGGAGGTCGCCGCCACCCACGGGGCTTCGTGGATGTCGAGACCGACCCCGTGCCCGGTCGAGTGGAGAAACGCGTCGCCCCACCCCGCCTCGGCGATGACCTCGCGGCACACCCCGTCGACCTCTGCGCACGACCTCCCCGCCCGCACCGCGTGCACGCCGGCCGCCTGGCTGGCCGCCACGACCTCCACCATGCGGGTGCTGATCTCCGAGTCGAGGTCGCCGACCCAGAGCGTCCTCGTCATGTCGGAGCAGTAGCCCTCGACGATGGCGCCGAAGTCGATCACCACCAGCTCCCCCGCCTCGATCGGACGGGAGGAGGGCCGGGCGTGCGGCTTGGCGCCGTTGGGCCCGCCGGCCACGATCGTCTCGAAGGAGCTTCCGGTGGCGCCGAGGCGGCGCATGGTGAAGTCGAGCTCCAAGGCGAGGTCGGCCTCGCTCACCCGGTGCGCCAGCAGCCCCCTGACCTCGGCCAGGGCGGCGTCGGCGATGTCGGCCGCCGCCTCCATGCGGGCGAGCTCGCCGGGGTCCTTCACCCGGCGGAACCCTTCGACCAGGCCCTCGGTCGGCACCAGCTCGGAATCGCTGAACACCTCGGCGGCGAACCTCCGCTGCCGTGCCCACGTCACGTCCGCCGCCTCGAGGCCGATACGGCGCAGTCCTCGCACCGTGGCGGCCAGCGCCTCGAGCTGGGCAGCCACCCCTCCGATCACGACCCGGGCGTCCACCCCCGCCGCCGCCAGCTGCTCCTGGGACTGGGTCTGGTAGCGCCCGTCGGTCACGAGGACCGCGTCCCCTGGCGTGACCAGGAGGATGCCCGCCGAGCCGGTGAACCCGGTCAGGTAGCCGACGTTGGAGAGGTTGGTGACGACGAGTGCGTCACACTCGGCGTCGGCCAGTCGCTCCCGCAGCCGTGGCAGCCGAGAGGCCACGTCCATCGGAGCCATGGCGGCAGTATCGATCGTCACTCGGTTCCACCTCTCGCCGAAAGGATACGGGCCACGGCGTCGACGGCGAGCTCGTACCCCAGGCCGCCGAAGCCCGAGATCGAGCCGTCCGCCACCGGCGCCACGACCGAGACGTGCCTCCACGGCTCGCGGGCCTGGGGGTGCGACAGATGCAGCTCGACGACCACCCCCTCGAAGCAGGCCAGGGCGTCGTGCAACGACCACGCGTAGTGCGTGAGGGCACCGGCGTTGACGACGACGGCGGCGGCCCGGCCTCGGGCCTGATGGACGGCGTCGACGAGGGCCCCCTCGTGGTTGGACTGGGTGTGCTCCAGGACGAGCCCGTGACGCCGGGCGGCGGCCTCGGCCGTGGCGACGTGGTCGCCCAGCGTCGCTCGCCCGTAGATCTCGGGTTGGCGCTGGCCCAGGAGGTCGAGGTTGGGTCCCGACAGCAACACGACGAGAGGCGTCGTCATCGCTCCGCCTCGTCGACCTGGGCCATGTCGACCAACGTCGCCAGCACGTCCGACCGCTCGACCCCCCGGACGAGCTCGACGCCGCGGGGGCCGTCGAGCACGAGGGTCAACCCCGTCGTCGCCTTCTTGTCCCGCGCCATCAGGTCGATCAGCCGGCCCTCGTCGGCGCCGGCGGGCAGCTCGGTCGGCAGACCGTACCCCTCCACCACACGCCGGTGCTCGGCCACGCGCTCGTCGTCGATCCTCCCCAACCGGCGGGCGAGGAGTGCGGCGAAGACGAGCCCGATGCCCACGGCTTCACCGTGACGAAGGTCCGCGCCGATGTCGACGGCGAGCGTCTCGAGGGCGTGGGCCAGCGTGTGACCGTAGTTGAGCACGGCCCGCTGACCCGCCTCCTTCTCGTCGGCGGCCACGATCGCCGCCTTGATCTCCACACAGCGCGCCACCCGCTCGGCGAGGGGCAGATCGGCGAGCCCTTCGGCGCCGAGGAACGAGTACTTGGCCAGCTCGCCGAGACCGCTCTGGTACTCACGAGGGGGCAGGGTCTCGAGCACCTCGGTGTCGCAGAGGACGGCCGCCGGCTGCCAAAAGGCGCCGACCAGGTTCTTGCCCTCGGGAAGGTTCACGCCCGTCTTGCCGCCGATGGCCGCGTCGACCTGCGCCAGCAGAGTGGTCGCCACGTGGACCACCGCGACGCCACGGTGGTAGGCCGAGGCAGCGAAGCCCGCCACGTCGGTGACCACCCCGCCGCCGACCGCCACGACGACATCGGCGCGTGTGAGGCCCCATCGAGCGAAGCCGCGACACAGCTGCTCCACGGTGGCGAGGCACTTGGCCTGCTCCCCCTCACCGATCAGGAAGGGCTTCCACTCCACCCCGGGATCGACCGCCACATCCACCCCCGCCTGGGTGACCACGGCGGCCCGTGCCACGCCGGTGGGCATGACCTCGAGCAGACGGTGCCGGGCGCCGTGACCGACGAGCACCTCGTAGGACCGGTCCCCGAGGACGACCGGGACGCGGATCACCGACGAGCGCCAGAGGGCAGTGCGGCCAGCACGCGCTCGGCCACCGTCACCGGATCGAGACGATCGACGTCCACCACGACGTGGGCCAGCTCCTGGTAGAACGGTCGCCGCCGGTCGTACAGGCGACGGAGGGCGGCAGCAGGGTCGTCGCCCAGCAATGGTCGATCGGCGCCGTCACCGACCCGTTGGGCCAGCGTCTCGACCTGCGCCCGCAGCCAGACGATCACGCCGCCACGTCGCAGCACGTGGCGGTTGTCAGGATCGAGCACGGCGCCACCCGCCACCGAGACCACCGTCGGCGTGTCGGCGACGGCGGCGGCGGCGAGGGCGCGTGCCTCGGCCGCTCGGAAGGCGGCCTCGCCGCGGGCGACGAAGATCTCGGGAACCGTCTGACCGGTGTCGCGCCCCACCTGCTCGTCGCTGTCGAGGTGACGCCATCCGAGCCGCGCCGCGAGGAGCCCTCCCACGGTCGTCTTCCCGGAGCCCATCATGCCCACAAGGAAGATGTGCTCAGCCATCCTGGGCGCCGACCTCCGACACCGACTCCTCGACGGTGGCCACGTAGGCGTCGCGGTTGCGCACCACTTCGGCCAGCGAGTCTCCACCGAACTTGCGCAGCGCCTCGGCAGCCAGCGTGAGGGCGACCATCGTCTCGGCCACCACGCCCATGGCCGGGACGGCGGTGACGTCGGTGCGCTCCTTGAACGAGACGGTCTCCTCCTTGGACACGACGTCGACCGTCTTGAGCACGGGGCGGTTGAGCGTCGCCAGCGGCTTCATGGCCACCCTGGCCACCAGCAGGTCGCCGGTGGACATCCCGCCCTCGATCCCGCCCGCCCGAGTGGTCTCGCGACGGTACGCGCCGGCGTCGGCGTCCCACAGGATGGCGTCGTGGGCCTGCGAGCCCCTCCGACCGGCCAGGTCGGCGCCGTCTCCGATGCCGATCGACTTCACCGCCTGGATGCTCATGAGCGCCTGGGCCAGCAGACCGTCGAGCTTGCGGTCCCAGTGCACGTGGCTGCCGAGCCCGACGGGGACACCGTAGGCCAGGATCTCGGCCTCGCCGCCGAGCGAGTCGCCGACCTTGGCCGCCGCCTTGACCTCGGCCACCATGGCCTCCTCGACCTCCGGATCGAAGCACCGCAACTGCGAGGCGTCGACGCGAGCGAGGTCACCCGGCTGCGGACGGGCGCCCGCACGGGCCTCGACCGACCCGACGGCGACGACGTGACTGAGGACGTCGACGCCGAGGTGAGCGAGCAGCGCCTTGGCGCAGGTGCCGGCGGCGACACGCGCCGCTGTCTCGCGCGCCGATGCCCGCTCGAGGACGTCGCGGGCGTCGTCGAAGCCGTACTTCTGCATGCCGGCGAGATCTGCGTGACCCGGCCTCGGCTGGGTCAGGACCCGCGACGGCGTGCCGGGCGCCGGCGACATCTCCTCGGACCACTTGGGCCACTCCGTGTTGGCGATGGTGATGCCGACCGGCGAACCCAAGGTCCGACCGTGTCGCACGCCTCCCAGCAACGTCACCTCGTCCTTCTCGAAGCGCATGCGCGGCCCCCGGCCGTAGCCGAGGCGGCGACGGGCCAGCTCCCCCTGGACCTCCTCCTCGGTGATGGGCAGGCCGGCAGGCAGCCCTTCCACGATCACGAGCAACGCTCGCCCGTGGGACTCACCGGCGGTGAGAAAGCGCAGCACGAAGCCCAATGTAGTGGTGGGGTTGGGTTTCGGCCGTGCCGTTCAGCTCGACCAGGCGCGGGTGAGGGGAGCCCCCCAGAGCACGACCAGCACGGCGCCGGCGCCGAGAAAGGGAGCGAAGGGCAGCCGGACCATGAGGCCGCTGCTGGTCGTCGTGACCACGACCAGCCCGGCGACCACCGCCAGCGCGAAGCCGAGCGTCAGTCCCAGGGCGACGTCGGCCAGGCCGAGCCAGCCCAGGTACAGCCCGATGAAGCCGGCCAACCGGACGTCGCCGAAACCGAGCCCCCGGGGCTGAGCGACGTGCACCAGGGCCAGGGCGGCGAAGGCGGCGACGCCACCTGCGAGCGCGTCGAGCGCGGCTCGACCGGCCCCGTCGGCGATCGCGGCACCGCCCAGCAGGACCGCGGTGAGGGCGAGGGCAGGGTGAAGGATGCGATTGGGGATGACGCGGTGCTCGACATCGACTGCAGCCACGGCCACGAGGACGGCGAAGAAGAGGCAGTAGGCGGGGAGGACGGCGTCCATGCCGAAGCGGAGGCCGGCAGCGGCGAACAACGCCGCAGTTGCCAGCTCGCTGAAAGGACGGCCCGAGCGCAGGAGGGAGCCAGCACCCAGCCCGGTCACGGCACAGACGCCCACCAGCAACGCGGCCACCGCCGCACGCTAATGCGGCACGTCAGTAGCGCCGCGTTGCCAGCTGGCCGTAACGAGCCCGCCGCCGGCGCACGGCCCGCCGTCGGAGCACCACGACAACGACCGCCAGCGCGAACAGGGCTGCCGCCACGGCGATGACGACGTCACGAAGCCAGCGGTCCCAGAGCCCCGAATGGTGTGGCGCAGCGGCGGCGACGCGACCGCTCGCCGGGCGGGTGACCGACGTCGGCGTCGTCGAGGTGGGAGCCGAAACCGGGGTCGCTACCGGTGGCAGGCGGTCGACCTTCGACTCCTTGGCTACCGGCGTGGCGAAGCCCAGGTCGAGCAGGAACGCCGCCGAGCGGTAGATGTCGGGGGACTGGAGGACGATCGCCACCATCGTGCGCCCGTCGCGCGTGGCCGCTGCCATGTAGGTGTCGCCCGCCGCCTTCGTGTAACCGGTCTTGATGCCGATGGCGCCGGGGTACAGCTTCAGGCCTCTGTCGACGTTGTCAATCTCGTGCACCACCCCGTCGGGTGCCGTGAACCGGTACTGCTGGAGAGCGACGATCTGGCTGATGTCCGGTGTGGCCAGGGCTGCCCGGGCGATGATGGCGAGGTCGTACGCGGAGACGAGGTTGCCGCCTCCGACGGAGAACTGGTCGTCGAGCCCAGCGGGGTCATTGAGGACTGGCCGATCCTCCAGATGGAGGGCGGCACCCGTGCGCTCCATCTCCGCCGCGAAGGCCTCGCGTGTCCCGCTCACCCGCTCCGCCAGCGCGATGGCGGCGTCGTTGGCCGACATCATGAGCATGGCGTGGAGGATGTCCGTGTACGACCACACCTGCCCGACCTTCACACCCAGGTTGACGGACTCCGTGCCCTGGGCCGTGGCGCTCACCGGCACCGTGCTGTTCGGTGGCAGGTGCTGAACGGCGACGAGGGCCGTCATCACCTTGCTGAGGCTGGCGGGGCGCATCGGCGTGTGATCGTCGTTGGCGGTGATGACGTTGCCGGTGTCGGCGTCGACCAGGACCCACGCCTTAGGGCCGGCCGGAGGAGGCAGTCCGGGGGAACCCAGCGGCGGCAGGCCCGCAGGAGGCGGGGGTGATGGCGCCGCTGCGGCGGCCACCGAGCGGGTCCCGGCACCAGCCGCCACGAGTGCGAGCACGAGGACGAGGACAGCCACGACAGGGTTGCGTCTGACCGCCCCAGACAGAACCACCGGACAAGACTAGGAGCCTGATCGACGCGGCGTTGTGCGATCGCCACGCGATCGCGTTACTTCTTTGCCGGCTCGTAGTAGGGATTGTCTCCGCTGGCGTGGTCGGTCACGTCGACGACCGAAGTTACCTCGGGAATGGCGTCGGTGATCGCCACCTCGATGCCCTGGCTCAGCGTCACCTTGGCCAGCCCGCAACCCTGGCACCCGCCGCTCAGCCTGAGGTACGCCGTCGACTCCTCGACCGCCACCAGGTCGGCCCGGCCCCCGTGGGCGGCGATGCTGGGCTTGATCTGGCTCTCGAGCACGGCGACCACCTTCTGGGCGACGTCGCCACTGAGGTCGGCGGGCGGGCGGCCGCCCATGGCCGGGCTGCCCGAGGGAGGCGGGCTGTTGGGGTTGATGATCACCATGCCCGCGTCATCTCCGGCCCCGCTCACGTCGAGGGTGGCGCCGCGGATCTTCTCCACGCTGGCCTCGGGGATGACGACCGTCAGCTCGTCGTCGTGCTGCACCAGGTCATCGGGGCCGGCGTCCGCCGCTGCCTCGAAGTACATGTCGTAGGTGTAATTCGAGCCGGCGACGCCGCTGACCTCGAGCCAGAGCGCCAGGCGATCACCGTCGGTCTCCGAAGCGCGGACGTCGATCACCATGCCACGAGCCCGATCGCTGACCTTCAGCACCGGCTGGAATTCAGGCGTCTGCTGCGAGCTCATATCCTCACCCCCGACGGTAGCCTCGGCTGAGATGTCGTCGTGTACTTCTCGGGCCGGCCCCTGGGGCCCCGGCACGAGAACATGATAGGTCCGTGGCCCGTCTCCTCCTGATCCTCCCGACGGCCACCTACCGAGCCTCCGACTTTCTCGACGCCGCCGCCCAGGCGGGCGCCGAGGTGGTGGTGGCGTCCGAGCGGCGCCAGGTGCTGGCCGACACCATGAAGGACCGGTTCCTCCACATCGACCTGCGCCGCCCGGAGTCGGCCGCCGACGCCATCGTGGCCCTCGCCCGGCAGCGCCCCATCGACGGCATCGTCGCGGTCGACGACCAGGGCGTCCTCACCGCCACCCTGGCCGCCCGCCGTCTGGGCCTGCCCCACAACCCTCCCAGCGCCGTGATGGCGACGAGGGACAAGGTGGCGATGCGCGATGTGCTGGCGGGGGCCGACGTCCGCCAGCCCCAGTACGCCGTCGTCGGCGCCGAGGACGACATCGCCCAGGTCGCCTCCTCCTTGGGCTTTCCGTGCGTGGTCAAGCCCCCATCGCTGTCGGCCAGCCGCGGTGTCATCAGGGCGGACAACGCGGCGGAGGCGAAGCTGGCCGGCGACCGCGTCAGGGCGATCCTGGTCGACGCCGGCGAGGACGCCGGTCGGCTCCTGGTGGAGGCGTACGTGCCCGGTGCCGAAGTAGCCGTCGAGGCCCTCCTCCGCCGGGGGGCGATGGAAACGCTGGCGGTGTTCGACAAGCCCGATCCTCTCGAAGGGCCCTACTTCGAGGAGACCATCTACGTCACCCCGTCGCGGCTGCCGGCGCCGGTCCTGGCCGCCGTCGAGCGGACCGCAGCCGAGGCCTGCGCCGCCATGGGCTTGACGGAGGGGCCGGTTCACGCCGAGCTGCGCACCGACGGAGCCCAGCCGTGGCTGATCGAGGTGGCGGCCCGGTCGATCGGCGGTCTGTGCTCACGGTCGCTGTCGTTCGGGGTCGGGCTCAGTCTCGAGCGGTTGATCGTCGCCCACGCCCTCTGCGCCCCGGTCGACGGCGTGCCGCGCGAGCACCG
This sequence comes from Acidimicrobiales bacterium, assembly GCA_051985455.1. Lineage (GTDB taxonomy): Bacteria > Actinomycetota > Acidimicrobiia > Acidimicrobiales > AC-9 > AC-9. Next base: position 13,360 of record JBPYEI010000046.1, read on the forward strand.
GGCGGCGGGCGTGATGATGCTCCCCATCCCCGCCGACGGCCGCCTCGTGGCCGTCGAGGGCCAGGAGCGGGCCCGCCGGGAGCCCGGCATCACCGGGCTGGACATCACGGTGGCGCCGGGCCGGCGGATCCGACCTCTGCCCGAGGGAGACCGCTACCTGGGCTTCCTGTTCGCCAAGGCAGAGACGCCCGAGGAGGTCGAAGCGAGCCTGCGCCGGGCGTATGGCCAGCTCGACGTCCACATCGTCGACGTAGAGGACGACCCGGGCGACCGTTAGCGTGGCCGGTGTGCGTGTGCTGTTGGTGTCGTCCTACGAGCTGGGTCACCAACCGCTCCACGTCGCCTCCCCGGCGGCGGCGCTGGCGAAGGCCGGCCACGACCCCCGGTGCGTCGACCTGTCGGTTCAGCGATGGAACGAGGTCGGGGCCGAGACTGTGGACTGGGCCGAGGCGGTGGCCTTCTCGGTTCCGATGCACACGGCCATGCGCCTGGCCGTAGCCGCCGCCCGTCACATCCGACGACGCCGCCCCGAGCTGCCGCTGTGCTTCTACGGCTTGTACGCGCCGATGGCGGATGATCCCACTGTCGCGGGCGTCGCCGACCGGGCGATCGCCGGTGAGTACGAGCCAGCCCTGGTCGATTGGGTCACCCACATCGATGGCGTCAGGGCTAGAGCGGGCACGGCGCCCGTGCATGGGCCCCGCCCCGTCACCGTCGAGCTTCGGCGAGGGCGGTTCTCCGCCCCTGCCCGCCACCTCCTACCGCCGCTCGAGCGGTACGCCCGTCTCGCCGTCGATGGCGAGGAACGTCTGGTCGGCTACGTGGAGGCCAGCCACGGCTGCGCCCACCGCTGCCGGCACTGCCCCGTTCCCGTCGTCTACGACGGACGTACGAGGCTTGTCGGCGAGGACGTCGTGGTCGCCGACGTCGCCGCCCTGGTGGCCAGGGGTGCCCGTCACGTCACGTTCGGGGACCCTGACTTTCTCAACGGACCGCATCATTCCCTCCGGGTGGTGCGGGCGGTCCACGAGCGCTTCCCCCAGCTCACCTTCGACTGCACGACCAAGGTGGAGCACATCCTCGCCCACCGGTCGGTGTGGAAGGAGATGGCGGCGTCCGGTTGCCTGTTCGTCGTGTCGGCGTTCGAGTGCGTGAACGACGACATCCTGGCCCGCCTCGACAAGGGCCATACCGCCGCCGACGCGGCCGAGGCGATCGCGATCCTGCGCGCCCACGGCATCGAGACCCGACCGTCGTGGTTGCCCTTCACCCCGTGGTCGTCCCTCCGGGACGTGGCCGACATCCTGGACTTCGTCGCCCGCCACGACATGGTCCCCAACGTCGACCCCGTGCAGTACAGCATCAGGCTGCTGGTTCCCCGTGGGTCGTTGCTGCTCGACGACCCCGAGCTCTCGCTGGGCCCGTACGACCCCGAGCTCCTGAGCTACTCGTGGGTATCAGACGACCCCCGTGTGGACGGCCTCCAGGCCCGGCTGGCGTCGATCGCCGAGGAGGCGGCGGGGACGGGCGAAGCGACGGGTGCGACCTACGTCCGGATGCGACGGGCCGCTGCCGAGGCGGTGGGTGCGGCCACCTTCGACGGGGCCGAGGCCGACATGCTGGCCAGCGCGGCATCGGGCGCAGGGAGGCCTCGCCTGACCGAGCCCTGGTTCTGCTGCGCCGAACCCACCGCCGGGCAGTTCGGCCCTCTCGGCTGAGCAGCCAGGCGTCTGGGCGAGCGCCCGACTGACGCCGCCCGAGCACCGACACTTGTCCTGTTCCACCTCCCGTCGAAAACGAAAACGGCGCGGGGCCGCTTTCGACATGACGTGGAACCGGAAAGAGCTCGACGACCCTCCGAGAAACCTGTCGCAGATGCCGCCCGACAGTCGGAGCCACGAGTACCGTGGCCGCGATGGCGCGTTCGAAGCGCAGGGACCGGCACCCCGACGGTGTCCACGAGTGGGTCAGCTTCGAGGACCCGGACGAGGACCGAACGTGGGTCTTCGACGTCACGTTCCTGATGAGCCAGTGGACCTGCATCTTCGGCCGCGGCTGCCAGGGCGTGCTCACCGAGGCCGCTCCCGAGCTGGGTGAGGGCTGCTGCTCCTACGGCGCGCACTTCACCGACGACGCTGATGCCGCTCGGGTCGAGAAGGTTGCCGCCACGCTCGGGCCCGACCAGTGGCAGCTCCGCCAGCGCGCTCAGGGTGGTCCGCTCAAGCGGACGCCGTCAGGCGACTGGGCGACGAGGATCGTCGATGGGGCCTGCATCTTCCTGAACCGTCCCGGCTTCCCCGGGGGCGGCGGCTGCGCCCTGCACCTCGCCGCCATCCAGCGCCGCCGGCCTCCGATGGACCTGAAGCCCAACGTCTGCTGGCAGTTGCCGCTGCGGCGGGAGGACGACGCCACCGAGGACGGGCACGTCACCTCCAGCGTCGGACAGTGGGAGCGGCGTCATTGGGGCGCTGGTGGCGCCGAGTTCCACTGGTGGTGCACCGAGGCCCCCGACGCCTTCGTCGGCTCCGAGCCGGTGTTCCGCACCATGCGGGCGGAGCTGATCGCTCTGGTGGGTCGAGGCCCGTACGACCGGGTGAGCCGCTACCTGACCGATCGGTATCTCAACGGAAGCCAGCACCCCGCCGTGCCGCTGCCGCATCCAGCCGTGCGTCGGCGTTGACCGTCAGTCGTCAAGCGGTCAACCGCCGAGTCATGGGCCGCTGAGGGAGGCCGCCCGCCGCCGGGCGGCTCAGGCTTCCTCGTCGAGCTCCTCGTCCTCGGCCAGGCACCAAGAGGCGTGGCCCTTCCCGGCCTCGGCTCCGCACTCCGGGCACTGCTCCGCGGCGGCCTCCGCGTCACGCACCGTGGTTTGACCCTGCTGTCCGAGCTTCAGCGTGCGTGCCTCTTCGAAGCGCCGGTGACGTCCCTTCTTCACGAGCCGCTCCCAGGTGTCCGACAGGTGCTATGGCGACAGTCTACCCCGCCGCCCTCGCGATCAAGCTCCCTCGGAACCGCCCCTGGAACTGGCTAGGGTCTGCCGCGATGGCCGAGGAGCTTGATGTCCAAGCCATGATAGAGCGTTTCCGACAGCGGGCCGCGGCGGTGCGTAGTCGGGGGCTCCCACCCGTCGAGGGAGCCGAGCGCCGGCGCTTCGCCGAGCAGGCCCAGCGTGACTTCATGGACTTCGCCATCGTGGGCGACGCCGAGGGGAAGCTGGAGGACGGGATCCTCACCCTGCGCATCGATCTCCGCCCTCAGGAGGGCGGAGGGGCCGGGGGCTAGATCCTGCCGTCCCGGGCCCCTGGCTCGGGGGGTACGGGCCGGACGATCTCGTCGACGATGCCGTAGCCCAGGGCGTCGCCGGCCGAGAGGTGTCGTCCGAGCCGGAGGTCCGCCTCGACGTGCTCGAAGGGCTGGTCCGTCGCCTCGGCCAGGCGACGGACGAAACGCTGCAGGCGGGCCTCGAGATCGGTGGCGCGACGGTGCAGATCCGTGGCCGGGCCGCAGAAGCTTGCCGTCGGCTCGAGCAGGTGGATCCGTCCCAGGGTCCCGATGCGACGGTGCCTGCAGACAGCGAGGACGCCGGCGATGGTTCCGCCCACAGTGCTGGCGACCGTGGCGTTGACCTGCACGCCCAGCACGTCGATCGTGTCGATCAGGGTGAAGGCGGCGTCGAGTGAGTCCGACTCGGCATTCAGCCGCAGCTCGACCGGATCGTCGCCGAGCGCATCGAGGGTCATGATCGTGGCGGCCACGTCGCCCGCTCGCTGGTCGTCGACCGCGCCGCTGACCAGCACGATCCTCCGGTCGAGCAGCGCCCGCTCCGCCGACCGGCGAGGGTCCTCGGAGGAGAAAAGCCCGGTCACCGGGGGTCCCCTCCCCGCTGGGTGGCACCGGGCCCTGCGCCCGGGCCGGACCTGTCATGGGGCGTCCCGAGCCGCCAGTCGATGACCTGATCGACGGCGGCCGCGTAGCGCTCGATGCTGGACAGGCGCACGTCGCCCTGGCCCGACTCGAGACGGGCCACGGCCGACTGCGACGTTCCCATGCGGGCCGCCACCTCAGTCTGCGACAGCCCCGCCGCCAGGCGCCGCGCCGCCAGGGCCTCGCCCAGCTCCCGTCGGCGGCGAGCCATGTCGGCGAAGCCGGGCAGGTAGCGCTCGTGCCGACGCTCGCTCATCGGCCGAGCGTCGGCCGATGAGCGGTCGCAGGGGCGCCAGTGGAACTCCTCATCTCAATCATGATAACTCGATCCTGATATCGCATGTATGGTATGAGAGTCGGTCATGCCCGGGCAGGCGACGAGAAGCGAGGTGCCATGGCGTCCTACCAATCCCTGATCCCCACCGTCCTCGACAGCGGGCCGCGCGGTGAGCGCGCCTTCGACATCTATTCGCTCCTGCTCCGGGAGCGGATCGTGTTCCTCGGCCAGGAGGTGGACGACCAGATCGCCAACCTGCTGATCGCGGAGATCCTCTACCTCGACGCCGAGAACCCCGACAAGGACATCTTCCTGTACATCAACTCGCCCGGGGGTCTCGCCTACGCGGGGATGGCGATCTACGACGTGATGCAGCACGTCCAGTGCGACGTGGCCACGATCTGCGTCGGTATGGGGATGTCGGCGGCGGCCATGATCCTGGCCGGTGGAGCGGCGGGCAAGCGCTCGGCCCTGCCCAACTCCAAGGTCATGATCCATCAGGGATCGGCCGGTGCGCGGGGTGCGCCGCGCGACATGGAGATCCAGCTCCAGGAGACGCTGGCCACGACCAAGCGCATGGCGGAGATCCTCGCCCATCACACGCGTCAGCCCATCGAGCGAGTGGAGCGCGACATCGATCGCGATTTCTACATGACCGCAGAGGAGGCGCTGGCCTACGGCATCATCGACGACATCATCGCCCCGCGACGGGGGGTGGCGGCCCTGGCGACGGCCGCAGCGTCGTGAGCCCGGAGGCGGGCCCGGGCGGCCCGCCCGACGATGAGGCGGGCCCGGGAGGCCCGCCCGACGAGGAGGCGGGCCCGGGCGAACAGCCCGACGCCACCACCGAGGCAAGGCGGCGCCCGGCGCGGTGCGACGTCTGTGGCGACGTCATCGAGTCCCGTCACCCGTGGGACGTCCAGACGTGTTCCTGCGGTCGCCTCACGCTGAGCGGTGGACCGAAGCACCGCCAGGTCCACTGGAGGGCGGAGCCGGGGACGGGCTGGACGGATCTGACCGAATCGAGCGCGGACGACGACAGCGCAGACGAGGACGGCGGAGCAAACCGCGCCTCAGCCGGCGGTGGCCCGAGCTGGTTGAGGCCCCGTGGCGCCGACGGCCGCCTCGACGTCGCTGCCGTCGATGGTCTCATGCTCCAGCAGGAGCTCGACGACGCGGTCGAGCGCGGCCCGATGGTCGGTCAGAAGCTGTGTAGCCCGCTGCTCGGCTTCGCGCAGTAGCCGGGCCACCTCCTCGTCGATGACCTGCTGGGTGCCCTCGGCGTAGGGCCGGCCCCGGCCGTCGGGGCTCCCCAGGTAGCCGGGATCCTGCGAGGAGAACCCGACTGGGCCCAGGCGGGGGCTCATGCCGAAGTCGCGGATCATGCGGGTCGCCAAGTCGGTGGCCCCGGTGAGGTCGTTGGAGGCACCGCTGGAGGCCTCGCCCAGGACCAGGAGCTCACCGGCGCGGCCGCCGAGGCGGACCGCCAAGGAGTCGAGCAGGTAGCTCTCCGGGTACAGGTGACGGTCGTCGACCGGTAGCTGCTCGGTGACGCCGAGGGCCATTCCCGACGGGAGGATGGTGACCTTGGCGACCGGATCGGCGTGCTCGGAGAGGACGGCGACCAGGGCGTGCCCTCCCTCGTGCACGGCGACGGCATGCTTCTCGTCGGGGAGCAGTGCGTTGGACGCGTCGCGACGGCCGAGCAGGATGCGATCGCGGGCCTCGAAGAAATCGGCGCCCGTGATCACGTCACGGTTGGCCCGCACGGCGACGATGGCGGCCTCGTTGACCAGATTGGCGAGATCGGCGCCGGAGAAGCCCGGGGTGAGGCCCGCCACCATCCCGAGGTCGGCGTCGGGTCCGAGCTTGCGCCCCTTGACGTGCACCTTCAGGATCGATGCCCGCTCGGACCGGTTGGGCAGGGGGATCTCCACCCGTCGGTCGAAGCGACCGGGACGGAGCAGGGCCGGGTCGAGGGTCTCCGGCCGGTTGGTGGCCGCCATGACGACCACCCCCGTCTCGGGGTCGAACCCGTCCATCTCGGCCAGGAGCTGGTTGAGGGTCTGCTCCCGCTCGTCGTTGGAAGCGAACAGCGCCGCCCCCCGACGCCCACCGATGGCGTCGATCTCGTCGATGAAGATGATCGAGGGCGCCGATTTGCGAGCCGTGGCGAACAGGTCCCGCACCCGCGACGCGCCGACACCGACGAACAGCTCGACGAAGCTGGAGCCGGTGATGGCGAAGAACGGCACCTCGGCCTCTCCCGCCACCGCCCGGGCGAGCAGGGTCTTGCCGGTGCCCGGTGGGCCGACCATCAGGACTCCCTTGGGGCCGACCGCTCCCGCCCGGGCGTAGCGGTCGGGGTGGCTGAGGAAGTCGACGACCTCGCTGACCTCCTGCTTGGCCCCCTCGTAGCCGGCGACATCGGCGAACCTGGTCGGCGGGCGTTCCTGGTCGTAGAGCTTGGCCCGCGAGCTGCCGATGCCCATGACGCCCTGGATGCCCTGTCCGGCGCGTCGGCCCAGCAGCAGGAACAACCCAAGGAACAGCAACAGGGGCAGGAACGACAAGAGCGTCGGTAGCAGCGAGCTGCTTGGACCGACACCGGTGATCGAAACCCCGTGGCTCTCGAGCGTCTGGGTCAACTGGTTGTTCTGGAGCACCGTGGGGATCTGCGATGTGTAGTGCTGGCCCTGGCTCCCCTTCAGGGTGCCGGTCACCTTGCCGTTCGCGTCGATGGTGGCCGTCGACACCTGGTTGGCGTTGACCTTGTTGACGAACGACGAGTAGTTGAGGTTGCTCACGGGCGGGCCGCTGCCCATGGCCGGTATGAACAGGAGACCGATGGTGGCGAGGATCCCGACGACCAGGAACCAGATCCGCCAGCGAGGAGGCGGTGGTGGCGTCGGCGGCCGCTTCGGCGGGTCCGTCGGCGGGCCAGGTTGTGGTGGGTTCGTGTAGTGGCGGATCACGATGAGCGTCCCCCGTCAGGTACCGATCCACCACGCTAGTTGGCCCTGGGACGACGGGCACCTACGTCGTCAGGTTGCGACGTCTGGCTCGACCGCGATGGGCCGATGGGAACGAGCCTCCAGGACGAGCTCGCCCCAGCTCCCGACCGCGAGCGCCCCTTCGCCCGCCAGAAGCTGGCGGAGCGGCTCTCCCACGAGTGCTCGGCGCCACCCGCTGGCGAGCCGGGATTCGTTGCCGCCTCCAAGCAGGGCGTGCAGGTCGGCCCGGGTGGCGAGAAGGGGACCGTCGATCCGGAGCTCGGTGGCCCGCTGGGCCAGCCAGGCCCCGGCCAGGGTCGCGACCGGACGCAGGCGGCGCTCGAGCTGATCGCTCGGCGGCGGCCTGAGGGCGCCGTCGTTGAGCTGGAGACCGGCCTGGACAGCGTCGAGCAGCCCCGCGTCGAGGGCGCCTTTCGCCCGGCGCCCGTCCAGGCCTCGTGTCGCAGCCAGCTCGTCGATCGTGGTGGGGGGGCGCTGGGCGATGGCGACGACGGCGAGGTCGGGCAGGACGAACCGGACCGGCCGATCGGTGGCGGCCGCCCGTCGCTCGCGCCAGGCTCCCACCGTCTGGGCGACGGCCCGTGACTGACCCCGCAGCTGGCGGGCCTCCTTCAGTCGCCACCAGGCCTCGTCGGGCTCCACCCGTCGGCTGGGACGCGAGAGCAGGAGCTGGCATTCCCCTTCCGCCCAGCTCAGGCGGCGGAGGCGTTCGAGCTCCCCAACGAGGGCATCGCGCAGCTCGAGCAGGTGGGCGGCGTCGGAGGCGGCGTACTGGCACTGCTCGGCGCTGAGCGGACGCCGGGTCCAGTCGGTCAGCCGGTCCCCTTTCGCCAACCGCCGGCCGAGGAGGTGCTCGACCAGGGTCGTCAGGGACGGGGCCGACAGGCCCAGGAAGCCCGCCGCCAGCTGGGTGGCGAACAGACGGCGCGGCCTCGCCTGGCACGCCAGCTGCAGAACCTCGAGATCCTGCTCGGCGGCGTGGGCCACGGCGAGGCCGGGTCCCTCGAGCACCCGGCGAAGGCCAGCGAGGTCGACACCGTACGGATCAACGAGGGCGACTCCGCCAGGCCAGGCCAGCTGGACCAGGGCCAGGTGCGGAAAGTACGAGCGCTCACGGTGGAACTCGGTGTCGAAGCCATACACGGACGCCTTCTCGACCTCCGCGACCAGCTCGTCCATGGCGGGCTGGGTGTCGATCCAGCTCGGCCCGGCCAGACCGCTCAGTCCTTCGTGTACCCGGAGTCGTTGCGCGGCTCACGGACGACGGAGCTCGACTCGAAGCCACAGGCGTCGTCGTCGGGTCGGTGTCTCGTCACCGAGCCGCGACGCTACCGTACGCCGGGGCCCTCCCTGGCCGGTCTCGCGTGGCGCGGCCCGCTCAACCCCCGTAACTCATGCGGGTGTCCTCCATGCGCAGTGGCGGAGTCCCCTCGTCTCCCTGGAAAGCGGCCTCGACCACCTCGCCCACGAACAGAATGTGATCGCCGACCGGCAGCCGCTCCCGCAGCTCGCAGTCCACGTAGGCCAGGGCCTGATCGAGGATCGGCGCGCCTGTCGTCGCGTCGTGGAAGCGGAACCCGTTGAGCGTCTGTGACGCTTCGTCGTACTCGACCGGCTTGACGAACTTGCGGACGATGGCCCGATCTTCGCGATCGACGATCGACAGGCTGAAGATCCGACCCTCGGTGATCAGCTCGGACGTGAGGGCCTCGTGCTCGACGCTGACCGCAAGCAGCTTGGGCGCGAAGGAGACCTGGGTTGCCCAGTTGGCGGTCATGAGGTTGCGCCGATCCCCAGCGCGGCTCCCGATCACGAAGAGCCCGCTCGGCATGCTCCACAGGACGCGCCGGCGGAGCTTGTCGTAGTCCTCGGGGTCCACGCCCGGTGGAAAAGGGCCGACCAGTCCGTCGGTCGTTCCGGCCATCGGGTCGAACTTAGCGCCGCCTCGAGGCAGCCCTGTTACCCCGGTGTAACCGCCCGTCGGGCATCCTTTTGCTGCGGAGGAGCGCCCTCCGCCTGGCTCGCCACGAGCCGGTGGCCGTTCCCGGGCGTCGGGTGCCGGACCAGGAGGTGGTTTGGTCCTGTGAGGGTGCTGGTTGTCGAGGATCACCAGCTGCTGGCCGAGACGCTGGCGACCGGGATGCGCCGGGAGGGCATGGCCGTGGACGTCGTCTTCGACGGTCTGGCGGCCACGGAGCGCATGGCGGTCGTGCGCTACGACGTGATCGTCCTGGACCGCGATCTGCCCGGAATCCACGGCGACGACGTGTGCCGGGAAGTCGTGGCCCGAGGGACCGCCACCAAGATCCTCATGCTCACCGCCGCCGGCGACCTGGTGGACCGCGTCGGCGGGCTTACCCTGGGGGCCGACGACTACCTGGCCAAGCCGTTCGCCTTCGCCGAGCTGGTGGCCCGGGTCCGGGCCCTGGCCCGTCGCACGCAAGCACCCGTACCGCCACTGCTCACCAAGGGAGATCTCACCGTGGACTCCGCTCAGCGAACCGCGCGACGAGGCGTCCGCCGCCTCGACCTCACACCCAAGGAGCTCGGCATCCTGGAGTCTCTCCTCGCCGCGCAGGGCCGGGTCGTCAGCACCGAAGAGCTGCTGGACCGGGTCTGGGACGAGCGAACGGACCCGTTCACCAACACGGTGAAGGTCACGATGAGCAGGCTGCGGCGCAAACTCGGGGATCCACCGCTCATCGAGACGGTCGCCAGCGCCGGCTATCGGATCGCGTCATGATCGGCACTCGTCTTCGTCGCCTTCGCATCCCCTCCTCGTTCCGGCCGCGCTGGACCGTTCGCCTGCGCCTGACGCTCCTCTACGGCGGTCTGTTCGTGGTCGGCGGCGCCGTCTTGCTGGGCATCACCTTCGCCCTCGTGGCCCCGGGCAATCCGACAGTCATCAGCACCAAAGGAGGCCCGGCCGAGGCATTTGCTCTGTCGCCGGGGACGACAGCGCCGAGCTATGGCGCGCCGATCGCACCGAGCGGTCCATCGGGCCTCGTACCCCCTCCTGGTGCGGTCGTCGGCCCGGTCCCGGCCTCGAGCGTTCCGTCGCCGCACGCCAAGGCCCAGCTCGAGGGACTGCTCAAGGCACAGGCGGACCACGAGCGGTCGGCGCAGCTGCACAAGCTTCTCACCGAGTCCGGCGTCGCCCTCGGTCTCATGGCCGTGGTCTCGGTGCTGCTCGGCTGGATCATCGCCGGACGGGTGCTGCGGCCGCTTCGCACGATGACCGCAACCGCGCGCCGCTTGTCAGAGGACAACCTCGGCGATCGCATCGCCCTTCGGGGACCCGACGACGAGCTGACCGAGCTGGCCGACACCTTCGACGACTTGCTGCACCGCCTCGACACCGCCTTCGAGGCCCAGCGCCGCTTCGTCGCCAACGCCTCCCACGAGCTGCGCACGCCGCTCACGCTCGAGCGGACCGTGGTCGAGGTGGCCCTGTCCGATCCGGCTGCCGATGTCGAGTCCCTCCGCGCCATGGGCCGCCAGGTCCTGCGCACCAACGCCGAGCACGCCCGCCTCATCGACGCGCTCCTCGTCCTGGCCCGCAGCCAGCGCGGATTGGGGCAGACCGAGGCCGTCAACATGGCCACGGTGACGCTCGACGCCATCGAGCTCGTCACGCCGGTGATGACGTCGAACGACATCAGGGTGGACCGGTCGCTCGATCCGGCGTCGGTGACGGGGGATCGGGCCCTGTTGGAGCGCCTGGTCACCAACCTGGTCGACAACGCGGCTCGTCACAATCATGGCGGCGGATGGGTCGAGGTGCGGACGGGCGTGCACGCCGGTGACGCCACCGTCGAGGTCTCCAACAGCGGCCCCCGCATCGCCAGGGACCAGGTCGGGTCGCTGTTCGAGCCGTTCCGGCGACTGGGTGCCGACCGGGCCGGCTCGCCCCAGGGAACGGGCCTGGGTCTGTCGATCGTCGATGCGATCGTGACGGCACACCACGGGGCGATCGAGGCTCGAGCGCGAGAGGGGGGCGGCCTCGACGTGCACGTGGCGTTTCGCGAGCGGCGGGCGTCGCGCTCGTCGCCTGTACCCATCCCGGTAACAGATCCTGTTCCCGTGGTGTAACCGCCACTTCGGTATTACTCCCTCGTCGGGTGGCGAGGACCGCCCGAGGGAGGATCCGATGGACCAGCAGCGACCAGTTCGAAGCTCGCCGCCCGCCGAGCGGGCCAGCACCCTCAGGCGATGGTGGCGATCGCCGCGTCTCGCCCTCCTCGTTCTGGCGGCACTCCCACTCGCCGCCGCCTGCGGCGGCGCGGCGTCGGGGTCCGCTGGGGTCGCCAGCCTGGGATCGACGTCGACCACGGCGCACACGACGAGCGGAAGCTCGGGCGGCGGGAGCAACAACAGCAAGACCGACGATGCCCTCAAGTTCTCGCAGTGCATGCGGTCGCATGGCCTCACGAACTTCCCGGATCCGCAGATCAGCGGCAACCGGGTGACCATCCAGACGCACGGGGGTGCGGGCGGGCTCGACCCGAACTCCCCCCAGTTCCAGGCGGCGCAGTCGGCCTGTCAGAACCTGCTGCCGAAGGGCAACCCGGAGAACCCCCAGCAGCAGGCCCAGGACAGAGACGCCCTCGTCCGCTTCGCCCAATGCATGCGGTCCCACGGGGTCGACGTCCCCGACCCCCAACCGGCCGGCAACGGCAATCTCGGCATACGGCTCGGGCCTGGGGCAGGCCCAGGTCAGGACATGAACAATCCGCAGTTTCAGGCGGCCCAGTCGGCCTGCCAGCACTTCCTGCCTCATAACGGGCCCGGGTTGGCAACGACCGGTGGGTCCAAGCAATGACAAGCCCGGCGCAGCCCACGACGCAAGAGGTGTCGGCCGCGCCTGACGGTCCGCGGTCCCCCGCCCGGCCCGATGGCCGCACCAAGAGAGGCCCCAGCCGAGGTCGCCTCGCCGTCGTGATCGTCATGATCCTCGCCCTCGTCGGTACGGGCGTGGGAGTCGGGATCGCCATCAGCTCCGGCTCCTCGACACACAGCGGCGTGCCCAGCAACGCGGCACCCACCACCACGACGACGATCAGCCAGCGCAACCTCTCTTCTCAGATCAATCAGAGCGGCACCCTCGGCTACGCCTCAAGCTGGTCGGTCGTGAATCAGGCCAACGGCACGATCACCCAGGTTCCGTCCGTGGGCGACGTGATCAACCAGGGCCAGCCGCTGTACCACGTCGACGGCTCCGCTGTCGTGCTGCTGTACGGCGCGACACCGGTCTACCGGAGCCTTCAGGAAGGAGTGACCGACGGCTCCGACGTCGCCCAGCTCAACTGGGATCTCGTGGCGCTGGGCTACGAGTCGTCGACCGACGCCAGCTCCGTCGCACACTTCAGCTCGGCGACGGCATCGGCGCTCGATCAGCTGCAGGCCGCGCTCGGCATCACACAGACGGGGACGCTGCCTCTCGGCCCGGCGGTGTTCCTGCCGGGCGCGGCTCGCGTGGCTTCGGTGTCGGCGACACTCGGATCGGCCGCCGCGCCCAGGTCGCCCGTCCTCACCGCCACCTCGACCACCCGCGTCGTGACCGTGAACCTCGATGCGGCCCAACAGTCGTTGGTGAAGGCGGGTGACCAGGTCCAGATCACCCTTCCGAACAACCAGTCCACGCCGGGCACCGTGCTCTCGGTCGGGACGGTGGCGACCTCCAACAACTCGTCACCCGCCACCGTTCCCGTGACCGTCGCCCCCACCGACGCCGCCGCCACCGGCACCCTCGACCAGGCCCCTGTCCAGGTCGCCATCACCACGGCCACGTCCGACAACGCTCTCGTCGTTCCCGTCAACGCTCTGCTCGCCCTGGCCAGCGGCGGCTACGGCCTCGAGGTCGTCGACAGGGACGGTCATCACCACCTGGTGCAGGTGACACCCGGCCTCTTCGACGACGCCGACGGCCTGGTGGCCGTGACGGGCACCGGGCTGGCGCCCGGGATGCGAGTGGTGGTGTCGTCGCAATGAGCGCCACCGATCTTCCTGCCGTGGGCGCGGTCCACCTACTGCACGACCGACCAGAGCCCGTTCTCGAGCTCGACGGCGTGACCAAGTCCTACCCGGGTGAGCCTCCCGTGCACGCGCTGCGCCACATCGACCTGCGGGTGGCAGAGACCGAGCTGCTCGCCGTAGTGGGGCCATCGGGCTCGGGCAAGTCGACCCTCTTGCACGTGATGGGGACCCTGGACCGGCCATCGTCGGGCGTGGTGCAGGTGGACGGCCACGACGTGTCCTCCCTGGACGACCGCGAGCTGGCCGCCCTCCGAGCACAGAGCATCGGCTTCGTGTTCCAGCAGTTCTTCCTGTCAGAGGCGGTCACGGCCCTCGACAACGTGGCCGACGGACTGCTGTACACGGGTCTGGCGCTCAAGGACCGGCGATCGCTGGCCGTCGACGCGTTGGACCGGGTGGGGCTCAGCCACCGCATTGGCTTCCGGCCCACGAAGCTGTCAGGAGGAGAGCGTCAGCGGGTGGCGATCGCCAGGGCGGTGGCGGGCCGGCCCGCCATCGTGCTCGCCGACGAACCGACGGGAAATCTCGACAGCGCCACCGGCTCGGGGATCTTCCGGCTCCTGCACGAGCTCAACCGGGACGGGACGACGATCGTCGTCATCACACACGAACGAGAGCTGGCGGCCCGCCTTCCTCGCCGGGTCGAGATACTCGACGGCCGGGTCGTCAGCGACGTCGCATCGCCTGGCCGAGCCGAGAAGGAGCTCTCGATTCCGTGAGCGGGCTCGATCATTCCGGGCCGACCGGTGCGGGCCACCCCGCCGGCGGGAGGCGGTGGTCACAACGCGATCTGCCCGGCATCCTGGTGCCCGCCCGCCTCCGGCTCGCCGACCTTCTTCGCACCGGATCGGTGGGCCTGCGCACGCGGCGGCTGCGAGCCGCCCTGTCCGGCCTCGGCATCGCCATCGGTGTCGCGACCATGGTCGGGGTGCTCGGCATCTCGTCATCGAGCCAGGCCGGGCTGCTGGCCGAGATCGACGCCATCGGGACGAACCTGCTCACCGTCACGACGGGCCAGACCCCGTTCGGCGGGACCGCCGAGCTACCGAAGGCCTCGCCGGGCATGATCGCCCGCATCGGTCCGGTGCAGCGCAGCGCCGCCGTCGGCACCGTGAACGTCAACGTGTACCGCTCGAACCTGATCCCCACGACCAACACCGAGGGCATCACGGTCGACGCGGCCCAGGTCGGTCTCCTGGGGGCGCTGCGCGGGAGCATGCAGGCGGGCACCTTCCTCGACTCGGCCACGGCCGGGTACCCGTCGGTCGTGCTGGGCGCGGTCGCCGCCCAGCGCCTCGGGATCGATCGGGTCGGACCTGACGAGCGCGTCTGGCTCGGCGATCAGTGGTTCTACGTGAGCGGGATCATGAACGTGGTCCCTCTCGCGCCGGAGATCGACCGGGCCGTGCTCGTCGGGTTCCCCGTCGCCCAGTCACTGCTCGCCTTCGACGGCGCCCCCACGACGATCTATGTGCGCACCGATCCCAACCAGGTCCAGGCCGTCGAGTCGGTCCTGGCCGCCTCGGCGAACCCCGAGCACCCCGACCAGGTGAATGTGAGTCGACCGTCCGATGCCCTGATTGCCCGTGCCGATGCACAGAGCGCGTTCACCGGCCTCTTCCTCGGCCTCGGCGGCATCGCCCTGCTCGTCGGAGGGGTGGGCGTCGCCAACATCATGGTCATCTCGGTCCTGGAACGCCGATCCGAGATCGGGCTGCGGCGGGCGCTCGGTGCTACCCGAGGTCAGGTCCGGTTACAGTTCCTGTCCGAAGCCGTCTTCCTGTCGATGTTGGGAGGCGGCTGTGGCGTGGTCATGGGCATCATCCTCACCGCCGTCTACGCCTCGACCCGGTCCTGGGCCGTCGTGGTCCCGCCGACCGCCATCGCCAGCGGGCTGGGAGCGAGCCTCGTGATCGGAGCCGTCGCCGGCATGCTGCCAGCCATGCGCGCCGCCGCTCTGGCGCCCACCGAGGCCCTCCGCACCGTCTGACCGGACGAGCGGATTTGCGCACCAGGCCTTCGCTACCATGCGGCCGGCGCAGGTGCGACGCTCCGTCGGCGGACACTGATTAGCCCAGTAGTCCAGTGATCCAGCCTCAGCTTCAGGAGTGAACGAGGGTGTCCGCGCGGGCTCGGGCCGACGCGAGGGCCTGGCGGGCGGTGTCCGCCTGACGCAGGATCGCAGCCAGACCGGCGGCCCGGTCGGCGCCCAGGCCCTTGTCGAGGTAGTGGTTGGCGAGCTGGTAGGCCGTCTGGTACGCCGTGTCGAGCTGATCGGTCACCTGCTGATCGGGGCTCGGGAGCTGGGCATGGGCAATGGTGGCGTCATCCTGGAGCTGGACGCTCACCGCCTGCAGGCCACCCACATCGCCCGCCTGCGCGCTCCTCGTCACCTGGTCCAGCTCCGACGCGATCTTGGTGCTGGACGCGTCGAAGCCGACTCCCTGTGACCAACCCCGTATGCGCTGCGACGGGGTTCCCGAGACGTCGGCGCCCGACGAGCAGGCGGCCAACGCCAGCGAGGCGACGAGGGTGACGATGACGGCCGATACGAGCGACCGCCGATGCGTCACGCCCCCTCGGATCCGTCGGGGGCGAAGCCGCGACGCAGTGTGTTCTCCGTGGTGACCCTCGGGTCCACGAACTGAAGCAGGTAGTCGGGGCCGCCGGACTTCGAGCCGACTCCCGATATGCCATAGCCGCCGAAGGGCTGGCGCCCCACCACCGCTCCCGTGATCCCCCGGTTGATGTACACGTTGCCGGCTCTGAGCTCGTTCGAGGCCAGGGCGATGTGCGCCGGCGAGCGCGAGAAGACGCCTGCGGTGAGCGCATAGTCGGTGTCGTTCGCCAGCGCCAGCGCCTCGCTGAAGGACGATGCCCTGAGCACCGCCAGCACGGGTCCAAAGATCTCATCTCTGACCAGTGGAGAGTCGGGCGCCACGCCGGCGACCACCACAGGCCCGGCGAAGTAACCCGTCGCCGGCACGTCCTCCCGGCCGAGCGCGACCCTCCCGTGGGCGTGCGCCATCTCGGTATACGCCCGCACTCGGGCCTGGGCGTCGGCGTCGATGAGCGGTCCCACGTCGGTAGCCATGTGGCGAGGATGGCCGATCTTCAGCTCGAGGACGGCGCCGCCCAGCCTCGTCATGAGCTCGTCGAAGACGGGTTTCAGGACGATCAGGCGTGAGGCGGCGGAGCATTTCTGTCCGGCGTAGGTGAACGCCGAGCGCACCACGGCGGGGACGGCCTGGTCGAGATCGGCGTCGGCGTCGACGACCACGGCGTTCTTGCCGCCCATCTCGGCGACGACCCGCTTGACGTGGCGCTGGCCGGGGCGATGTTGGGCGGCGGCGGCGTTCACCGCCAGCCCCACGGCCTTCGAACCCGTGAAGACGACGAAGCTCACGCCTGGATGGGCGACGAGGTGCGCTCCCACGACCTCGCCGACGCCGGGCAGGAACCCCACCACGCCCGGCGGAAGGCCCGCTGCGGCCAGGCCTTCGATCAGCATCGAGGCCACGGCGGGAGCCTGTTCTGCGGGCTTCAGGATGACCGGATTGCCGGCGACCAGGGCTCCGGTGACCATCCCGGTCGGGATAGCGAGGGGGAAGTTCCACGGGGCGATCACCACGCCCACTCCCCTGGACTGATAGCTGAGCCGGTTGGTCTCGCCGGGAGGCGACTCGACGAGGCCACGCCTACTCAGGTCGAGCATCTCTCGGCCGTAGTACTCGCAGAAGTCGATGGCCTCGCACACGTCTGCGTCGGCCTCCGCCCAGGGCTTGCCCGCTTCGAAGATCTCGAGGGTGGCCAGGTCGTTCCGGCGGGCGCGCATCCATTCCGCCAAACGGAAGAGGACCGCTGCCCGCTCACGCGTCGGCGTCCGCCTCCACTCGTCCCAGCCCCGGCTGGCGACCTCGACGGCCCGGTCGGCCTCGTCCGGTCCACACGACGCCGAGGTCGCCACCACCCGGTCCGACTGGGCCGGATCGACCGACGCGATGGTCTGTCGGGTGTGCACCTTCTGGCCGCCGATCACGGCCGGCACGTCGAGGAGACCTTCGTGCTCGAGCTCGAGGTTCCGGTGCCGGTCGTCCACGGCGGCTCCGAAGGCGGAACGGACGCCGGCGCGGCGCCACTCGGCCATGGGCTCGTGACGGTACGGACCGGGATCGCTCGGGTCGGTGGCGGGACGAGTCGCGGGAAGGCTCGGACCGGGGAGCTCCCCCTCCGGAGGCGGAACGAGCAGCTCGTCGAGGCTCCGGCTCACTTCCCGGGCCGCCCTCCCGGGCCGGCTCGCCTCCCGGGCCGCCCTCCCGGGCCGGCCTTGGGCGTACTGCCGACGCACGAAGCTCTCGTTGGACGTGTTCTCGAGCAGCCGGCGGACCAGGTACGACATGCCCGGCACCAGCTCCCCCATGGGGGCGTACACGCGCAGCCGCAGCCCGAGCTGACCGATGGCGGCGTGAACCGGCTCTGCCATGCCGTAGAGCATCTGGAGCTCGTAGCCCGTGTCGGGGATGCCGAGATGGCGGGCGTAGGCGATGGCGTAGGCCAGCGACCGCAGATTGTGCGAGCCGAAGGCAGCCCGCACCTTCCCGTGGTGATCGTGCAGAAGGCGCGAACAGCGCTCGTAGTTGGCGTCGGTCTGCCCCTTGTCCTCGAACACGGGGACGGCCCAGCCCTCGGCTCTCGCCTGCACCGTCTCGGCGTCCCAGTACGCCCCCTTCACGAGGCGCACACCGACGGGTCGGGCCCCGGCGACCGTTGACGTCCGGCGGGCCGACCAGGCCACGAGGTCGGCGAGATCGGCGGCAGCTTCCTTGAGGTAGGCCTGGACCACGACACCGGCGTCGAGACGGGCCAGGTCGGGCTCGTCGAGCAGGCGCCGGAACAGTTCGAAGGTCAGCTCCTTGGCGTCGTAGTCCTCGGTGTCCAGCCAGACGAACGCTCCCCGATCGACGGCGAGCTTCAGCAGGGGACGCAGGCGGTCCGCGGCCTGGGCCAGCGCCTCGGCTCCCGTGAGCGGGGCGAACATCGGCGCCAGGGCCGATGGCTTGATGCTGACGCTGACGCGCGGAAGCGGTCCCAGGTCGTCGCGCTCAAGGTGGTCGTCGGGCGCCCAGCCGGCGCTGGCGTCGAGCAGTACCCGCAGCAGCTCGTCGACGCGAGCCGCGTAGCGGTCAGCTTCGGCCGCCGTGAGCGTCTTCTCGCCCAGCAGGTCGACCGTGGACGCCGTTCCGGCCCGCCACAGCCGTCCGAGCCGATCAGCCACCTCCGTCGGCGTCGTCCCTACGATGAACTGCTGGGCCATGCGGGCGATGTTGCGGCGGGCCACCGCAGCCGACAGCCGCTCGCCTCGCGGCAGGTGCTCGGCCACGCCGACGCCCACATCGAGCAGCCGGGGCGCGTCGGCGCCGGCGAAGTACTCGTGCAGATGACGGAGAGCGTCCGCGTCTCCGGTCGTCGCCGGGAACACGTCGACCAGACGGAACAGCTGGGTCTTGAAGGAAGGGTTGGCCATCGCCCATGCGAGCATGCGCTCGCTCCACCACGACAACCGGTAGACCCGGGCCCGCTCGCCCGAGCCCAGCTCGGCGATGCGCCGAGCCAGTTCGGTGACTTCCGCTTCGAGCGGTGGGGCCACGACGGCCACGACGGCCAAAGTACCCGCGCCGGGGCGCAGATCAGCCGTCGGGCATGGTGCCCCGCCACCCGGGTTCCAGCTGGCGGAGGAACTGGCGGCAGCGTTCCGCCTCGTCGGTCTCCCCGATCGACTCGGCGACCCGGGCCAACCCGTCGAGGCACCGCAAGAACCCTCGGTTGCTCTCGTGCGCCCAGCGCACGTACCCCGAACCGCGCCAGCCGGCGCCGCGGAGTGCATCGAGCCCGCGGTGGTACCCGACACGAAAGTAGGCGTAGGACTCGATTTCGTCGCGGGCCACGTCACCGAGGGACGCCCAGGCGTCGAGGTGGCGCGGGAAGGCGGCGACAACCTCGGCCATCGTGGCCCGCCGCTCCTCGGGAGCTGTCTCGAGGGCGGTCCGCAACCGCTCGCGAGCGGCGGCGGGGGGAGGCGGGAGCCGCGTCTCCGGCGGGCCGCCCGAGAGGGAGATGGGGGAGTCGTCGGCCACGGCGAATCGTCGCACATAGGCTCGCCCGGCGATGACCCCGCCTGCTGGTGACCGGGACCCGGGTGACCGGGACCCGGGCTGCAAGTTCTGCGACATCGTGGCCGGCGAGGTCCCCACGGACCTCGTCCTCGACGAACCGCTGGTCGTGGCCTTCCTCGATCGGCGACCGGTGTTCCCGGGCCACGTGCTGGTTGTGCCCCGGCCCCACTACGAGACGCTGGTCGACCTGCCGCTACCGCTGATCGAGCCGCTCTTCGAGGCGACCCAGCGCGTCGCCGCCGGCGTGGCCCGGGCGATGAACGCCGACGGCACCCTCGTGCTGATGAACAACCGCGTGAGCCAGAGCGTGCCGCACCTCCACATCCACGTGGTGCCTCGGCGCTTCAAGGACGGGCTGCGGGGATTTCTCTGGCCCCGTCAGCGCTACGAGGACGCGGCCGACGAAGCTCGCGTCGCCGCCGCCATCCGTGCCGCCCTGACCGCTGCGCCGGCACGTTGATCTAGCCGAAGCGCACCAGGTGCTGGTCCCGTCTGCCCCGACGCAAGAGGAGGTAACGGTCGCGCAGCAAGTCGTCGGGGCCGAGCTGGCGGGCGCGGTCGAGCTCGCGGCGGTTGTTTACGTAGGCGCCGCCCTGCTCGATCGTCGTGCGGGCGGCCGAGCGCGACGGAGCCAGACCGGTCTCGACCATCGCCTCCACCAGCGACAGCCCGCCGTCCGCCAGCCGGTCCCTCGACCAGCTGCTGGACGGGGCATCGGCGAGAAGCTCCACGAGCGTCACCTCGTCGAGCCCGACGATCTCCTCGGAGAACAACGCCGCCGCCGCCCGTTCTGCCTTCGCCGCGGCCGCCTCCCCGTGGACCAGGCTCGTCACCTCCCTGGCCAGCGTCCGCTGGGCCTGGCGCGCCTCCGGGTGCGTGGCCACGGCGGCGTCGAGCTCTTCGATGCGTGTCCGGTCGAGCCAGGTGTAGTAGCGGAGATAGGTGCCCACCACGCTGTCCTCGGTACGGAGGAAGAACTGGAAGAACTGGTACGCGCTCGTCCGCCGCTCGTCCAGCCAGACGTTGCCGGACTCGCTCTTGCCGAACTTGGTCCCGTCGGCCCGGACGACGAGTGGCCACGTGAGGCCCCACGCTTCGGTGCCCCTCAGCCGACGGATGAGGTCGATCCCCATGGTGATGTTGCCCCACTGGTCACTGCCGCCGAGCTGCAGCCGGCAACCGAAGGTGTCGAACAGGTGGAGGAAGTCGTAGGCCTGCAGCAGCATGTAGCTGAACTCGGTGAACGACATGCCCTGCTCGGGGGTGTCCAGCCGGGCCCGCACTGTCTCCTTGGCGATCATCTGGCCGACCCCGAAGTGCTTGCCGACGTCACGCAGGAACTCGAGGAGTCCCACGGAGTCGAGCCACGCGGCGTTGTCGACCAGGACGGCTTGCGCGGCCCCGGCCGCGGGTGTGAAGTCCAGGAAGCGCCCCAGCTGACCCCGGATGCCGGCCAGGTTGGCCTCCAGGGTCTCGGCGCTCAGCAGCTGGCGCTCCTCACCCTTGCCGCTCGGGTCGCCGATCATCCCGGTACCGCCGCCGGCCACGGCGATCGGCCCGTGACCGGCCTGCTGGAGGCGACGGAGGTAGAAGATGCCGAGCAGGTGCCCGACGTGCAGGCTGTCCGAGGTGGGGTCGAAGCCGGCGTAGGCCGTCAGCTGCTTCTGGTCGAGGACGTGGGCCAATCTGGCGTCACTGGTCTGCTGGACGAGACCGCGGAACTCCAAGTCGGAGAAGAACCCGAGCACGCGGGCCAGCCTGCCACGTGGCCCCGGACCCGGACACCGCTTTGGGACGATGATGCCGGGGCCCTCCGATGCGCCTCGGTGCAGTCACGACGACGGTGCCCCGGAGCGCAACGGTTCTGATGGTGCGACCCTTGAGAGCATGGGAGCGCGTCTGTCCCGGCAGGCGATCATCGACGCGGCGCGCGACCTGCTGGCGGCCGAGGGGATCGAGGCCGTGTCCCTCCGCCGGGTCGCCGGCTCCCTCGGGGTCACGGCTCCTGCCCTCTACGCCCACGTCACCGACAAGCGCGATCTCTTGCAGGGCGTGGCCGACCAGGAGGGACGGCGGGTCATCGAGCGCATCCAGTCCATTCCGGGGACGGATCCCCTGGCGCTGATTCGGGCCCGGAGCTTGGCCTACGTGGACTACGCCAAGGAGAACCCGGCGCTGTTCAAGGCCATCTTCATGGTGTGGCCCGAGCTGACCGCCGAACCCCAGGACGCCGAGGCGGTGGCCACGATGGCGACCGAGACCTTCCAGGCCGGGGCGGCGCCCGTGTTCGAGCTGGCCCGAGCCGGTCTGCTCGGCAGCGTCGACCCTCCCCTCGCCGCCTTGGCCATCTGGACCGCTACCCACGGGGTCGCCACCGTGATCCTCGCCGGGCCCGATTTCGATCCCCAGCTTGAGCGCTCCCTGGTGGAAACGGTGATCGACGCCGTCATCGCCGGGCTCACGGGGCAACGACCGGAGGCGGGATCAGTCTCTGGCGCGTAGCGTCGGAGGCCGGCCCGGGAGGCCGGCCCTAAAGATCAGTCTCTGGCGCGTAGCGCCGGAGACCGGCCCGGGAGGCAGAAGCAGGCCCCTAGGCTCGTCGCCATGAACCGCCTGGCCGCCGAGACGAGCCCGTACCTCCGGCAGCACCAGGACAACCCCGTCGATTGGTATCCGTGGGGTGAGGAGGCGTTCGCCCGCGCCCGGACCGAAGACCGACCGGTCATGCTCTCCATCGGGTACTCGTCATGCCACTGGTGCCACGTCATGGCGCACGAGTCGTTCGAGGACGACCAGACGGCGGCCCTGCTCAACCAGCGGTTCGTGAGCGTGAAGGTCGACCGGGAGGAGCGGCCGGACGTCGACGCCGTGTACATGGAAGCGGTCCAGGCGATCACGGGACGAGGCGGGTGGCCGATGACGGTGTTCCTCACGCCCGACCGTCGACCCTTCTACGGAGGCACCTACTTTCCCAAGGAAGGCCGAGGCGGGCTGCCCGGGTTCACGACCGTCCTGGAGGCCATCCACGCCGCCTGGCGCGAGCGGCGCGACGACGTCGTCGAACAGGCCGAGCAGCTCGTCGGCGCCGTCGAGGCCAGAGTGCAGATTCCCACGGCGGCCGACGGCACGGGCCCACGGCCGGCTCCTGCGGCCGAGATCCTGCAGGGTGCCTTCGCCGCCCTGCAGGCGGCGTACGACCCGGAGTGGGGCGGTTTCGGATCGGCGCCCAAGTTCCCCCAGCCGTCGATGCTCGAGCTGGTCCTGCGGGCCCACGATCGGTCGGGCGGCGACACCGCGCTCGCGATGGTGACGACCACCCTCGACGCCATGGCCTCCGGCGGCATCTACGACCACCTCGGCGGTGGCTTCGCCCGGTACTCGGTCGACCGCCATTGGATGGTTCCCCACTTCGAGAAGATGCTCTACGACCAGGCGGGGTTGGCTCGGATCTATCTCCACGGCTGGCAGGTCACCGGCTCGCCCCAGTGGCGGCAGGTCCTCGAGGAGACCGTGGGCTACGTGCTGCGGGACCTCCACGCCGACGAGGGTGGCCTGTACTCGGCCGAGGACGCCGACTCCGAGGGTGTGGAGGGTCGCTTCTACGTCTGGAGCCTGGAGGAGGTGACCGACGTTCTCGGCCCCGAGCTGGCACCGGCCGCCGTCGACTGGTACGGCGTGACAGCGCGGGGCAATTTCGAGGGAGCGAACATCCTGCACCGGCCCCAACGAGGCGACCTGCTGCGCCCTCCTCCGATCGAGCAGGCCCGGCGTCTCCTCTTCGAGCGGCGGGCACGCCGCGTGCGCCCGGGTCTCGACGACAAGGTGCTGACCGAGTGGAACGCCATGTTCTGCTCGACGCTGGCAGAGGCGGCGGGGGCGACCGGTCGCGCCGACTGGCGGGACGAAGCCATCTCGATCGCCGAGTTTCTCCTGCGGTCCCTCCGTCGAGGCGACGGACGGTGGCTGCGATCGTGGCAGGGCGGCAAGGCCGGACACCTGGCGGTGGCCGCCGACTACACCTGGCTGGTCGATGCCTTCACCCGGTTGTCCGAGCTCACCGGCCAGGCCCGCTGGATCGAGACGGCACGGGCGACGGCCGACGCCATGCTCGCCCTGTTCTGGGACGCGGCGCAGGGCGGGCTGTTCACGACGGGCGACGACGCCGAACGGCTCATTGTCCGTTCGAAAGAGCTCTTCGACGGGGCGACGCCGTCGGCGAGCTCGGTGGGGGCCGTGGCCTTGGGCCGGCTGGGCGCGCTGACCGGCGAGCGGCGCTACACCGACGCCGCCGCAGCGATCCTCTCCTCGCTGGGAGATGTCATGGCCACCCAGCCCACCGCCTTCACGCACGCCCTGGGCGCCCTCGACCTGCTGGCCGACGGCATCACCGAGGTCGTGGTCACCGGTGAGCGCCGCGATCTGGTCGCCGCCGTGCAACGCCGCCACCTCCCCCGCGCCGTCCTGGCGTGGGGCGAGCCGTACCCGTCACCCCTGTGGGACGCACGGAGCGAGGGCATGGCGTACGTCTGTCGCCACTACGCCTGCCTGACACCTACGTCGGACGTCGAGGACCTGGAGGCCCAGCTGACCGTCGGGTGAACCATCCATCCGACAAAACTCCCACGTCTGAGGGCATGATGTTCCGGTGAGTCGTTCCGGCCTGTCCTCGCCCCGGCTCGACCTCGCCGGAGAGGAGCTCCGGCTCCTGGTCCTGGCCGAGCGCAAGGACGAGTACCTGGCCGTCGACATCGACTCGGGTGCGTTCGTGCGGGCGCACGGCGTCACGGACACCGGCGCCGGTCCGAAGCACATTCTCGACGTGATCAAGGTCGAGCTGGCGGCCAACGACCATGCCAGCGACCTTTCACAGCCCGAGGCGGTGACCATGGCCGGTCCGGCCCGGCCGGCCCGCCGCGTGCGACCTGGGCGGGTGAAGCGTTACCTGCGAGCCCTCGTCGCACCGGAGGGTGAGCCGCTCCTCGGCTTCGCCGCCAGCTCCACTCCCTATTGGACTCTGAACGGCACCCGTCCGTCGCTGGCCCTGATCACGCCGAGCGACGGTGTGTCGGTCACCACGCGCGAGACCGATGACACGTTGTGGGCCCGGTTCTACTGGGCGGGCAACCAGTACCACCTTCCCGTGGACGACGCTCGTCTGTCCGCTGCAATCGCCGACAGCGGGCGGCCTCGGCTGAGCGGGCGGGCCCTCGCCCGCCGCCTGGGCCATCGCCCCCACTACCTCCTCGTGGCGCTCGCCCCTCCCCGCGACGGGCATTGCTACAAGACGCTGGCCGCCGTGCTGCCCCGGCACTAGCGGCGCTCACGCAGCCAGCTCGGCGAGCGCCTGTCGGAAGCGGTCGGTGCCGAGGCTGCGAGCCGTCGACTCGTAGGCGTCACGAGCCGTCCGCTCGAGGCCGGTGCCGCGCATGAGGTTGATACCGTGAGCCCGTACCTCGTGTGCCGAGGGCCGCAGGAGGAGAACCCGGATGCCCCGGCGGCGTGCCGCGCCGGCCTCCTGGGCCAGCGCCCGGGTTGGCACCCGGCGGGCCAGCTGGACCAGGGGCCCCGGCGGAGCCGCCGGGTCATAGGCGAGAGGCGCCACGCCGATGATCACGTCGCAGCCGGCGCGCACGGCCAGGTCGAGGTTGGTCGTCGAGTGGGCACCACCGTCGACGAGCACGCGATCTCCGACTCGCACCGGAGGAAAGATCCCCGGGATGGCACACGAGGCCTCGACGGCGCGTGGCAGATCGACGCCTATGTCCTCGTCGCGGCCGAGCACCACTCGCCGACCGCTGTGGATGTCGACGGCGCACAACCACAGGGGCTCGGCGGGCCAGGCCGCCGGCAGCTCGGCTTCGAGACGGGCCCGCCCCTCGCCCATGGCGAACAGTCCACCCGGGAAGACGCGCCGGAGCACCACCGGCACGGCCGGGACCGGAACGCGCAGCACGGAACGGCTCATGACGTACGCCGATCCGATGCCTCGCTGGACCAACTCGATTGGTGAGGCGAAGTTGGGGGCCAAAATCCCCCCCCACCGGTTGCGATCCTCGCCCTCGCCGGCCAGGGCTTCGTTCCAGAAGTCGGCGGTCGTCCAGCCGCAGCGGAGGTAGGCGGCGATCGCGGCCCCGGCGCTGGTGCCCACGATCAGATCGGCGGAGGCCATCTGCACCCCGCCTTCCTGTTCGAGGGCGTGCAGTACGCCCGCGTGGTACGCCAGACCGACGACTCCGCCGGCGCCCAACACCACCCCGAACTTCACGGTCTCCCCCCGTGGGTTGGCTACAGCCTGACGAGCAGGCTCATCGGCCCAGTCGTCCCTCGGCCAGGTCCTCGGCCATGGCCCACCCGAAGGCCACGAGGCAGTCGAAGCGCTTCTGAGCCACTGGCTTGAAGAAGGCCGCGACCTCGGCCGGACACGACTTGAGGCTGCGGTACTCGAGCACCCCCGCCGGCGATCCTGTACCACCGAGCACGAAGCTTCGGTCGTTGAGGCGCCCATCGGCCCCGAAGCGCTTGGCCAGGCGCCGGCCCCACGCCCGCTCCTCTCCCGTGGGCCGATGCTCGGGGCGGGGAACGACATCAGAGAGTCCCTTGAAGGCGTCGAAGGCGCCCGGCTCGGCCATGCGCGTGCCCACCAGCACGTCCTCGTCAGGAAACGCCAGCAGCGCCCGACGGTACTGGTCACCCATGAGAGCCCGGACGACCTGATCCCGCTTCGAGTTCGCCTTCACCGAGGCCAGACCGACGAGCAGGGATGGCGTCCCGCCGATGCGCTCGAGCGTGCAGAACGAGAACCCGGTCAGTCTCCCGCCATCACGGGCCTGCGTAACGAGCACCCACTCGTCGCGCTGCTTGGAGAGGAACCCGACGTCGAAGCCCGCCGAGCCGTCGGCGCAGATGTCAGCCATGTCCGCCAACTCGGCGTCGCTCAGCGCCGTGCAGTCCTTGGTGTCGACCTCGATTGACATGACCTGTTGAGAACTCCCGTTCGACCTGGTGCGTGACTCGTCCCCCACCAGATTACGGGATCACGCCGGGATCTGTCCCATGCGGGGCCCGGCCGTCGCCAGCTCGGATCGACCGGACCGCCGCCGCGTCGGGCGTTCAGCTGACGACGGCGTTGGGGCCGAGCAGTACCCGCACCTCGGCGACGACACCCGATCGAGCGTCCACGTTCAGCTCATCGGGAAGCCGCAGCACCTTCGAGCCAACGTGCAGGTACACCGGCGAAGGGCCAGGGTGGTCCACCAGCAGCTGCTTGAGGCCCTCGAGCAACGAGTCGGTCAGGCTGGTCAGCGGGAGCGAGATCCGCAGCGGAGGGGCATCGTCGACGACGAGCTGCGGACGAGTGAGGCCCATGCACACCAGCTTGGGCTGGTCGTCGCGGGTGTCGATCCGGCCTCTGACACAGACGGCCACGTCTTCCTCGAGCAGGACGCCGAACTGGCGCATGGCGCTCGGAAAGACGAACGTCTCGATCGACGCTTCGAGGTCCTCGAGGACGAACGTGGCCATCTGGTCACCACTCCTCGTGTACTTGCGTACCAGGCTGGTGACCACGCCCCCGACGACCCGAACCTCCGCCTCCCGATTGCCGTTGGCGACGCCGAGCGCCTGCTCTCGCAGCTCGGTGATCTTGCAGTCGACGTGCTTGGCCAGGGCCGACTCCATGCCCATCAGGGGATGGTCGCTCACGTACAGGCCGAGCATCTCCTTCTCGAAGGACAGACGCTGCGCCTTGTCGAAGTCGACGTCGGGGATGGGGACCCTCGAGTCGTCGAAGGCGACGGACCCCCCGCTGCCGCCGTTCGTCCCGTTGCCGTTCCCTCCGGTACCGCCGTCGTCCAGCCCGGCGAACAGGCTCATGATGCCCAGCTCGGCCTCCCGACGACGCGCCAGGGTACGGTCGACCACCTGCTCGAAGACGAGGCACAGGCCCTTGCGGGGATGACCCAGCGAGTCGAAGGCACCCGCCTTGATGAGGGACTCCACTGTTCGCTTGTTGAGCGCGGCCGGGTCCACCCGGTCGCAGAAGTCATAGAAGTCGCGGTAGGGACCGCCCCGCTCCCGCTCGGCGACGACCTGGGCCACGAGCCCCTCACCGACGTTGCGGATCGCCGAGAGCCCGAAGGGGATGGCGCCCGGGCTGTCGTCGGACTCCGGCTGGGCGATGAAGTCCGACGCCGAGACGTTGATGTCGGGCACGAGCACGTGGATGTGTCGGGCCCGGCACTCGCCGAGGTACACGGCCGTGCGGTCCTTGTCGTCCTTCACGCTCGTGAGCAGGGCCGCCATGTACTCCACCGGATAGTTCGCCTTGAGCCAGGCGGTCTGGTAGGCGACGAGGCCATAGCCGTAGGAGTGGCTCTTGTTGAAGGCGTAGTCGGCGAAGGGCTCGATGAGGTCGAACAGCGCCGTACCGAGGGCGGCGCCGTAGCCGGTCCGTTCGCAGCCGGCCACGAACTGCTCCCGTTCGGCGGCGATGAGCGATCGGATCTTCTTGCCGCAGGCCTTCCGGAGCCGGTCGGCCTCGGCCAGGCTGTACCCGGCGAAGCGCTGGGCCACCCGCATCATGGACTCCTGGTAGATCATCAGCCCGTAGGTGTCCGCCAGGATGTCCTCGAGGTCGGGGTGCAGGTAGGTGATGGGCTTGCGGCCGCACTTCCGGTCGGCGTAGTCGTTGTGCATGTTGGCCGCCATGGGACCCGGGCGGTAGAGGGCCACCAGGGCGGCGACGTCCTCGAAACGGCTAGGCGCGAGCGACCGCATGAGCGCCCGCATGGGCGCGCCCTCCAGTTGGAAGACCCCGACCGACCGTCCCTCCCTGAGCATGGCAAAGGTCGGCTCGTCGTCGGGCGGAAGAGCGTCGATGTCCGGTCGATCGCCCCTCGAGAGCTCGATCAGGTCCAGCGCCCGCTCGATGACGCTCAGGTTGCGAAGGCCGAGGAAGTCCATCTTGAGCAGGCCGAGCTCCTCGACCCCGTGCATCTCGTACTGGGTGACGATGGGCGCGTCCTCGGCCGGCGTCGATGGATCGGGCTTGCGTTGGATCGGGAGGTGATCCGTGAGCGGCTCGCGCGTGATCACCACCGCTGCGGCGTGGATCCCCGCTTGTCGCCGCAGTCCCTCGAGGCCCTTGGCCACATCGATGACCTGCCGGGCTTCAGGATCGGTCTCGTACATCTCGCGTAGCCCGGTAGCCATCTTGAACCCATCTTCGTGGCCCTCACGCCGTTCGAGACAGGCACCGAGCGGTGTGTCGCGACCCATCACGAGTGGTGGCATGGCCTTGGCGATGCGATCCCCGACGGCGTAGGGATAACCGAGTACCCGGGCGGCGTCGCGCACGGCCGCCCGAGCCTTGATGGTGGAGAAGGTCACGATCTGAGCGACGTGATCCCACCCATAGCGCTCGGTCGCATAGCGGATCATCTCCCCTCGACCCCGCTCGTCGAAGTCCATGTCGATGTCGGGCATCTCGCGACGACCGGGGTTGAGGAAGCGCTCGAACAGAAGGTCGTGGCTGATCGGATCGAGGTCGACGATCTGGAGGCAGTAGGCGACGCAGCAGCCGGCGGCGGACCCTCGGCCGGGACCGACCCGGATCCCAGACGACCGGGCGTGGCGAATGAGATCCCAGACAACGAGGAAGTAGGCCGAGAAACCCATGTCGGCGATGACACCGAGCTCGTAGTCGAGCCGTTCGATCACCGCTGTCGGGACGGGCCGACCGTAGCGCTCCTCGGCTCCGACCCGGCTCAAGTGTCGAAGGTAGGCGGCGGCAGCGGCCTCACCGCCGCCGGCGGCGAACTCCTCGGGCACCGGGAACTCGGGCAGCTTCGGCTTGCCGAACTCGATGTCCACCCGGGCGCGCTCGGCCACCCACAGCGTGTTGTCGCACGCGTCGGGGTGGTCACGAAACAGCGAGCGCATCTCCGCCGCGGACTTCAGGTAATGCTCCTCACCCTCGAACCTGAACCGTCTGGGGTCGTCTCGCACCGCTCCGGTCTGGACGCACAGGAGGGCGTCGTGGGCCATGGCGTCGGTTCGGTGCGTGTAGTGACTGTCGTTGGTGGCAAGCAGCGGGGCACCGACGTGTCGGGCGATATCGACGAGGCTGCTGTTGGTCTTGCGCTGGAGCTCGAGCCCGTGATCCTGGAGCTCGACGAGGAGGTGCTCACGCCCGAAGATGTCCTGGAGTCGTCCGGTCAGCTCCGTGGCCCCGGCCATGTCTCCCCGCTGCAACGTCTGCAGGACGACCCCACCGAGACATCCGGTGGTGGCGATGACGCCGTCGTGGTGACGCTCCAGGAGCTCCCAGTCGACGCGAGGCTGGTAGTAGTAGCCCTCCAGGTAGGCGTCGCTCGAGAGCTGCATGAGATTGCGGTAGCCCTGGGTCGACTCGGCCAGCAGCGTGAGGTGGTAGTAGAGCTTCTCGCCTCCCTCCGCCTCCCCGCCGGTGTCATCCACCCTGCCCCGCCGCACCGGGCGCTCGTGCCGGCTGGCCGCCGCCATGTAGGCCTCGATGCCGATGATCGGGACGATCCCCTGGGCCTGGCACTCCTTGTAGAAGTCCAGGACGCCGTACATGTTGCCGTGATCGGTGATGGCCACAGCCGGCTGCCCGTCGGCCACGGCCGCGGCGACCAGGTCCTTCACCCGGGCGGCGCCGTCGAGCATGGAGAACTCTGTGTGCACGTGCAGATGAGCGAACGAATCGCCTCCGGCTCCGCCCGCCACCTGCGGCCCTCCTCTCACCTCGACCCCGCTGCTCGGGCCCGTTGTCCACACCCTGTGGACGAAGTTACATGGCTGTCATTCACCCTACCGCACTCGCGCCTCGCCCGCCGGCCCGGCGGGGCTCCCTTCTTCGACCGACGCGAGCGATCCCGTGCCACTGCCAGTGACCTCCCCTACTGCCAGACCGGCAGAGCTCTCGAGGGCGCCTCGTGGCACAACGATGGTTCCACGTATTGCCGAAAGTGGCCGATGGCCGGCCACGCTCCGGCCCACTTTCCGCAATAGATGGAACCGCGGAGATATCTACCTCCCGCGGCTCGCGGGCGGGGCAAGAGGGCCTCGAGCTGACGGATTCAGAGGTACGTGCCGGGGCGGGAGCCTGGGGACTCCTCGTCGGCGCCCCTGGGGAGCTGGCGTCGGCGCATCTCCTCCAGCTGCGAGCGGGCGTTCATCTGCTGGGCGAAGAGCGTCGCCTGGATGCCCTGGAAGAGTCCTTCCAGCCAACCGACCAGCTGCGCCTGGGCGACGCGGAGCTCACCCTCGCTGGGCGTCTGTGTCTCGAAGGGAGAGGAGATCCGTTTCAGCTCGGCGGCCAGGTCGGGAGAGAGGCCCTCGCTCAGCTCCCGAATCGAGGTGTCGTAGATCTCCCGCAGCCGGGTCCGGCTCTTCTCGTCGAGGGGAGCTTGACGGACCTCCTCGAGCAGCTGGCGGATCATCGAGCCGATGCGCATGACCCTCGCCGGCTGGCCGACCGTCTCGGTGGGCTCGACGCTTCCCTCACCGGCGGGCGCACCGCCGGCGTCACCGGGGCGGCCGGCGGCAGCACCCGGTGGAACGACGACGACGTCTGGGGGAGCTTCCGGTCTGTCAGCAGCCATGAGTCGATCCTTAGTCGGGATCAGGCCCGCCGCGCCAGCAGCGGCACCAGCATCTCGGCTGCCGTCAAGGATCCGTGCCTGCTGACGAGGCTGACCTCTCCCGTGTCCGCAGGATCGAGGAAGGCGACCGGGGCATGGGCGACCAGCGCCACATCGCCGAGCCGCTGCTCGACCTCGGGCACCGGCATCCCTCCGAGCCACCCTTCGGACAGCACCTGCTGTCGGGTGCGCACCCAGGCCATGTCGCCGTAGGCGGCCGCCGCTCGCTGGGCCAGCTCCTCTACCGTCCCGGGCCGGGCGTGCAGCCAGCGGAAGCGGCCCTCGCCCGACAGCAACTCCACGTCGGCCATGATCTCGGGCGACAGGGCGATCGTGTCCTTGCCGACATCGATCTGGCCGTGGTCCGAGGTGAGGAGGAGGGCGGCACCCGGGGGCAGGACGGCGAGGACGTCGGCCACGAGACGGTCGGCGGCCGCCACCTCGGCGTCGTAATGGGCACGCAGTCCCCACTCGTGGGCGACCTTGTCGATGCCGTCGTAGTAGGCGTACACGAGCTGCTCGCCGTCGGCCAACAGACGAGCCACTTCGACCGGCAGGGTGGACGGCATACGCCAGCCTCGGATGGGGGACCCGGCGAGGTGAGCGGCGGTGAACCCGGTGCTCACGAACTCCGCTCTGGTGACAACCGGCACCCGCCGGCCGGCGAAAGCCGGCGCGGGCTGGAACACGGGCGGCCGCACCTTGGCGCGCGCGTCCCCGGCCTCGGTCCGCCACCGCAGGACGTTCATCACCTCCCCCTCGCCGACGTACACCCGGTATCCGACGACGCCGTGCTCGGCAGGGGTCAGGCCGGTCGTGATCGAGGTGAGAGCGGTCGCCGTCGTCGTCGGGACGACCGATGTGATCGGTCCTCCCGTCAGTCCCGTCATCGTGGGGGCCAGCTGGGGCCGTTCGAGCAGCTGTTCCCAACCGAGCCCGTCCAGCACCATCAGGACCACCTGGGTCGCTCCCCGAACCGGTTCGGGGAGCCACGCCGGAGGCTCCCGCCGGCGGTCCACCAAGGCGCCGACCAGGCTCGTCAGGCAAGGGCCGCCGTAGCTCGGCAGCACGGGGCGCGGAGCGGTCGACGTGCGTGACGACGGGCCTCCGGGGATAGCCGTATCCCCCCTGAGAGCCCGAGTCGGCGTCGGCTCAGCCTCCACTACAGCGACCTTACGCCGAGGCGCCCTACCATGGAACACGTGAAGGTGTCGACGAGGGGTGACTATGCCAGCCGGGCGCTGCTGTCCCTGGCGCTCCACGCCGCCGACCACGGGCCCACGTCGGTCCGCGATCTCGCCGAGCGGACCGGCCTTCCCCAGCCCTATCTGGAGCAGATCCTGCTCGCCCTGAAGGGCGCAGGCCTGGTGCGCTCGAAGCGCGGCGTCGGCGGTGGCTACGTCCTGGCCCGCCCCGCCGACAAGATCACCCTCGGACAGATCGTGAGCGCCGTGGACGGCCCCATCGTGGCCGGCGACTTCGGTGCCCCCCACCAGAACGGCGCGTGCGACCACGAGGGCCAGTGCGTGCTGCTGGCCGTCTGGGCCGAAGTGGGCAAGCACATGCGCTCCCACCTCGACTCGTTCACCCTCGCCGACATGGTCTCCCAGTCGCGAGGGTGGGCCGCCCCATTGGCGCCGCTCAGCTGAGGCCGGCCCGGGAGGCCGGCTCGAGGAGTGAGCCTCGGGCGCTGCGCCTCGGTCAGGCCGAAGGCTCGGCGTTCCACAGACGGATGACCGAGGTCTCGCGCTCGTGGCCAAGGACGCTGATCGACGCCGGGTCGAGGGCCAGGCGGCTGCCGTCGGCGGGTGGTAGGCCCACCCAGCGGGCCGCCATCACGCGCAGGATGTGACCGTGGGCGAAGACGATGGCATCGCCCACAGCCTCCGTGAGCACCGCGATCACGCGGTCGGCCCGCCGCCCCACGTCGTGCGGTTGCTCGCCACCTGGACATCCGTCGCGCCACAGCAGCCAGTCCGGTCGCTCGGCACGTATGTCATTCGTCGTGCGACCCTCGTAGTCGCCGTAGTCCCACTCACGAAGGTCGTCGCACGGTTCGCCATCACCTATGCCGGCCAGCGCGCACGTCTCCTCCGCCCGTGAAAGGGGGCTCGTCAACACCAGCGAGAACCGCTGGCCGGCGAGCTTCTTGCCCGTCTGCTCGGCCTGCCACCGGCCGACGTCGGTAAGGGGGACGTCGGTTCGTCCCGTGTGCCGGCCGGAGCGGCTCCACTCGGTCTCGCCGTGGCGGACCAGGATGATCATCAGGTCGCACTCCCCGGGTTGAGCGGATGGGTGGCCGGAGGGACCGACTGCGTGGCGTCATCTCGGTCATCGGTCGGGGACTGGGGTCGGGACTGACGCTGACGATGGTGGACGGCCCACGGGTGGTGCTTGCCTCTCCTGCGACCCCGGCGCTGCTGGAGCCCCAGGTAGGCCCACGACACCCAGCCGAGCGGGACGACGCCCCAGAAGCTCACGATGCGGTAGAGCAGCACGATGGCCACCGCCTGAGTGGCGTCCTGCCCGTAGGCGATGAGGGCGAAGGTCAGGCTGCCCTCGACGACCCCGATCCCGCCCGGCGTGATGGGAAGGCTGGCCGAGATCTGCGCCAGGGCGTAGGCCACGAGCACGCCCCGCCAGTGGACAGGGGCCCCGAGGGCCAGCGTGCAGGCGATGAGCGTTGCGCAGTTGCAGAGCCAGTTGGCCATGGCCAGGGCGAAGGCCACCAGCCAGCCGGTCAGACCCGGGCGGACCCGCCGGACCCGCGACCAGAACAGCCGGAGAATGGCCGCCACCCGTCCACTGCGCGGGACGATCTGCTCGGCCCACGCCACCAGGGACGAGAACGCCCGCCGCGCCCAGGAGGAGTAGCGCACCGCCAGGCTCACGGCGCCAGCGAGCACGGGGATGGCGGCAAGGGCGACCGCCAGCCACCGCAGACTGGCCACCGGGCCCGTGCTTCCGGCCACCCAGACGCC
This sequence comes from Acidimicrobiales bacterium, assembly GCA_051985455.1. Classification (GTDB taxonomy): domain Bacteria; phylum Actinomycetota; class Acidimicrobiia; order Acidimicrobiales; family AC-9; genus AC-9. Next base: position 47,428 of record JBPYEI010000046.1, read on the forward strand.
GCTGGCCAGGATGCAGAAGAGCGCGAAGCTCGAGAGCGCGCCGGCGACGAGGATCACCCACTCGGCCAGCACCCGGTCGGCACCGCGGCGCCGCAGCTGCTCGAAGGCGAAGGCGGCGGCCCACACCGCGCCGCCTGGCAACGTGACCGCCAGTGAGTTGCCCGCCAGGGTGATCTCGAACAGGGCGCCGAACCCCAGCCGCACGCCGCCTGCGTGCAACAGCCAACGCTGGAGGCGGGCAAAGACAACGAGAGACGCCAGCTCGAACACGATGGCAACGACCAGCCAGCCCCATCGCATGTGGGTCAGCAGGGACGCGCCCCGCTCGAGCTGCTTGGTCTGGGTGCTGGCGGCGACGGCGGCCGCGATGAGCACGACGAGGGCAAGGACCCTGCGCACCCACGTCACCCACGTCCGCCGCCGTCCCGGCCGCTCCCGCTTGCTTGGTGATGGTGCGGCAGGTGGCTCGGCTCGATGGGGCCGCATGGACGGCCATGCCGCCCGCTCCGGACGGCGCTCCTCGGCCACCGACGTCACCGAGCGCGCCTGCAGAGACTCCCCGACGAGCCGGTCCCCAAGGCGAGGCGCCGTTCACCGCCCATGATTCAAAAGGGTATCCGGTCGTATATCGCGAGCGACCGGATATGCGTCGTCACGCACGCCCCGATCGGTGCCTCGGGCGATGGCGTCCAGCCCCCGCGCCTCATTCCTCGCTAAGGTGTAATCTTGTAACACTATGGTACCCAAGGCACAGTCCGAGCGAGCAGAGACCGAGCACATCCGGCGGTGGGTCGCCCAGCACGTCCCGCGCAACTGGTTCGCCGAGTCGCCCACCGTCAACGTGGACGACGACGAGATCCTCGTCGTGGGGACCCTGAAGGAGCCGCCGAGCGAGCGCGGCGCCACCGAGGCAGCCCTGGCGGCAGCACGGCTGGCGCACATCCGCCAGTTCCGCGAGGACACGCGCGACGGACGCATGCAGATCGCCCAGGACGCCGAGCACAGCTTCGGGCGCAAGGTGTCCTGGGGGGCCCGGTGCGGCGAGACTCACGAGCTGTTCACGACGATGAGCGTCCCCGTGATGACCCGGCTGCGGATGGGCGAGCGGGCAGTGCTCGACATCCTGGTCGCCTCGGGCGTCGCGCGGAGCCGCAGCGACGCCCTGGCCTGGTGTGTCCGCCTCGTGGGCCGACACGAGACCGACTGGTTGACAGACCTTCGCGACGCGCTGGTGCACGTGCACCGGGTGCGCAGCGAGGGACCGACGACGATCTGAGAGGACACCGATGAGCGAACGCCACACCTCTCCTGAAGACGTGCTCGACCCGCCGCGGGAGGCACTCGAGGAAGCCCCTCTGGACGCCTACTCGAGGGTCGTGACCTCCGTCGCGGCGACCCTGCTGCCCTCGGTTGCCAGTCTCCGCGTGGGCCGCGCCAGTCGGCGCAGCGGTCGTGACACACAGGAAGGCGCCGGCACCGGGGTCGCCATCACACCGGACGGCTTCATGTTGACCTCGGCCCATGTGGTCAGCGGGAGCCGCATCGGTACGGCCGGCTTCAGCGATGGCCGCGAGCTCGAGCTCGAGGTCATCGGCACGGACCGGCTCTCGGACCTGGCCGTCGTCCGTGCACGGGGCTCGGGGCTCACGCCGGCGGTGCTGGGTGACGCCGACACGCTTCGTGTCGGCCAGCTCGTGGTGGCCATCGGGAACCCGTTGGGACTGGCGGGGTCGGTGACGGCCGGCGTCGTCAGCGGGCTGGGGCGGTCACTACCGACGAGAGCCGGCAGCGCCACCCGAATCGTCGAGAACGTCATCCAGACCGACGCCGCCCTCAATCCCGGCAACTCCGGAGGCGCCCTCGCCGACGGCCGGGCCGAGGTCGTCGGCATCAACACCGCCGTCGCCGGCATCGGCCTGGGCTTGGCCGTGCCGGTCAACGCCACCACCCGGCGGATCATCGGCGCCCTGATGAGCGAGGGTCGATTTCGGCGGGCGTACATCGGCATCGCGGGAGCCTTTCGCGCCCTGCCGCCCCGTCAGACCGCCCTTCTCGGGCGCGACGCGGGTGTCGGCATCGCCGAGGTGGTGGAGACGAGCCCAGCCGCCCGGGCCGGCCTGCGACCCAAGGACGTCATCCTCAGCATCGACGACACCGACGTCGAGACGGCGGGCGACCTCCAGAAGCTCATGATCAGCGACACCATCGGAAAGGCCGTGGTCCTACGCATCCTGCGCGACGACCGGGTCCTCGAAGTCACGGTGACACCCGTGGAGCTGGTCGAGTAGACCGGTGGCGTGAACGACAGGGACATCCTCGATCACATCGGCGGCCTGGTCAGTGAGGAGCACGCTCTCCACGAGGCGGCGGGTGTCGACGGCCTCGACGAAGAGCAGGAGCGACGCCTCGCCAAGGTGGAGGAAAGCCTCGACCAATGTTGGGACCTGCTCCGCCAGCGACGGGCCCGACGCAGCGCCGGTCTCAACCCCGACGAGGCCGAGGCGCGCGACACCGACACCGTCGAGCACTACCGCCAGTGAGCGAGGGCCGGCCCCGGAGGCCGGCCGGCGGAACAGCTCGGCGCGCCAGCGCCTAGCGCGACCCCCGTTTGGCGGCGGGCGTCCGGCGCCGGCGAGCGCCGCCGGGCGCATCCCACAGTCGGAGGCCGCCGATGATGGCCCCGGTATTGCCGACCAAGGTGGCCTTGTCACCCAGGTCGACCTTGAGATGCTTGGCGTTGCCTCCGCCGACGTACAGCCGGTCGTAGAGCACCAGGGCATCGAGGGTCTCGACGGCCACCGCCACCCGCTTGCTCCAGCGCTTGTTGCCGACGCGGAGGCGGGCGGCCTCCCCGATCTGCTCCTCGTAGGTCTCGCCCTTGCGGAAGGGATGGTGGGCGAGCTCCAGGTGTGGAGCCAGTTCGCCTTCCAGGAAGAAGCTGGTTCCCATGCCCGTGCCGAGTGTGAGCACGAACTCGAGGCCCTCGCCCTTCACCACGCCCAGGCCCTGGAGATCGGCGTCGTTGACGACGCGAGCCGGCTTGCCCGTCCGGTCCGCGAAGGCGGTGGCCAGATCGAAGCCATGCCAGGCCCGCACCAGCTCGGGGAGGACGGGCGAGCCGGCACCGCCGCTCGTGGACAGGTTGGGGGCGGTGACGACCCGGCCCTGGCGCACCATGCCCGGAAAGCCGGCGGACACCCGGTCGAAGGGAGGGAGACCCTCGGCCAGTCCACACACGGCCTCCACGAGCACGTCCGGTGGGCAGGGGTGGGGAGTCTTCACCCGCACGCGGTCCACCATCATCGTGCCGGCGGCGTCGAGCACCGATGCCTTGAGTCCAGTGCCGCCGATGTCGACGGCCAGGGTCGCCGGGCCGGCGGTGGGGCCGGACCGGTCTCCCGAGCCGGGCACCCCGTTGCGCCGGCCTCCAGGGCCGGCTTCGCCGCCCTCGGACGAATCGGCACCGGAAACCATGAGCACGATCCAACCGCAATGGGTAAGACTGAGCAAGTGGTCCGGTCGGACCACGGGAGAATCGCAGGCGGGGAGGCCGGCTGGCGGCCGGCACACGGACAAACCAGGGCGAACCGACACCGCCCACGGCTTCTCGGTCCGGTGGAATTGCCGGGGCGTTCATGGTGTTTGGGTCTTCGGGGACTAGTTCGAGAGGAGTGAAGATCATCGCAACGGCACGGGATACCGCTACGAAGGACGTCGAGAGAAAGCGCTCCGCGCCGCTGGGTGACGCCGTCGGGCTCTTCCTCGACGACCTGGCCAGATATCCCCTGCTCACGGCCGAACAGCAGGTGGAGCTGGCCCAGCGCATCGAGGCGGGTGACGAGGAGGCCAGGCAGCGCATGATCACGGCCAACCTGCGGCTGGTCGTGCACTGGGCGCGCCTCTACCAGGATCGGGGCGTCGACCTGGGCGATCTCGTTCAGGAGGGCACCTTCGGTCTGATGCGAGCGGTCGACAAGTTCGACTGGCGTCGGGGCTTCCGGTTCTCGACGTATGCCACGTGGTGGATCCGTCAGGCACTGCAGCGGGCGGTGCACAATACGGGCCAGTCGATCCGACTGCCGATGGATGCGGCCGAGCGGTCTCGACGGGTCGACACCGCCCGTCGGGAGCTGGCGATCGAGCTGGGTCGCGAGCCCGACGACGAGGAGCTCGCCGAGGCGGCGGGTGTGACGCTGAATCAGCTGTCGGATCTGCGCCAGGCGGCGCGGGTCGTCGCCAGCCTGGATCAGGCCGTCGGGCCGGACTCGGAGACCAGCCTGGGCGAGCTGGTCGCCCCGGCCGGTGAGCCCTTCGAGGAGGAGGTGGACGCGGCCATCGGGCGCGACCAGCTCCGTCAGGCAGTGGAGAGCCTGAGTCCTCTCGAGCGGGACGTGCTGTGGCTGCGCTTCGGGCTCGACACGGGCCAGCCGGCATCCCTCGAGAACACGGCCCGTCGCCTGGGTATCGGCGTGCGGCGGGCACGCCAGGTCGAGGGCGACGCCCTCCGGCGCCTGGCGACGTTCCCCGAGCTCGAGTCCCTTCT
>JBPYEI010000047.1:0-5777 GCA_051985455.1 Acidimicrobiales bacterium
CGGTCGGGAACTCGCGGGCGCCGAGGTCGGCGACCTCGTTGCCGAGCACGACCCCGAGCCGGGTCAAGCCTCCGTGGGTGAAGCGGGTGATCCGCATGTGGCGTCCGACACACTACGCTGCGACGAAAGGTCGGGCACCACCATCGTGCTGGTCGAGCAGTCGGTGAACCTGGCCACGTCCCTGGCCGAGCGGGCGGCGTTCATGGAGCGCGGTCAGGTGCGGTTCACCGGCCCAACGGCAGAGCTCGTCGAGCGCCCCGATCTGCTGCGTTCGGTGTTCCTGGGCCATGACACCGACAGGGTGCCGCTGCGGCTCCGCGCCGAGGAAGAGATCGCCGGCCCGGACGAGGTGCCCGCCACCGCCTTCGAGGTAACCGGCATGGCCAAGTCCTACGGCGGGGTGAGCGCCGTGTCGGGGGTGGACCTGAGTCTGACCCAGGGCGAGATCCTCGGCATCATCGGCTCGAACGGCGCCGGCAAGACGACCCTGTTCGATCTGTGCTCGGGCTTCACGGTGGCCGACACCGGGCACATCTTCATCGCCGGCGAGGACCTGACCGACCTCGACCCCTCGGGCCGGGCCGAGCGGGGCCTGGGTCGCATGTTCCAGGACGCCCGGCTGTTCCCGTCCCTGACCGTGACCGAGACGCTGGCCGTGGCCCTGGAGCGCCACGTGGAGGTGCGCGAGCCGGTGGCCTGCGCCCTCCGGCTCGGCGCCGTCGTCGACTCCGAAGCAGTGGTGGCGGAACGGGTGGACCAGCTGATCGAGTCCATGGGACTGAGTCGCTACCGGGACGCCTTCGTGTCGGAGCTGTCCACCGGGACCCGACGGGTGGTGGAGCTGGCCTGCGCCCTCGCCCACGAGCCGTCGGTGCTGCTGCTGGACGAGCCCTCGTCCGGAATCGCCCAGCGCGAGACCGAGGCCCTGGGCGCGCTGCTGCTACAGGTGCGGGAGGAGACCGGCGCGGCCTTCGTGGTCATCAAGCACGACGTGCCGCTGGTGTCATCCATCTCCGATCGCCTGGTCTGCATGCACCTCGGCGGCATCATCGCCTCGGGTGCGCCGGGCGCCGTGTTGAGCGATCCTGGTGTGATCTCCTCCTATCTCGGCGACAGGCCGGAATCGATCGCCCGCTCGGGCGCCACGGCCGCCAGGACGACGCGCCGCTCCGACGCCGCCGAGCTACGACCCGGCCGTCCCCTCGTCCGGACATCGGGTGGGGGTTGGCCGGGGATTTGAGGCGACCGCCGCCGGCGCTGCCGCTCAGCCGCGACATCGACTTCGCCTACGGGGTCCCCGACCGGCTCTCGCCCCTCGTCCGCCGCGTGGTGGCCCACAACCCGAACATGTTCACGTTCACCGGGACCGGCACGCACCTGGTCGGCGGGCGCGAGGTCGCCGTCGTCGATCCCGGTCCGGACCTGCCCGACCACGTGGCCGCCGTCGTCGATGCGCTCGAGGGCGCCAGGGTGAGCCACATCCTCGTGACCCACACGCACCGAGACCACTCGCCCGCGGCCCGTCTCCTCCAGGAGCGGACGGGAGCGCCGACCTACGGCTGGGGTCCGCACCCGACCGGCGGCGCCCACGAAGGGGCCGAGGAGGCGGGCGATACGGAGTTCGTGCCTGATGTGACGATCGCCCACGGTGAAGTCATCGACGGACCGGGTTGGACGATCGAGTGTCTGCACACACCCGGGCACATCTCGAACCACGTCTGCTACGCGCTCGCCGAAGAGCGCGGGGTGTTCACCGGCGATCACGTCATGAGCTGGTCGACGAGCGTGGTGTCGCCTCCCGAGGGACACATGGGCGACTACTTCAGCAGCCTGGAGCTCCTGCTGAACCGCGACGACGAGATCTACTGGCCCACCCACGGCCCGCCGGTGCGCGACCCCAAGGCCCTGGTGCGGGCGTTCATCGCCCACCGGCGGTACCGCGAGGACCAGATCCTGGACTGCCTGGCGGCGGGGCACACGACGATCGACGCCATGGTGCCGATCATCTACGCCGACGTGGCGCCCGAGCTGCACCCTGCCGCGGCGCGGTCGACGTACGCCCACCTCCTGTACCTGGTCGAGATGGGCCGGGTGCGCGCCGACGGCGCTGCCTCCCCCAGCGCGCGCTACTGGCCGGGCTGACCAGGACCGGTACCGATCTCCGACCACGGCGGTGTGGAGTACCAAGGCGTGAGCCGCATACACGCCGGCGACGTGGCGCCGTCGATGACGAGCGCCTGGCCGTGGCGGCCCTGGGCCACCGCGTCGACCGGCAACCGCCGCTGTCGGCGGGAAGAGGTGGTGACGCTGAGCCGCGGCACCCGGGTGCGCGGCCGCCACCGGCTCTTCGAGACCGAACGCACCGGCACCTCAATCTCCCCGGCGAGGGCGGAGACGAGCTCCAGTGTGCGGAGGTCACCGATCCCGGGCAGGATCACCTTGGTCCCGAACAGCGACATGAACCCGTCCGCAGCGAGGCCCCACCGCACCCTCGCCTGGGAGAGGTCCTGGAGGCAGGCGAGGGTGAGGAGACCCTGCCCCCCTCCGTCCGACACGATCGTGGCCAGGTCGGGCAGCGGCGCCACGTTGGCGACCTCGTCCAGAGCGAGGAGCACCGGCGGGTGCGCTGCTCCTGCGGGCGGGTGGGCCGGCGAACATCCGGTCGTCAGACGGCGGGCAGCACAGGCGTAGGTGGCGGCGCGGATCTCCTCGATGAGTCCCACGACGATGGGAGCGATGAGCGCCTGCTCGCGACCGGGGGCGCAGACGTAGACGGTGTCGACGCTCGTCGGGAAGACGGTCGGATCGAAGTTGGGCGAGCCGGCCTGCTCCAGGGCCGACGGCGACCGGTAGGCGGCGAGGCCGCTGGCGGCCGTGGAGAAGATGCTGCTGCGCTCACGAGCCTCGGTGGTGGCGATCCGCTCGAGCACATCCAGGGCGAGGTCCGCTTGGTTGCTGGCCAGGATCGTCCTCGCCAAGTCCATCTCGCCCCGATGGACGGCCCGGAACACGAACTCCATGGCGTGCCCACCCAGCGCCGCTGCGTGCAACAAGGGAGCAAGGAGGGTCTCGGCCCGCTCCGCCCAGTGCGACCCTTCCACCATCTCCCCCGCGGGACGCGCGGCCCCCATCATGGCGCGGGCCACCACCAGGGCGCCGTCCCACCGACGAGAGCCCGGCACCGGCGACCAGCGCAGCGGCGTCAGGCCCGGCGGTACCTCGACCTGTCCCGACGGGTCGAACAGCCAGCACGTGCCCAGCCGTTGCCGCGCCACTGCCGTGGTGAGCAGCACGTCGAGCTTGGTCGACGTCGACACGACCGCGCCGTTGGCAGCCAAGATGGCCGGGACCACGACGGCGGTGGTCTTGCCCGCCCGCGGTGGCCCCAGCACCAACACCCCCGACCCCAGGGCGGCCAACACCCACCCCCGCCCTCCGGCGCCCAGGTAGATCCGGTTGCCGTGCCTCGCCATCTCGTCCAGCACGTGCGTCTGGACATCGGCGTCAGCGCCCCCCTCGCCGCGCCCCGACCCGTCCCCAGCCCAGCTCATGGAGGTGCGGATCCTAGCCGCGCCCCCTATACCCGGCCGGAGCTCGAGCCGGGCTGTGCCATGCTGGGCCCGCACGGTGGCCGTAGCTCAGTCGGTTAGAGCGCCAGGTTGTGGCCCTGGAGGTCGGGGGTTCAAGTCCCCTCGGTCACCCTCACTCCTCCGGCCCGGGAGTCAGGCCGCTCGTCGCTTGTACCGGGGATGACGGGGATCATCGGGCGGCACGAAGTCCCGCTTGCCCGTCCCCTCGACCAACGCCCAGTCCTCGTTGGTCTTGAGCCAGTGGTGAAACCTGCACAGCCGATCCATGAGGTCGAAGGCGGTGAAGTGGGTCTTGGCCCAGTCCTCGCGGTGGTCGTTCTCGAGGTGCATCTGGTCCGCGCAGCCGGCGGCGGCGCAGGAGGGATACATCCACTGCAGGGCGCTGCGCTGGTGGGCGGTGGGGCGCCGGCCCAGGTGGGCCACCCCCACCACCTCTCTACCCTTGGTCAGGATGGCGGCGACAAAGGGGTCGCCGTTGGCCAACAGGTCGCGCACCACCGACACGGCCACCGGTCCGTAGCCAGCCAGCTCGCACACCTCGCCCTCCCGAGCCACCCCGGCCAGGAATGCATCCCAGTCGACCCGGCACAGGATCGTCGCCGGGGCGCCACGGCGCCCGCGCTTGCCGTCGGGCTTGGCCGATGACTCCCCCTCGGTGCCGTCCTCGGCCGTCGGCGCCGCGCCGCTGGCAGCCTCCCGGGCCAGGGTGACGAGGGCGTCGAACGCATAGGCGTCAGGTGACTCCCTACGGCCGTGCCGCCTGGCGGCATGAAACAGCTCGTCGGTGATGGGCGACAGCGCGGCCATGATCTGGGCGCCGTCCTCGGGATTGCCATCACCCCGCAGGTGCCACACGCCGTCGGTGTCGGTCCAGGCCCGCAGCCGGCGTTGGTCCCGGATCTCGCGGCGGCGAGCCTCGGGGTCGGGCTGGGCCGCCGCCTTGACCTCGCTGACCGCCTGGCGCAGCTCGCCCAGCGAGCCGCCCTTGGCCACCCCCACGAGTCGCTCTTCGGCGCCGGGATCAGCCTGCGCCCCTTCGCTCACCAACGACGCCTGAGTCGCCGACAGTTCGCCGGCGCCGGCTGCGGCTCGAAAAGCCGGCTGGTGGCCCAGGCGCTCACCGGTCTCGATGGTCCCGCGGGCCGAGCTCACCGAGGTGCCGGTGGCCCGAGCCAGATCGTGGGCGGCCGAACGGGCTCCTCGTCGGCGGGCGTCGCCAACCTCCGCCACCCGGGCCGAGGCCAGCGCCTTGATGGTGGCCGCCGTCGCCTCGATGGCCGCCGCGTGTCTCACGGCCAGGCGGGCGTCGTCGAGCGACAACACAGCGGCGTCGAACCCCGCCGCGTATCTCGACAACGCTTGTCGCAACTCACCCAGCGTCGTGCACATGCTCGCGTTCCCACCAACGATCAGCCATCGACCAGGGCCGGCGTTGAAGGAGCCGGCGAGCCTGTCCGGGACCTCGGTCTCGAACGTGTGTTCGACTGTAGCAGGTGGGCGCGGCGTGTGCAACAGCGAGCCGAACATTTTGTGCGAACTCCGGCTCGCCTATGCTCTGTTGGCGAATGAACCCGTTCTTCGTGCCAATTCGCTTCTTGCTGGAGGCGCGAGACGACATTCGTCTGCTCGCCACGTCCAGCAGGCGACTCGCCGAGACGGCGGACAAGCTGGTGGAGTTCGAGGTCGATCTGCTCGAGCGGCTGGACCGGCTCGATGACACAACTCGGGCTACGGTCGCCCGACTCGAGACGATCGACGTGGCGGTCGACCGACTGAACGCTTCAAGCGGGATCCTGGCGGCAGCGGTCGAGCCGCTCCAGGGAATCAGTGAGCGGATTGCGCGGATCGCCGAGCGGCTTCCGGGCGGGCGGGCCGAGAGCGTGACCCGCCGGCGTCAGCGTCAGCCCGATTGAGCTCGTCGAGGCGCCGACGACCGGGCGGCCAGGGAGGCGTGGTGTCGGCCGCTAGGATTTCGGGACCGCGCCTCTAGCTCAACGGCAGAGCAACGGACTCTTAATCCGCAGGTTCTGGGTTCGAATCCCAGGGGGCGCACTGCACAGGTGTATTTCTTCGGTTGATCTCCGACGTTTCGTGTTCGGATGATCCCCGACACGTGTTCGGGTGATGCCTGACACGTGTTCGGTTGATGCTTGACACCTTGCCCCACCACCCTTCCGCCCACGGGCG
>JBPYEI010000048.1:0-93163 GCA_051985455.1 Acidimicrobiales bacterium
GCCGTGGGGGAGCCGGCTGAGCACGAAAAGAACTGGTCTGGGTGCGCGCCGAGCCGTTCTTGCCGCGATGAGCGGGATTTCGGGCGCTGCTACTTCGTGGCGCCGTTCCCTGTGTGCGAAAGCACCCCGTCGGCCGTCCTCGTGGCCAGGGCGTTGTTGGGTACTTGTTGCGCAAGCGACGATGCAGTCTGCATCTGCCTCGGCGTGCCAGTGCCGGTCTTCAGTGTGTTGTGACAGGCGGTGTCGTACTGCGCAGCGGCGCCCACTTTGTTGTTGGCCTGGGCCGCGCTGTAGGCCTGTCCACCCGTGCCCCCGGAAAAGCTGTTGAAGCCGGGTTCGTTGAACACCGAACCCGGTGATGTAGCGGCGTTGCCTGGCGTGTTGCCCTTGCTGAGCTCAACGTTCTGGCAACTGTTGTTGTGGGGATTGGGGTCGGCGTATGCCGGGGCCGCCGCACCCAGCGCTGCGACCCCCATTGACCCTGCGATGGCTGTGGCAGTGAGAATTCGCCGCATTTGTCCCTCCTTGGCACCGAGTCCGTGCTGGCGGCGCATCTCCCCGGCTACTTGCTACGGACAGACCGGCAAAGGAGATTGCAACCCGGGTGCGGGATCTTTTCCGATGCGCCCCGCCCTTTGCCCCCTGGTACATCGTCTCCGCCGCCTAACTCTGGGGGTCAGTGTGGCGTCATTGCCGAGGCCGGGGGAGCCGCTGTCCCGGGCAGCGGGGTTGTGAACGAACTCCTCAACTTTACATAACGTACATTCTGGGCGGCCGGGGGTAGGGGCGGGCACGAGACCGCCGCCGGGAGACCGCTGTTCGAGACCGCTGCAGGAGACCGCTGCAGGAGACCGCCGTGAGGGGTTCCGGCCGGGGCGACTCAGGCCCCCACGCCCACCTCGGTCGGGCGATCGTCGCCGTCGCCAGGGTCGGAGGGAGACGCCGCTGCCGGGTCGATCGGCTGAGGTACGGATCGGGCGGCGGAGCGGGCGTCGGACGCCCGCAGGGGGCGATGAGCGGCGGCACGGACGGTGTTGGCCAAGGACGCCAGGCGCTCGCCGGTGGCGGACAGAAAGGCGCGGGCTGGAGCCAGTCTGGCTGCGAGCGCGGCGAGCCAGGCCGGACGGGGGACCATCCGGCGCAGCGAGGCGAGGGGCGCGACGGTGAAGGCAGGACGGGGCAGGCGGGCGATGGCCACGCCGAGGCCGAAGACGACGACTCCCCCGGCGGCGTCCAGGAAGTAGTGGTTGGCGGTCACCACGATGGTGAACAAGGTGACGAAGGGGTGGATGATCAGGAGCGCCTTGATCCAACGGCGCCGCACCACGGGAACGAGGGCGAACACACACCACAGGGCCCAGGCGATGTGGAGGCTGGGCATGGCGGCGTAGAGGTTGCCGGCGTCCTTCATCAGCGCCGAGTCCCAGCTGCCGATACCTCCGATGACGTTGAGGGTGTCGACGAAACCGAAGCTCGACGGCAGGAAACGTGGTGGGAGCAACGGGAAGGCGATGAAGCCGATGAGCCCGAGAGCCGTCATCCAGGCCAGGGCGTTGCGCCACCGGACATACCGCTCGGGGAACCGGCGGAACAGCCACACCAGCGTGATGACCGGCAGCACGAAGTGCACCGTCGAGTAGAAGAGATCGGATGCCTCGATCAGCAAGCGATGGGGCAGGAACCACTGCTGGATGGCGTGCTCGCGGAAGATGCCGACCGTCCGCTCGGCGTGGACGATCTGGCGGGCGTGGCCGGCGGCCACGGCGTGGGCGCCGGCCGCCTTCTCGCTCGTCCACTCGTAGACGAGGTCGAAGGCGACGACCGCGAGAATCTCCTTCCACCACCGAAGCCGCCGTGTCCCCGGGTTCACCCGCACGATCCTAACGAGCCAGGTTGTGTTCACCCACGCAATGGGGTGATTGGGGGTCAATCAGGCAGGGCACCCAAAAACTCCAGGGCGGCGTCGATGAAGCCGAAGTTCATCGGTGTGGCGAGGTGGTCGACCCCCTCGAGGACCACGAGGGTGGCGTCCGGCAGGGCGTCGACGAGGGGCTCGGCGGGCCCCGCATAGTCCTGGTCGCCGAGGACGACAAGAACAGGGACTCGCACGTGTCCGAGCAGCTCCGCCGAGAGCGGGGCGACCGGTCGCCTGAGACAGGCGGCCAGGGCGACGGGGTCGTTCCCCGGGGTGTGGGCGAAGCGCACGAGGGCTGGGGCCAGGCTGGACGCGGCCGACGCGGCGGCCCCGGACCCAGGTGATCCCGTGCTCGTGAGGCCCGCTCCCCCCGTGTCCCGTCCGCCGGCCCCCGGGACGGCGACGACAGAGCCCGCCACGGCGCCGTCGGCCAAGCTCTCGACGGCGCTGGCGACGGGCTCCGGGTCGTCGGCCCGCAGGACGCTCTCGCCCACTCCCCCGACCACGAGGCGGTCGAACGATCCAGGCCGGGTGGCCGCGACGCTGAGCAGCAGCCGGGCGCCCAAGGAGAAGCCGACGGCGTCGACGGGCGTACCGGGCGGGAGAAGCGCGGCCAGGTCGGACTCCAGCCGAACGTACTCGCCGGGATCGTGCGGTTTGGGAGCCGACCCGTGCCCGAGCAGGTCGGTGGAGATCACCTCGCGACCAGCGTCGGTGAGCAGGTCGACCCAGCCGGGCTCTCGCCAGTTGCGTTCGAACGACGAGGCGAAGCCGTGGACGAGGAGGACCGGCGCGGGCACGGAGCGTCACTCTATGGGACGGCTCGGCGGGTTCCTCGGCGCGCACGTCGCAGGCTAGGGCGGTCCCGTTGTAGGTTGGCCCGCGTCATGTCCCACAGGATCGACGTGGAGCTGACCAGTGTCCGGGACGACGGCACCTGGACGTGGCGCGCTGCTGGAGCACGCCAGCCCAAGGGTGTGCTCGAGGGTTCGGTGCTCTATGACGGTGCCAAGGTCGGTGACATCGTCCGGGCGGAGGCCGAGTTCGAGCTCGAGGGCATCAGCATCTCGTCGGTGCTACCGCCGAAGGAGAAGAAGCGCGAGGATCCCGAGCGCCTCGAGATCCTCGGATCGCCGAGACAACAGGAGGGTGTGACCTCTTCCCTCGTGCGCCGGAGCGGACGACCGGAGCGAGGTCGCGACGGCGACGGGACGCGGCGCCGGTCGCGTCGCGATGGCGAGGAGGCACCCTCGGACCGGCCTCGCCGCGAGCGTTCGGTTCGCCCGTCCCGAGAGTCCGGCGAGGGACGGGCGCGGCGTGGAGACAGGAGACGAGGGTCGGAGGAGGAGTCGACCTCTGAAGGTGGCGCTGGTGCGCGACGGGTGTCGTCGCGAGACGCCGAGCCGGTCGGGCGTGCTGCCAGTAGACGGACGCGCCAGCGCGAAGGCTCGGCCGACGACGCCAAGACGCCGCGGCCCAAGCGACTGAGCCCGGCGAGCACCCACCGCGACGCGGCCTTGGCAGGCCTGTCGCCCGAGCAACGGCCCGTGGCCGAGCAGCTGCTCAAAGGTGGGATCCCCGCCGTGCGTCAGGCGATCGAGGAGCAGAACCAGCGGGCGCGAGCCGCCAACCTGCCCGAGGTGAACGGGGAGTCGCTGCTGGCAATGGCGGAGGAGCTCCTGCCCCGTCTCAAGGCCGCCGCCTGGCGGGACCGGGCCGATGCGGCTGCGGCGGCGGTCGACGAGATCAGCCTGCGTGACCTGCGGTCGGTCGTCGCCGGGGCGGATACCGCCACACGCGACGACGACAGCCGCATGCTCGCCAGCACGCTGCGAGAAGCGCTCGAGCGGCGGGTAGCAGCGCTGCGCGGGCAGTGGGTGGACGAGATCACCCGGGCGCTGGACGAGGGTCGGCTGGTGCGGGCGCTGCGCGTGTCGGCGCACCCGCCCGAGCCGACGGCCCGCTTTCCGGCCGAGCTCGCAGTGCGGATCAGCGAGGCGGCCGGGGAGGCCATGGCTCCCGACACCTCCGCCGACCGGTGGACGACCCTGCTGGAGGCCGTGGCGGACTCGCCCGTTCGGCGCATGGTCAAGCCGCACGGGCTCCCCCGTGATCGAGGGGACAACGTGCTCGAGGCGGCCCGGCAGGCCTCGGGACGGGTGCCGGCGCTGGCCCGGCTGCTCGGCATCGAGATGCCACCACCGCCCGGCCCACCTCGCCCCCATGCCCCCCGCCCGACGCGCCGGGCTGTCGACGACAGCCGCCGGGCGGGCTGAGCTGATGGTCGAGTACACGCAGCACGGACGCGCAGCGGTCATAACCATCCGCCGCCCGGAGGCCCGCAACGCCGTGAACCCCGACGTGGCCAACGCTGTCGAGGCTGCCCTCGACCGGTTCGAGGGCGACAGCGAGGTGTGGGTCGGCGTCGTGACCGGCGAGGGGCCGGTCTTCTCGGCGGGCGCCGATCTCAAGGCCATCGCGGCTGGCGAAGCGCTGGCGCTGACCACCAAGCGGGGCGGGTTCGCCGGCATCACCAGGCGGGATCGGGTCAAGCCGCTCGTGGCGGCCGTCGATGGTCCCGCGCTCGCCGGAGGGTGCGAGATCGCGCTGGCGTGCGACCTCATCGTGGCGTCGACGGCTGCGTCGTTCGGCTTGCCGGAGGTGAAGCGATCGTTGGTGGCTGCGGCCGGCGGGCTGTTCCGCCTTCCTCGCGCCCTGCCGCCGGCGGTGGCCATGGAGCTCATCCTGACCGGCGATCCCCTGCCGGCCGAGCAGGCCCACGCCCTCGGCATGGTGAACGAGCTCGTCGCCCCGGGCGAGGCGCTGAGCGCCGCGCTGGCGCTCGCCGAGCGGGTGACCGCCAACGCGCCCGTCGCCGTTCGTGAGAGCCGGGGGGTGGCGCTGGCTGCCTACACGGCCGACGACGAGACCCTGTGGCGCATGACCGACCAGGCGATGGCTCGCGTCGCTCGCACAGAGGACATCGCCGAGGGTCCCCGCGCCTTCATCGAGAAGCGGGCGCCCATCTGGAAGGGTCGCTGAAGAGCCTCCCACTCAGAGAACGCCGTGGTCGCGCAGGAAGCCGGCCAGGCCGTCCACCAGCGCCAGCTGCGGCACCGACGACAACGGAAACCATCCCGCCTCGGCGGCGTCGTCACCCGCCACCGGTTGCCGTTCGTCGCTCACGGAGACGACGAAGTCGAGGATGACGAAGTGATGGCGTGGCCCGATGCGCTCGGCCCACCCGAGCAGGTCGCCGCAGTCCGCCTGCAGCCCGGTCTCCTCCGCCACCTCTCGGACGACCGCCTGGCGGACCGTCTCTCCCGCTTCGACCCTGCCGCCGGGAACCGACCACAGGCCGGATCCTGGGCTTCTCCCCCGCCGCACCAACAACAGGGCTCCGTTCGCCACCGCGACGGCGCCGACACAGAGCTGCGGACGGCTCAGGGGTCCGCCTCCGGTGCGGGCGGGGGCTGACACTCGCGGTGCATGACGATGAGGCGCGCCTTGAACCCGGTCGACTCGAAGAAGTTCTTGCTCAGGCGGTCCCCGGGAAGGGCCATGGTGTCGACCCCGGCGCACCCGCGATCGTCGAACCAGCGCAGCAGCGCATCCATGAGGGCCTCGCCGACCCCGACGCCGCGAGCGCCCGGCTCCACGAACAGCGCGTCCACGACGCCGAGGTCGGTGCCGTCAGCGAGCGTCTGGGTGCGTCCCGTGGCGTAACCGACGACGACGTCGTCGATCGTGCCGACCCACGCCGACTGATCAGGATCATCGAGCGTGCGGGCGAGCTGCTGCTCCACCGGCTCGGGGCGACCGCGCTGGTCGACGAGGAGTGCCCCTCCCCGGCGGGCGGTGAGCTGGGCCAGCGCCATCCGGCACAGCTCGGCGAGTCGAGGCAGGTCGTCGAGGTGGGCTCGCCTCGCCCCCTCCCGCATCAGCTCGTGCCGGGGGCCTGCAGCTGGGCGATGCGGTTGAGGATGGTTCGCCGGCCCCTGGTGGCGGCCTCGTAGGTCCGCACCGCCTCCAACTCGTCGGGCGCGAGGCCGGCGAGGCGCTGCACGACCTGTGACGCCGAGAGGGCGTCGTAGCCGGGGATGGCCAGGGCGCTTGCCCCGCCGGCAGGCATGGCCGTCGGCGGCGCGGACGTGTCCTCGCCTGAGCCCGGCCCGGACGGCACGGGGCTGCCGACTGCGCCAGCGGCCTCGGTGCCTTCGTCGGTCGTCGATGTCGTGCCCGCCCCGTCGGGCGACGTGATCGTCGTGGCACCGTCCCCGTTGGCCCCCCCGGGTTCGGCGTCCGGGGTGGCCCACGGCGCCTCCTCCACGCCACCGGGCCCCCGGGCCGACGGCGACACGCCCGGCGCGCCAGCCGACACGCGGCCGGTGGCCTGCCGGACCACGCGCTCGGCCTCGCGCTGGCCTTGAGCGACGGCGAAGCTGCCCACCATCTTCGCCATGGTGAGCTGGCTGTTCACCCGGGCCCGCCCCTTGTCGATGAGCTCGGGGAGTTCCTCGGTGACAGCGATGGCCAGCCCGACGGGCGCGTAGAGGCACACGTCAAGGGCCTGCTCGATCAGTGACTTCCTCTCCGTCATGTCTCCATCATTGCCGAGGGCGAGCGCGGTCGGTCCCGTCACCCCGTGCGCACGATCATGACGTCGCACGGCGCGTGGTGGCTGACGGCGTTGGGCACGCTGCCGAGCAGGAACCGACCCGGCGAGCTCATGCCCTTCGACCCGACCACGATCAGGTCGGCTCGCCGCCGTTCGGCCACGTCCAGCAGGGCGTCAGCCGCGGTGCCGGCCTCCGACAGCGCCGTCGAATGAGTGACGCCTACCTCTCGGGCGAGGCGAGCGGCGCCCTGAGCGTGGTCGTCGGCCAGCCCCGAGGCCGTGATGCGCCACCTGAGGTCCTCGGGGGCCTCGGCCCGGTCCCGGTCGAGACCCTGGGGGTGGGGGTCGTACGCCGTCACGGCGATGAGACTGGCCCCGACGGTGGCAGCGAGCCGGGCGGCGTGCTCGACTGCCCGGTTGGCGGTCTCGGAGCCATCGGTGCCGACGACGATGCGCTGATAGGTCACCCGAGACCCTCGCCCAGGCCCCGCGCTAGACGCAGTCGCGGCACAGCATGCGGTCCTGGTCGGCCAGCTGACTGGGGTGCTTGACGAGGAAGCACGACCTGCACACGAACTCGTCCGGCTGCTTGGGCAGCACCTTGGTGGCCGTCTCGGACCGGTCCTCGGTGTCGGGAGTCTCCTCGTCCTCTTCCTCTTCCTCGTTGACGACGAGGCGCTCCTTGAGAATCACGTCGAGGCTGGCCTCGACGTCCTCCTCGTCGTCCTCGTCCTCTTCGTCCTCCTCCTCGTCCTCGGCCCGGTCGGTGGTGACGGTGCCCCGCCCGTTCTGTTCGGGCTCTTCCTCGAGCTCCTCGTCTTCTTCCTCCTCGACCTCGTCTTCGAGCGTGTCCTCGTCGATGAGGTCGTCGTCCGCCAGCTCGTCGAGATCGGGCTCGTCGAGTTCCTCTTCTTCCTCTTCTTGTTCTTCTTCGTCCAACTGGTCGTCGACGTCTTCGGCCATTGCAGCCCGTCCTTGCTGAGTTCGGCGCGGGAGCCTATACGGCGCCATCTGCCGGTCGAGCCGATCTCGAGCGATCGGCTGGGGCGCGTCAGCGGGCGACGTCCGGCCCGCTCCCCCTCCAGGCGCGAGCGGCCGCCACGCCAGCGGATCTGGCGGGCGGTCGGGCCCAGGAGCCTTTGGGGCCATCCGGTAGCCCACTCCCTCGCAACGCCACGAGCACGTTCGAGGGAAGGGTTATTGGGACGTTCTCTACTCGGCTTCCTGGGCCCCCGCGGCCCGCGACCCCCCCTCCCAAGACAGCGGAACCCTGTCCCGGGAGGCCCACGACCTGGCGTCCGGGGCGTCTGGGACTGAGCTAGTTATGCCGCGCCTGACAGTGGTCGTCAACCCCGAAGTCGGGCCCAACTACCTGGTTCTTCGCGCATCATCCCTGTTCAGAGCGTCGAAAAAATCCCCAGGCAGCGGGCGGTTATTCCCGCGGCGAGGGTCGGCGCCTCGAAAGGCGTCAGCGAGCGGGCCGGCTCGGATCGCGCCGGCGGTCGGCCAGCCGGCGAGCCTCCGTGTGGCGGGCGGCCTCCAGGCGTCCGAGGCCGTTGCTGGCGTGGTCGCCGTGGTCGACGAAGCTCATCATCTCGGCCACGGCGCGGTGCCCCGCCTGCTCGGCGATGAGGCGGTGCATTTCCTGGACGACGGCGCGGTACGCGGGGTGGCCCTGGCTGCCAGAGCGCAGCTCCAGGATGTGCATGGCCTCGCGGGCCGTCATCTGCATCACGTAGCGGACTCGGAAGGCGAGCGCCACCGCGTACGGCGCCTGCTCGGGGAACCGCGGCGCCAGCGCGTCGTAGAGGGCGGCCGATCGGTCCATCGACTCCTCGAAGGCGGAGGTCACCCCCGCCTCGGCGGCGACGTCGGGGACCTCGTAGCCGAGCCCGGTGTCGAGCCGCTGCCAGTCGATGGTGAGCATGCGATGGCGCTGAAGATCGCGGAAGGCGCCGTAGTCCGAGACCACGTCGAAACGGTAGGACGTGCGCTCGAGGGCCCGGCCTGGACGGTGGCGACGGTTGACGCGGTCGCCCACGTAGGCGCGCACGACCTGGCGCCGCTCGTCTGCGGACATCCGCGCCACCAGCTCGGCCAGCTCGCTCTCGGTGCGGTCGGTGTGCGGGTAGAGCATGGCGGCGATGATCTTGTTCTCGCCGTCGGGGTCGAAGTCGACGAGCGTCACCGGTGCCGGCCGGCCGGCTCCGTGCCAGCTGACCTCGTTCGCCGCTGCGGAAGGGAAGAGCCGGCCCGCCAGGTCGTCCATGGCCGCTCGATTGGCCGCCAGGTACGCCGACCACTCCCCGCCCCGATCGGGGCGGTCCACCCGCTTGAGGAACGAGGGGATGGCCTTGCGCAGCTCCTCGAGCATGAGGTCGGCGTAGTGCCGCGCCTCCGGCAGGGGGTGGGCCCGCATGTGCAGCAGCAGCAGCTCGTAGGACTGGCCGGTCCCGTAGATGCCCACGTTGGAGAGTGATCCGGCGGGAAGAAGCCCTCGGAGCGCATCGAAGGACTTGGCCCGGATCGACTGGCGGTACGCGAAGTCGGAGTCGGTGCTCGCCTTCGGGTGGCGCCTGGTGAGCCAGCCTTGCATGGTTGGCAGCAGCGTCCCGTAGGTGTCGAACATGCGGTCCATGTCCCCCACGTAGCGGGCTCCGAGAGCGGACTCGAGGAGGGCGGGGTCACGGAAGTACCGATAGTGCCCGCTGGCGAGGCGCGAGTCGTAGGCGACGTAGCGCGTCGACTGCTCCAGGTAGGCCATGAGCCGGCTCCGCTCGAGGACCTTGGTCAGGAGATTGGACGCCTGCTCACAGGCGAGGTGCACGCCGCCCAATTGGGCCACTGAGTCGTCGCCGTACTCCAGGAAGATCCGGTCGTAGAGCTCCTCGGCCCGACGAAGTCCCACCGTGGCGTCGACGGTGAGATCGCCGCTGATATCAAGATCGCCCACGAACTCGTCCAGGAAGAGTCGGCGCAAGCTCTTGGCGGAGCGTGAGTAGCGGGCGAACAGCGCTCCCTTCACGACCTCGGGCAGGTTCACGAGGGCGAAGACCGGCCCGTCGATGCTCGTGAAGTAGCGCCGGAGGACGTCGGCCTCCTCAGCGCTGAAGCGCTCGCGGACGTAGGGATGCATCGGAGCCACACTACGGCCCGGCGCCCGCCGCGGCGGTGATCCAGCTCCCCCTCCGAGCAGGCCCTTCGCGGACACGCAGGTGGAGCGACGGCCGGAGCAGGCGGGGCCGAGCTCCCCTCCAGCTACGACGCGGCGGCCGAGGCGGCGTCGAGCACCGACGAGGCGGCCACGATGTCCCGGAACAGCTCGTCTGCCGCCCGCCCGGCCGCCCGGGCGGTGCTCGGCAAGGGTGCCACCTGCTCGATCTGGCGCAGCAGGTCGATCAGCTGCTTGACGTTGCGGACGAAGTCTCCACCCGAGACCTCCTCGTCGGCGAGGACCCGGCCGAGGTCACCGCCGGCCGCCCAGGCGTAGGCGACGGGCGAGAAGCCAGGGTCCAGGGCTCTGGTCGGCGGCAGGCCGGCCGCCGTCTCGTCGGCGCCGAGCCGCCGGGCCAGCTCTTCGATGGCGCGCCAGCGCCCCTGCAGCTCCCCCCGACCACCGTCCCGAGTGGGTCGCGTCCTGGCGCCGCCCCCTCGGGCCGGCGATTTCCCTGCGCCGGCCTCCCGGGACGGCGGTTTCCCTGCGCCGGCCTCCCGGGCCGGCGGTGGCAGCGCGAACCGGCTGGCGGGCGCAGGCCCCGCGCCGCGGGGCTCGAAGGTGAAGACCGACACCAGAGCGGCGACCGATGCCGGCTCGAGGCCGTCGAGGAGCCCGGCTTGGAGCGTCTCGGCCACCAGGAGATCGGCCTCGTGGTAGATGCGCGCCAGGCGCTCCCCCGGCTCCGTGAGCGACCAGCCCTCGACGTACCCGCGTCGTCGCAGCAGCTCGAGCACCCGGTCGAACTGCCGGGCCAGCGACTCGCTGCGACCCCGTACGCGCCGCTCCAAGCGCTCTCGCTCGCGCTCGAGGCGGTCGGCCCGTTCGGCGGCTCGCAGGTGCTTCCGGAGCTGCGGACAGGCCGCAACCGGATGCGCCGTTCCTTCGGCGCCGGCTCGAGACCGCCGGGCACCCTTATCGGCCGACCGATGGCGGCGTCGGAGGGAGACCCCGGAGTCTTCCGCCGGGGTGGCGTCATCGAGATCGAGTCTGCGCAGGGCAGCCGCGGCCTCCCTGACGAAGCGGGCCGTCGACGGGTCGTAGGGAACCGGCAGCTCGATGCGGGCGACAGGGTGGGGTGGCGTGGCGAAGTCGGTCGCCCGGAGCATGACCTTGCGGGTGTCGACGCTGACCGTCCCGAGGCGGACGTCGCCGCCCCGGCGCCGGGCCGTGGTGATGACGACGACCCGGTCGCCGGCAATGGCACCGGGGAGCATCAGCACGTCCCCCGGTCGGATCCGTTCCAGGGCGGCCTGGATCTCCGCCGGGTGACCGACAGCTCGATGGGTGGCCTCGTCGCCGGCCCCGCCGCTCGCCCGACGGAGCGCCTCCTGGAGCCGGCGGTACTCCTCGACATCACCGCGGTCGCAGCTGGCTGCGTGTCGGGCGTCGGTCAGGGCGGACGTCGTCCGCTCCAGCTGGGCCTCGAGGTGCACCACGTCGGCGTCGGCGCGGTACTGGGCGAAGGAGAGGTTGAGCAGGTGATGGGCCTGGTCTGGTGGGTAACGGCGGACCAGGTTGGCCGTCATGTTGTAGGTCGGTCGGAACGACGACGTCAGGGCGTAGGAGCGGGTCGACGCCAACCCCGCTACCTGGGAGAAGGAGACGAAGCGCGACCACAGCACGATGGCGTAGCCGACCTCGTCGATGCCGCGTCGGCCTGCTCTGCCTGTGAGCTGGGTGTACTCCCCCGCCGTCAGGGTCTCGTGGCGCTCGCCGGTGAACTTGGTGAGCTTCTCGATCACCACGCAGCGGGCGGGCATGTTGATGCCGAGCGAAAGCGTCTCGGTGGCGAAGACCACCTTCACCAGAGCGGCGGCGAAGCACGCCTCGACCGCCTCCTTGAACGGCGGCACCAGCCCGGCGTGGTGCGCCCCCAGACCGGCCTCGAGCCCCGTGAGCCAGGTGCCGTACCCCAGCACCCGCAGGTCGTCGTCCGATAGCGCCTCGACCTTGGCCTCGACGATGGACCGGATCTGACCTCGCTCCTCGGGGGTGGTCAACCGGATGCCGTCGTCGAGGCACTGGCGCACGGCATCGTCACACGCGGCCCGACTGAAGATGAAGTAGATGGCCGGCAGCATCGACTCCTCTTCGAGCCGGTCGACGACCTCGGATCGCCAGGGTGTGTACAGCCGGCTCCTGGCTCGACCTCGCGGTCGTTCGATCACCGGGCCCGCGTCGAGCTCCGCCGCCGCCGGGTTGGGTCGACCGTCGACGAACGTCGGCAGCAAGTGGAGGCGCTCGCTGCGACGGTCGCCGACGACGTACAGCTGGTTGAGGGCAACGGGCCGGCGTTCCTCGATGATGGCTGCCGTGTCGCCCCGCACGGTGGAGATCCAGTCGGCGAACTCCTCGGCGTTCGACACTGTGGCCGAGAGGCACACGAGCTTGACCGGCGGCGGACTGTGAATGATGACTTCCTCCCAGACCGCGCCCCGGTAAGGGTTCTGGAGGTAGTGGACCTCGTCGAGGACGACGCAGCGCAGATCGGCGAGGACGGGCGACCCGGCGTAGATCATGTTGCGCAGCACCTCGGTGGTCATGACGACCACCGGTGAGTCGCCGTTGATCGAGTTGTCACCGGTCAACAGCCCAACGCGGTCCGGGCCGTGACGGCGCACCAGGTCGCCGTACTTCTGGTTCGAGAGCGCCTTGAGCGGCGTCGTGTAGAAGGCCTTGCCGCCTTCGGCCAGAGCCTTGGCCACGGCGTACTCGGCCACCACGGTCTTGCCCGAGCCCGTTGGGGCGGCGACGAGGACCGACCTGCCCTCGTCCAGGGCGTCGAGCGCCTTCGTCTGGAAAGGGTCGAGCGGGAAACCAAGTGTGGCGAGAAAGCCCGCCCTCACGGGCGTCGTCGTCCGATCACGTACCGCCCGTCGGCGTCGGTGATCGCTTCAGGAGCTTGCCGATCCAAATCGACGCCTCGTAGAACAGACACATCGGTATGGCCAGAGCCAGCATCGAGAACGGGTCCGAGCTCGGCGTCACGATGGCCGCCACGGCGACGAGGAGGACGATCGCCTTGCGGCGCCAGCGCGAGAGCTGCGCCGGGCTCAGCACACCCGCCAGCTCGAGGAACACGAGCAGAACGGGGAACTCGAAGGCCACGCCGAAGGCGACCATCAAGAGAATGATGAGGCTCAGGTAATTGGCGGGGCTGTAGATCTGCGACAGGGTCGGACCGCCGACAGCCGTGAGGAACGACAGGGCGTGCGGAAAGGTGAACCAGGCCACTGCCGCACCCGCCACGAAGAGGATGATCGAGGAAGTGACGAAAGGGATGGCGTAGCGCTTCTCGTTCGGGTTGAGGCCAGGGGTCACGAAGCGCCACAACTGGTACAGCACCACCGGCGAGGCCAGGAAGAGCCCTCCGTAGGCGGCGATCTTGAGACGGATCGAGAACCCGTCGAGTGGCCCGGTGACGTACAGCTGACAGGGGTGGTGAGGACCGACCGTCTGGCAGTACGGGTGCACGAAGAACGAGAGGATGTGGTTGTACAGGGCGAACGCCACCGCCCCGCCGAGGGCGATGGCGACGATGGCTATCACGAGCCGCCGTCGCAGCTCGGTGAGGTGCTCGACCAGCGTCATCGCATCCGGGTGCGGATGCTTGCTCTTGAGCTTCGGCAGCTTTATGGCCATGGCAGCGCGCCCGGTGGCGACCTAGTTGAGACTCGGATCGTCCGGGGCCAGCTCTGGATGCCATCCCCCGTAGGTTCCGGCGGCAGGGGAACCCGTGGCGCGCGGCAGCTGTGCCGGCTGACCCGGCTCCTGGGGCGGGGCCGGGTCCTGGGCGCCCTCACCGGAGGCAGATCCGTCCGTCGGCGACCCTCCCTCGGCGCCGGCGCCATCCGATGGGGCTGAAGACACCGACGATCCGTCGTACCGCCAGGGCGGTGTGTACTGCGGCATGAGGTCGTCACCCAGGGCGCCCCTGACCTCGCCTTCGAGGTGCTCGCGGAA
Organism: Acidimicrobiales bacterium; assembly: GCA_051985455.1. GTDB lineage: Bacteria > Actinomycetota > Acidimicrobiia > Acidimicrobiales > AC-9 > AC-9. The sequence continues at coordinate 13,714 of JBPYEI010000048.1, forward strand.
GCGACGAAAGTCGCCCCAGGCCTTGCCGATCTGACGGGTCATCCCTGGCAGCTTCTCGGGCCCGAGCACGATCAGGGCGACCGCCAACACGATCAGGATCTTCTCCGGCCCGAAATTCAACACCAAAAAAAGTGTATCGGCCGCCCGCCCTCCCGGGCGGGCCAGCGTGAACCGCGCGGCCGGTCTCCACCCGATCGGCGCAGACGGCCGGCGGCGGGGATGGGGCCCCGCCGCTCGGAGGAGGACGGGGATGGGGCCCGTCCGGGACGGCGAAGCCGCAACGACAGAGCGGGCGACGGCACTCGGCCCAATCCGGGAGGCGAAGTCACCGGCACAATGGGGCCCGTGGGCGCACTCCGCCGCTTTCCGATCGGCTTCGCCCACCGCGGTGCCAGGGCGCGAGCTCCGGAGAACACGATCGAGGCATTTCGCCTGGCCCTGGTCCTCGAGGCGAGTGGGCTGGAGAGCGATGTCTGGCTCACCGCCGACGGCATCCCGGTGCTCGACCACGACGGGATCGTGCGCGTCAGCGGCCGCCGTCGAGCGGTGGCGGAGCTGCGAAAGAACGAGCTGCCGCCGTGGATCCCCTCGCTCGCCGATCTGTACGAGGCCTGCGGCGCCGACTACGAGCTCTCGCTCGACGTCAAGGACCCCGGCGCCGCCCCCGCCGTCGTCGAGGAGTCGTCCGCCCTCGACGCCGTCGGTCGGCTCTGGTTGTGCCATCCGGACTGGCGCCAGGTGGCCCGCTGGCGTCGGTTGTCACCCGATGTCCGTTTGGTCGACTCGACCCGCCTGGCACACATCGGCGAGGGTCCGGCGCAGCGGGCGGCGCTTCTCGCTGACGCCGGCGTCGACGCCGTCAACCTGCACCGGCGCGATTGGAGCCCATCGCTGGTGGAGACCATGCACGAGCACGGCCGGGCCGCTTTTGCCTGGGATGCCCAGCACCGATCGGTGCTCGCCCGCCTCGTCGCCATGGGTGTCGACGCCGTCTACAGCGACCACGTCGAGGTCATGATGGCGGCCCTGGCCGAGACGGGCTGACCCCGCAGGCGCCCGGAAGGCGCTCGGGTGGCGCTCAGAACAGGTGCAACGAGGTGATCGGCCACACCCTGACCACCACCCGTCCGACCACCAGCGAGCCCTTGATGGGTCCGAAGGCCCGACTGTCCTTGGAGTCGCCCCGATTGTCGCCCATGACCCAGTACTCCCCTGGCGGGATCACACAGGCGCGGTTGGCGTCGGCGGCCGGCGACGGCTGGCAACCGGGCGCCTGGCTGAAGTTCCCGGTGGTGACCGTGCCGGCTGGGAGATAGGTCTCCGACTGACGATGCCCGTTGACGTAGAGCATGTCGTTGACCGAGCTGACCGAGTCGCCGGGCAGTCCGACGACCCGCTTGACCAGGTCGTTGATCGAAGGATCGCTGTTGTCGGCGGGCGGACGGTTGAACACCACGATGTCGCCGCGATGGATCGAGTGGAGGTCGTAGCTGACCTTGTCGACCAGGATGCGGTCACCCACCTGGAGGGTGGGCACCATCGAGGCCGACGGGATGTAGAACGCCTGGATCAGCCACGTCTTGATGGCGAAGGCGGCCAACAGCGCCAAGGCGACGATCGCCACCCACTCGATCCAGGTGCGCATGCGGGGGGATCGCCGCCTCCCCCGCGACTCGGAACCGGGAACGTCGTCTGCGGGCGGTGGTCGGCCGGGCTCGGTCATGGTCACGGTGGCCGCAGGCTAACCCACGACCGGCGCCGGCGTCCCGGCACCCACGAGCCGCCGGATGCGGGCGCCGACGCTGCTCACAGGCCGTCGATGAGCTTCTCGACCCGCTCGTCGCGAGCTCGGAACGGGTCCTTGAGCAGCACCGTGCGCTGAGCCTGGTCGTTGAGCTTCAGGTGGACCCAGTCGACGGTGAAGTCCCTGCGGCGATCCTTGGCCTTCTTGATGAACTCCCCCCTCAGTCGCGCTCTGGTTGTCTGCGGCGGGCGGTCGATGGCAGCCTCGATGGCATCCTCGGCGCAGGTCCGGTCGACTTCACCCCGGCTCTGCAGCCGGTAGAACAGCCCCCGCTCCCGGCTGACGTCGTGGTACTGGAGGTCCAGCAGCGCTACCCGGGGGTGTGACAATGATACGCCGTGCCGCTGTCGGTAGCGCTCGATCAGACGGTGCTTGATGACCCAGTCACACTCGCGGTCGAGCGTGAAGGGATCCTTCTCGATGCCCTCGAGGCAGTGCTCCCACATCTCCAGGGCCTGCTGCTCGAGGGGGTCGAGCCCCTTCTGCTCGGCGTAGCGCCGCGCCCTGAGCAGGTACTCGCCCTGGATGTCGAGGGCGCTCGCCTCCCTCCCGTTCGCCAGGCGCACCCGTCTCCGGCATGTGGTGTCGTGGCTGATCTCGCGGATGGCCCGGATCGGGTTCTCGAGCGTCATGTCTCGCAGCACGGCGGCCGGGTCCTCGAGCATGCGCAGCAGGATGCTGGTGGCGCCGACCTTGAGGAAGCTGGCGTACTCGCTCATGTTGGAGTCGCCCACGATCACGTGGAGCCGCCGAAAACGCTCGGCGTCGGCGTGTGGCTCGTCTCGCGTGTTGATAATGGGCCGGCTCCGCGTCGTCGCCGACGACACTCCCTCCCAGATGTGCTCGGCCCGCTGGCTGATGCAGAACATGGCGCCGCGCGCCGTCTGGAGCACCTTGCCCGCCCCGGCGTAGATCTGGCGGGTGACGAAGAACGGGATCAGCACCTCGGCGTAGTGTCCGAAGTCGTCCCTCCGGCTGGTCAGGTAGTTCTCGTGGCACCCGTATGAGTTCCCGGCCGAATCGGTGTTGTTCTTGAACAGGTAGATGACGCCCCGGATGCCCTCCTCCCGGAGACGCTGCTCGGCCGACAGCAGCAGGTGTTCGAGGATCCGCTCGCCGGCCTTGTCGTGGGCGACGAGGTCGGCGATCGAGTCGCACTCGGGCGTGGCGTACTCGGGGTGGCTGCCCACATCGAGGTAGAGGCGGGCGCCGTTCTCGAGAAAGACGTTGCTGGACCGGCCCCAGCTGACCACCCGCCGGAACAGGTAGCGGGCTACCTCGTCGGGGCTCAGGCGTCGTTGACCGCGCAGCGTGCAGGTCACGCCGTACTCGTTCTCGAGCCCGAAGATGCGCCGGTCCATCCCGGCCCACCGTACCGTTCCGCCGACGCCGGGGCGTCGCAAGCCTCAGGACGGAGGTGGGGCCCCCAGCAGCTCGATCAGCTCGCCGTCCTCGATGCGGCGGAAGGCGCGGCGTCCGTCGCCTCGGACCAGCGCCGCCACCTCGAGCTCGTCGGCGCCGAGGGCGCGGTCGGGACCGGCCAGAGCATCGACGGCGGCACGCAGGGACTCGGCCACGGTCCACCCCTCGGCCCAGGAGGATTCCATGCGGCCGGCGATGGCCTCGGCCTCGCCGCCGAGGACCGTGAAGCGCTCCTCATCGACCACCGTGCCGTCGTAGAGGATGTGGTAGAGCTCATTGGGAGCCCCGTCCACCCCCAGCTCGGCTACCAGGATCTCGATCTCGAGCGGCTTCATCTCGTGGGTGAAGACCTGGCCCAGATACTGGGCGTAGACGTTGGCCAGGGAACGGGCATCGACGTCCTCGCGGCTGTAGGCGAACCCCTTGGTGTCGGCGTGCCGGACTCCGGCCACGCGGAGCTGGTCGAACTCGTTGTAGCGGCCGACGCCGGCGAAGGCGATGCGGTCGTAGATCTCGTTGACCTTGTGCAGCGAGCGGGACGGGTTCTCGGCCGTGACGAGGATGCCGTCGGCGAAGACCGAGGCGACGAGCGCCCGTCCCCGGGCGATCCCCTTGCGGGCGTAGTCGGCCCGGTCCTTCATCACCTGCTCGGGGGCGACGTAGAAGGGCATGGTCATGGCTGCTGGCCCTCCGCCCGCTTGCGCTCGATGAGCGCTCCGAAGCGCTCGGCCACCTCGACCTCGGCCGCCCGCTCGAACCCGGCGCCCGTGATGGTGGCCACCGTCGGGTAGATGCCCCGCACCACGTCGGGACCGCCGGTGGCCGCGTCCTCGTCCGCCGCCTCGTAGAGGGCGGAGATGGACAGCTCGATGGCCTCGTCACGAGGCAACCCCTCGCGGTACCCGAGCTTCATCGTGGTGCGGGCGTCCCTGCCGCCCGACCCGGTGGAGTGGTAGTCGGTCTCCTCGTAGCGACCGCCGGTGAGGTCGTAATTGAAGATGCGGCCCGTCCGCCGCCGCAAGTCATAGCCGGCGAACAGCGGCAGGACGGCCAGGCCCTGCAAGGCCATGGGAAGGTTGCCCCGGATCATCTGGCCCAGCTGGTTGGCCTTGCCCTCCAGGCTCAGCGCCATCCCTTCCACCTTCTCGTAGTGCTCGAGCTGGGTCTGGAACAGCCTCACCATCTCGATCGCAGGCCCGGCCGCCCCCGCGAAGGCCACCCCCGAGTGACGGTCGGCAGGGAACACCTTCTCGATCGCCCGATGGGCGATGCTGAACCCCTCCGTGGCCCGACGGTCACCCGCCATCACCACGCCGTCGGCGTAGCGCAGGGCGGCCACTGTCGTGCCGTGTCGGATCTCGGGCCCGGCGGCTGGCGCCGGCGCCACCACCTGCGGAATCCCCCTGTCCTGGGGCGGCCGGATGGCCGGGCCGAAGGGCTGGGAATGGCCGCTCCGGCGCAGCAGGTCGGTGAAGCTCGGCCCCGGATCGTCGCCCGGGGTGAACATGGGCAGGCTCATCGGGGCGAACCATACCGGGTGATGGCCGTCCGCGATGCCGTCCCCCGCCCGCTCCGGCGCGGGCCGGGCGTCCGTCTACTGCCCGCCCTTCTGCACGTAGTTGCGCACGAACTCCTCGGCGTTGTCCTCCAGCACCTCGTCGATCTCGTCGAGGAGGTCATCCAGCTCCGCCTTGAGCTTCTCGCCCTTCTCCGACGTGGGCACGGCCTCCTCGACGACCTCTTCATCCCGTGTGGTCGACGGCCGCTTCTTGAGCTCACGTTCTGCCATTGTCCACTTCTTCTCCTAGGAACCCAACTGTTCCAACAGCTCAGCCGGGCTCGAACATCCCGCCAACAAATTATCGACGTGGGCGGCCGTTCCCCGCAGCGGTTCCATCATGGGCACTCGGCGCAGCGGATCCGACCCCAGGTCGAAGACCAGAGAATCCCAGTTGGCGGCGGCGACCGAGGACGCCCAACGCTGGAGGCACCTGCCCCGAAAGTACGCCCTGGTGTCCCGGGGCGGCTCGGTCATGGCCTCGGTCACCGCGGCCTCGTCGACCAACCGTTCCATCGGCATCCGGGCGAAGAGGGACCGCCCGGGACGCAGGTCGTGGTACTGCAGGTCGATGGCCGTCAGGCGGTGGTCGGACCAGGCCAGCCCGTGTCGGTCGCGGTATCCCTCGATGAGCTGGTGCTTTGCCACCCAGTCGAGCTGGTTGGCCAGGCTGGCGGGGTTGGTCTCGAGGGCGTGGAGCGTCGCCTCCCAGCGCCTGAGCACCTCCTCGCCGGTCTCCTCGTCGCCCACGCAGTCCAGCCCGCGGTCCTCTGCGTACTTGCGGGCCAGCTCGAGCAGGTCCCACTGGATCCCGAGTGCGGTGGTCGTGCCCCCCTCGGCCAGCTCGAGCGGCTCTGACAGCGTCAGGTCGTGGGAGACCTGGCGGATGGCCCGCACGGGCGTCGCCAGCGAAAGGTCACGGTCGCCGTACCAGTCGTCCTCGATCATGGCCAGGACGATGGCCGTCACGCCCACCTTCAGGTAGGTGGCCACCTCGGCCAGATTGGCGTCGCCCACGATGACGTGGAGCCGACGGTACTTCTGGGCGTCGGCGTGGGGTTCGTCCCTGGTGTTGACGATGGGCCGCTTGAGGGTCGTCTCCAGGCCGACCTCCTCCTCGAAGAAGTCCGCCCGCTGCGACAGCTGGAAGGGAACCTCGGCCGATCCACCCGCCGACGCCTCGGTGCCCACCTTGCCGGCACCGGTGTAGATCTGGCGGGACACGAAGTGAGGCACCACGTGCTGCACGATCCTGGCGAAGGGCACGGCCCGGTTCATCAGGTAGTTCTCGTGGGTGCCGTACGAGTTGCCCTTGTGGTCGGAGTTGTTCTTGTAGACGACGATCGCCTCGCCGGCGGGCAGGAGTCGGCCGGCCGCCTCCATTGAACGGGTGAGGATGTGCTCCCCCGCTTTGTCGTACCGGACGAGCTCTTTGGCCGTCAGGCACTCCGGCGTCGAGAACTCAGGGTGGGCGTGATCGACGTAGTACCTGGCCCCGTTGGTCAGGACGGCGTTGACGAGGTGCGTCTCGACCTCGGGAGCGTCCTCGCGGGCGAAGCCGCGGGCGTCGTTCCCGGGGCTCTCGTCCTCGAAGTCCCACCCCACGCGGCGCTGCAGCTCGGCGACGTAGGCGTTGATGAGGACCGACGAGGCGGCGATGGGGTTGGCCTCGCCAGGGCCGACGGACTGGATGCCGTACTCGGTCTCGATGCCGCACACCTTCGGGATGGCCACGAAGGGACCCTACCCTGGTGCCGCCGCCCGTGGGACGGTCTGCTGCCTCACCGGTCGCCCCAAGGGGTCGTTAGAGGTACTGGCCGGTCCCCACGCGCTCGATCGAGCGTCCACCCGTCGCCTCCTTGCCCTCGGAAAGCAGGGTGCGAACGTAGACGATCCGCTCGCCCTTCTTGCCGGAGATCTTGGCCCAGTCGTCGGGGTTGGTCGTGTTGGGCAGGTCCTCGTGCTCCTTGTACTCCTGCCTGATGGAATCGAGCAGATCGTCGGTACGGATGCCCTCGCCCTGCTGGGCGATGGTTCGCTTGATGGCCAGCTTCTTGGCCCGACGGACGATGTTCTCGATCATGGCGCCGGAGGCGAAGTCCTTGAAGTAGAGGATCTCCTTGTCCCCGTTCTGGTAGGTGACTTCGAGGAAACGGTTGAGCTCGTCGGACTGGTACATGGTCGCGACCGTCGTCTCGACCATGCGCCGCACCGCCTTGTCGCGGTCCCCACCGCCGAGGGATGTGACCTCCTCGGAGTCCAGCGGCAGGTCGGGATAGAGGTAGCGGGAGAAGATCTGGGCGGCCGCTTCCTCGTCGGGCCGCTCGATCTTGATCTTCACGTCGAGACGACCGGGGCGCAGGATGGCCGGGTCGATGAGGTCCTCACGGTTCGACGCCCCGATGACGATGACGTTGCGCAAGGCCTCCACGCCATCGATCTCGGCCAGGAGCTGGGGCACGACGGTGGACTCCATGTCGGAGCTGATGCCCGACCCGCGGGTCCGGAACAGGGAGTCCATCTCGTCGAAGAAGACGATGACCGGCACCCCCTCCTCCGACTTCTCCCGCGCCCGCTGGAACACCAGCCGGATCTGGCGTTCGGTCTCGCCCACGTACTTGTTGAGCAGCTCGGGCCCCTTGATGTTGAGGAAATAGCTCCTGGCCTTGCGGTCGCCGGACTGCTCGGCGACCTTCTTGGCCAGCGAGTTGGCCACCGCCTTGGCGATCAGCGTCTTGCCGCAGCCGGGCGGGCCGTAGAGCAGCACTCCCTTCGGAGCGGGCAGGCGGTGCTTGACGAACAGCTCCCGGTGCAGGAACGGCAGCTCGACGGCGTCGGTGATGGCCTCGATCTGGTCGTCGAGGCCCCCGACGTCGGCATAGGAGATGTCGGGCACCTCCTCGAGGATGAGCTCCTCTACCTCTGGTCGAGGAAGCCGCTCGAGGAGCAGATCGGTACGCGGGTCGAGGAGCACCGAGTCCCCCGCCCGGAGCTGGATGTCCATGAGGGATTCGGACCGGTCGGCGACCCGCTCCTCGTCGGCCCGCCCGAGCACGACCACCCGCCGGCCGTCCTCGAGGAGCTCCTTGACCGTGACGACCTCACCCGACAGGTCGGCCTCCCGGGCCAGCACGACGTTCAGCGACTCGTTGAGGACCACCTCGTCGCCCCGCTTGAGATCCTCGACCACCAGCTCGGGGTGCAGCGAGACGCGCACCTTGCGCCCGCCCGAGAAGACGTCGACGGTGCCGTCGTCGTTGCGGGCCAGATAGGTGCCGTAGGCGGAGGGTGGCTGGGTGAGCTTCTCCACCTCCTCCCGCAGGGTGGCGATATGCTCCCTCGCCTGCTGGAGGGTGAAGGTCAGCTTTTCGTTCTGGGAGACGGCCTGGGCCAGCTGGCCCTTCGTCTCGAGCAACTTCTCTTCGAGGGTGCGCACACGCTTGGGTGCATCCTGGAGCCGGCGGCGGAGCGTGACGATCTCGTCCTCCAGCACCTTGGCCTGCTCACGGAGCTGGGTCATGTCGCGCTCGTAGGCGGCGAGCCGACGCTGGGACTCGGAGTCTGCCGTCGGAACCACCTCCTCTCACCTCACTTGGCGAACATACACCGGTGTCATGCGCCTCGACACGCACCTACGGCGCTATACCCTGGACTTGGGCCTTGTCCCCGATCCCGGTTTGGCCGGCAAATTTCCCCCGCCCTTGCCGTGGAAATTGACACTGCCGGTCTGGATCGTTAGGTTCAGGAACGACCGCGACGTCCCGAGAGGCATGCTGATGAAGGTCTGGATCGACCAGGATCTCTGCACCGGCGACGGTCTCTGTGAGGAGATCGCGCCCGCAGTGTTCACGCTGCTGGACGATGGCTTGGCCTACGTCAAAGAGGACGACAAGGTCCTGAACGACCCTGGCGGCGCCGAGGGAATGGCCACCGTGCCATCCGATCTCGAGGACGCCGTGGTCGAAGCGGCCGAGGAGTGTCCGGGCGAGTGCATCTTCGTCGAGAAGGCGTGAGGCCCACGCCTGACGACCTGCGCGTCGGCATTTAGCCGCTACCAGCCCTCGTTCTCCAGCACGCTCCCGCTCCGCCCCGGCGTCGTGTCCGCCTTGTCGGTGGTGGTCGTTGGTCACACCGGGTCGTGGTGCTGTCCCCTATCGGGCTGGGCAGGTTCAGCCACGAGCAGACGGGCGTGGGTGAGAAAGCCTGTGTGACCGACCATGCGGTGGTCGGGACGGACTGATCTGCCTTCGACGTGCCACGTCCGCTGGAGCACCTCGAGCGTCTCGGCCAGCCCGAAGGCGCTGTCGTTCAACGTCTCGCGCAGCTGCGTCACCTGACCGATCGTGGGCAGGTAGGCGACGAGGATCCCCCCCGGGCGCATGGCGGCTTCGGCGTGCGGGACCACGCGCCACGGCTCGGGAAGGTCCAGTACGACACGGTCCACGCCGGTCTCGCCGATGCCCTCGTACACGTCTCGCTGCTCGACACGAAACCGCCGGGCCTGGCGCCCGTCGAGTAGCTGGGTCACGTTGGCCTCGGCCCGGACGGCGAAGTCCGGTCGCAGCTCGTAGCCGATGACCTCGGCACCGGCGCGCAGCAGCGCCATCGACAGGGCTCCCGAGCCGACACCGGCCTCGACGACCCGCACCCCCGGAAAGACGTCGGCCGCCATGAGGATCGCTCCGAGGTCCTTCGGGTAGATGACCTGGGCGCCCCGAGGCATCTCCAGCACCAGCTCCGAGAGCGTCGGACGGAGGGCGACGTAGCGGGCCCCTGTCGTCGATCGCACTGTCGTACCGACGGGGCTGCCGATCAGCAGGGAGTGCTCGACGATCCCTGAATGGCTGTGGAACCGGCCCTGGTTCGTCAACGTGACCAGATGGCGGCGGCGTTTCGAGTCGAGGAGCAGGACCCGGTCGCCGACCGCGAATCGGTCGCTCAACGGCGTCCCGCCCGCCGCCCCTTGTGCTTGCCCGGGGGTTCCTCGTGCGTGATCGTGAGGCGGGCGCCTGGTGGGAGCGACTCGGAGTACACGACCTCTTCGCGACGGATGCCCCACCTCAAAATGGCGAAGGCGGTGAGCCAGACGATCGTCCACACCCGGTTTCCACCCAGAACCCCCCGGCGCATGCCGGTGCTCCTGAGCCTGCGGAGCAGGCGCTCGAACACCTCAGACCCGCCTGATCTCGACCACTGTCGACCGACGGCGGCCCTGCCGACGGCCGAGCACGTAGACGACGGTGATGATGATCACCGCCCCGGCGATGCCGGCAGCCACGAGGCCCGAACGAGCCGACTCGGTGGTCTGCTCGAACTGACCGCGGATCTGTCGGAACTTGGTCTCGATGTCCTTGGTCGTGACCCGGTCCTCGGCCTGCGCCGCGCTCATGTCTCTGCTCCTCCTTTGGCCCGGGCCTTGGCCCGCCCTCGCCCCACGGCCGCCAACGCCAGGGCGGCCACGGCCAGACCGCTGAGGGCGCAGATGCCGTAGGGGACCCACGTGAGGTTCCCGGTGAACGTCGCGCCCGTCATCTCCTGGAGACCCCGCAGCAGCGCGATCTCCAGCAGGGCGAGCCCCGTCACGAGCACCGCCGAGCCCACCAGGCCGAAGAGGACGAAGCGGCCCAGGTCCTTGATCGGGTCCAGCGTCTCCTGCCGCAGGTACCGCAGCAGGAGGTCCCTGAGCTCGGACACGAGCGCCGGCAGCGGCCGATCTTCGCTGGTCTCGGGCATCCGCTCCTCCGATGGGCTCAGCCTTACTATCCCGCCAACGGGTCAGCACGCAAGCATTCGGACAGGCTCCCGGCCTCTGCCTGACACTCGCCTGGTGCTGCCGGCCGGGGCAGTTGTCCGGTTCCACGTTGCGTCGAAAGTGGCCGCCCGGGTACGGCCTCGGCGCCCGGTTTTCGACCATACGTGGAACCGCCAGGAGTTCCCGAGCGGTGACGTCGGCCGAGGGCGCCAGCCCCTATTCGGGGTCGCCGTCGGACAAGCGGTAGGCGAGCAGGTCGCCGGCCGCCGTGGCGAGGTCGGCCAACAGCCGCAGACGGCTCTGGACGTCCGGCGTCTCCAGCAGATGCTGGTGATCGACAGGGCCGAGTGGGGCGATGGCGCACAACTGCCACGCCGCGATGGCGGGCTCGTCGTCGAGGGCGACGGTGGCCGGTACCCCTGGGTGGTCGGCCAGCTCGGTCTGGAGGGCGAGCGCACGGCGTACGGCCCGCGAAGCGAGCTCGAGATGCTCCATGTCCTCCGCCGTCATCGGGGGATCGGCCACGTCCTCGACCAGGGCGACCGGGTACGGGTCGTCCGGCAGCCAGGCGGTCACCCTGATCTGTCGGGTGCCGGTCGCCAACAGGACCCACCGTCCGTCCGGGAGCTCGGCCGACTCGGCGATGAGCGCTACCGTGCCGATCGGGAAGCGCGTGTCGCCGCCGCCGACCTCCGAGCCGCGTTCGATGAGGACGACCCCGAACTCGCCGTTGCCGGCGAGACAGTCACGCATGAGGGCCCGATAGCGCGACTCGAAGACGTGCAGGGGCAGGCCCATGTGGGGAAAGAGCACGGTACCCAGGGGGAACATCGGCAACGGAAGCGGCTCCCGCCCTGTCGTCACGACCGTGGGCTGAGTAGGTAGGTCGAGGTGGCTCGGGCGACCATCCGACCCTCGTCGTCGGTGACGTCGGCTTCTACGAACGCCGCCCGCGAGCCGCCCGACACGACCCACGCCGTGCACGTCAGGGTTGATCCCACGCGAGCGGGCTTGAAGAAGCTGATCTTCAACTCGGCGTTGGCGGAGAAGACCTTGCGCTCCCTGGCCCAGGTGAGCGACGCAGCCCCCATGGCCGAGTCGGCGAAGGCCGTGACAAACCCGCCCTGGAGCACCCCCGTCGGGTTGGCGAAGCGTTCATCGGCGACCATGCGCCACATGGTCCGCCCGGGCTCGGACTTTTCCAGGCACACCATCCCGAGGGTGAGGTCACAGTTGGGCGGGACCTGCACCCTCGGATCGGTCGGCGTCACGGCCAGACGCTATCCGAGTATCTGGCCCCGCCTCCCTGACCCCGTCTCTGTGTGCCTGCGGTCGCCGGCCGCGGGGCCGGCTGGTCGTTGGACGCGACCTCCCGGGCCTCCCGGGGTCGGCGACCGCCTCGGCAACAACATCGGCAACAGTCGGCAACGAGGAGCGAACACCACGGCGAACACCTCGTGTGACCTGCGTCAGCAGTGATTCGGGCGAAGGTGTACCTGCTACCGTGATTTCGTGCCCCCGGTTCTTGTCGCCGTTTTCGTCGGCCTGCTCACCTGCCAGCTGGCCATCCTCGTCACGACCGTCTATCTCCATCGGACCCTGGCCCACCGGGCCATGACCCTCTCGCCGTTGGCGACCGCCGTCTTCCGCTTGCTCACGTGGATCACGACCGGCATCCGACCGAGGCAGTGGGTGGCCGTGCACCGCAAGCACCACGCCTTCACCGACGTCGAGGGCGATCCCCACTCCCCCGTCCTCGAGGGCTATGCCGCTGTGCAGTTCGGCAACGTGGTCATGTACCGCCGTACTGCTCGAGACGATGCCACCGTCGGCCGGTATGCCCGCGACCTCCGCGCCGACGCTTGGGACCGTGTGCTGTTCGACCATGCCCTGATCGGCCTGGCGCTGGGCTACGGCGTGCTCTGGCTCATCCTGGGATGGAAGCTGGCGCTGGTCGCAGCCGCCGTCCACACCGTCGTCTACCTCCTCCTGAGCGCCGCCATCAATGCCATCGGTCACACCTGGGGGCGGCAGCCCTACGACAACCTCGCTCGCAACAACCAGTGGTTGGCCTGGATCACGCTCGGCGAGGGGCTGCACAACAATCATCACGCCGCGCCGACCTCGGCCCGCTTCGCCCTGGGGCGAGGACAGGTCGACCCGGCGTGGTGGGCTGTGCGGGCGCTCGAGCGCTCGGGCCTGGCCGTCGTTCGTCACGGTGACGTGAAGCTCAAGAGCCCCCGCCGGGAAGAGTCGGACCGCCCGACGGCCGTCCCCGGAGATCGGCCCAGCGAGGACGAGCAGCGCGAAGCGGTCGGCTGACTGGCGCACCGCGAGCTCGGTGACGCGTGGGCCTGTCGACCACGACGGTCCCCTGCCGGCGGAACGCGGCCCGTTCGCGCCGGTAGGGTAAGGGGCGGTGCCATTCGCCTCCGCGATCTCGGAGCATCCCGTCGGTGCCCACGCCACGGGGGAGGTCGCCGGCCAGGTGCTCGAGAAGCTCGGGACCGAGCCCGACCTCGTCGTGCTGTTCGTCACGCCTCCTCACGCCGGTGCGCTGGAAGACGCGGCAGGCGCGGTGCGAGCCATCCTCGAGCCGCGGACCTTGATCGGATGTGCGGCGGAGTCGGTCGCCGGGGTCAACCGTGAGGTCGAGGGCGGGCCCGCCGTCTGCTTGTGGGCGGGGCGGTTCGGTCGGGTCATCCCTGTGGGCCTCGACGTCGTCACCGCCGGCGGTGTCGGGAGCGCCACCGGCGACGTGGGGGGCGACGGACAGTTGTCTGTCACCGGGTGGCCGGGCGAGCTGCCGTTCGAGCCCGGAGGCCTGTTCCTGGTGGCCGACCCCTTCACGTTCCCCGTGGAGGCGTTCATCGACTGGGTGGCGCAGGCGCACCCGGGCCTGCCGGTGATCGGAGGGATGGCGTCAGCTGCCCGGGGCCCGGGCGGCAACCGAATTGTGCTGGACGACACCATGCGGGTGGGTGGCGCGGTCGGCGCCATCCTCGGGCCCGGGGTCGAGCTGGCTGCCGTCGTCTCGCAAGGGTGTCGTCCCGTCGGGCACCCCCTGGCCGTGACGCGCGCCGAGGGCAACGTCGTCTACGAGCTCGGGGGGCAGCCGGCACTCGAGCGTCTGGTCGACCTCGCCCGGCGCGAGCTGGCGGAGCGGGACGTTGCCCTCATCAACGCGGGCGGACTGCATCTCGGTCGCGTCATCGACGAGCACAAGGCCGAGTTCGGCCGGGGCGACTTTCTCGTCCGCAACGTGATCGGCGCCGACCGCTCGGCCGGCGCCATCGCCGTCAACGATGTGGTCGAGCTCGGGACCACGGTCCAGTTCCATCTCCGCGATGCGGTTGCCGCCGACGAAGACCTGCGAACCATGCTGGACGGGCGTCACGCCGATGCGGCCTTGATGTTCACCTGCAACGGTCGGGGCACCCGCCTGTTCGGCGCTCCCCACCATGACGCCGGCGCACTGGCGGAGACGGTGGGTGAGATCCCCATGGCCGGTTTCTTCGCCGCCGGCGAGCTGGGGCCCGTGGGTGGACGAAATTTTCTCCATGGCTTCACGGCATCCATTGCCCTCCTCCAGGAGGTGGACGGACGGCGGGAGTAGCAGCCAGCTGGGTAGGGTTGACCCGTGGCCGGCGGGAGCCACGGGATCGGAGGCGGTTCCGGCCCGACGGGAAGCGGTCAGGTGGCCATCAGGGGGAAGAGAGGACGACCGATGACCAAGCTGCATGAGCTCTTCGAGCAGGAGGGCCAGAGTCCCTGGATCGACAATCTCAAGCGATCGTTCCTGACCAGCGGCCGGCTGGCCGGGCTGGTCGACCAGGGCGTGCGCGGGGTCACGTCCAACCCGACGATCTTCGCCAAGGCCATCGAGGGGGGTGACGACTACGACGACCAGTACCGCACGCTGACGGGCAAGATGGCCGTCGACGAGGCCTACTGGGAGCTGGTGATCAACGACATCACCAACGCGCTCGCCGTGCTGCGGCCACTGTACGACTCGAGTGGTGGCACGGACGGCTTCGTCTCCCTCGAGGTGGCGCCGGCCCTGGCCCACGACACGGACGCCAGCATCGAAGCGGCGCGCTCACTGCATCGCCGCATCGACTCCCCCAACCTGTTCGTCAAGATCCCGGCCACGGCCGAGGGCGTCCCCGCCATCCGCCAGATGATCAGCGAGGGCCGCAACATCAACGTCACGCTGATCTTCAGCATCGAGCGCCACGGCGACGTGATCGAGGCCTACCTGTCGGGGCTCGAGGAGCTGGCCACCAAGCCCGGAGCCGACCTGTCTCGGGTGGCCAGTGTGGCGTCCTTCTTCGTGAGCCGGGTCGACACCGAGGTCGACCGTCGCCTCGAGGCCCTGGCCGACCAGGTAGGTGGCTCGCGGGCGAAGGCGGCGCTCGCCCTTCGAGGCAAGGCGGCGGTGGCGCAGGCCAAGCTCGCGTATCAGCTCTTCGAGGACCGGTTCTCCGGGCCGCGTTGGGAGTCGCTGGCGGCCAAGGGCGCCCACGTCCAGCGGCCGCTGTGGGCTTCCACGTCCACCAAGAACCCTCACTACGCCGACCTGGCCTACGTCAACAGCCTGATCGGCCCGCACACCGTGAACACGATGCCCGACGCCACGCTCGACGACTTTCTCGACCACGGCGTCGTCGCCCGCACCGTCGACGCCACGGCCAGTCAGGCCCAGAAGGTCCTCGACGACCTCGGTGAGCTCGGCGTCGACATGGCCAACGTCGCCCAGACGCTCGAGGACGAGGGTGTCGCCGCCTTCGGCAAGTCCTTCGACGAGCTCCTCCAGAGCCTGAGCGACAAGGCGAACGCCCTGACGGGCGGCCAGTAGACGACGAGCAGATGACGGCGCTGGCGGAGAGGAAGGGGTGGAAGAGGTGAGCACCGACGTGGCCGAGGTCGGGGCCGACGCGGCCAGCCGGCTGGCGGAGGGTCTGGAAGGCGCACGCCGAGCGCCGCCGCTCGTCTTGGTCATCTTCGGCGCCTCGGGCGACCTGACCTCGCGCAAGATCCTTCCGGCGCTGGCCCGTCTCGCCCGTCGCCGGGCGCTGGGTACGACCTGCGCCGTGGTCGGCGTGGCCCGCAGCGACCTCAGTGACGACGACTTCCGCAACCTCGCCCTCCAGGCCGTGCCCGACGGAGGACCCGAGTGGGAGGCCGAGGTGACGCGGTTTCGCTACGTCTCCGGCGACTACGGGCACCCGGACACGTTCGACAAGCTCAAGCGGGTGATGGGCGAGCTCGACAAGACCGCGGGTACGAGCGGGAACCGCCTGTACTACCTGGCCACCATCCCCGCCGTCTTCAGCGAGGTCGCCGGCGCTCTGGGTGAGCACGGCCTCAACAAGCCCGCCGACGAGCATTCGTTCGTGCGCCTCGTGATCGAGAAACCCTTCGGCCGCGACCTCGCCTCGGCCACCAAGCTCGACGAGGCCATCCACGAGTCCTTCGACGAGGACCAGGTGTACCGGATCGATCATTACCTGGGGAAGGAGACGGTCCAGAACGTCCTGGCCCTTCGCTTCGCCAACGCCATCTACGAGCCCATCTGGAACCGCCGGTACGTGGATCACGTGCAGATCACCGTGGCCGAGGAGCTTGGCGTCGGCCACCGCGGCGGCTTCTACGAGACCGCCGGCGCCCTGCGCGACATCGTGCAGAACCACGTCATGCAGGTCCTGGCGCTGACGCTGATGGAGCCTCCGGTGTGGATCGACGGCCAGGGGATCAGGGACGAGAAGGTGAAGGCGCTGCGCGCCGTCGAGATACCGTCACCGGAGATGGTGGCCACCGACGTCGTCCGAGGGCAGTACGAGGAAGGCTGGATCGGTGCCGAGAAGGTCATCGGGTACCGCCAGGAGGAGGGCGTGGACCCCACCAGCACGACCGAGACCTACGTCGCCATGCGCCTCAACGTCGACAACTGGCGGTGGGGCGGGGTTCCCGTCTACGTGCGCACCGGCAAGCGGCTCCCCAAGAGGGTCACCGAGGTGGCCATGCAGTTCCACAAAGTGCCGCACCTGTCCTTCAAAGGCAGCCTGGCCGAGGGGCTCGAGCCCAACGCCCTGGTGATGCGGATCCAGCCCGACGAGGGCATCACCCTGCGTTTCGGTGCGATGGTGCCCGGACAGACATTTCGGGTACGCACGGTGTCGATGGACTTCTCGTACGGCGCCGCGTTCATGGAGGAGACTCCGGAGGCGTACGAGCGCCTCCTGCTCGACGCCATGGTAGGCGACCCCACGCTGTTCATCCGCAGCGACGAGGTCGACCAGGCCTGGCGCATCGTCGATCCCGTGCTGGAGTCGTGGGCTCGGGGCCAGCCTCCGCTATCGGGCTACGAAGCCGGTACCTGGGGACCGAAGGAGGCGGACCTGCTCCTCGAGCGCGACGGTAGACGGTGGCGGACTCCCTAGCGCCACGGCCGGGCGCTGGCGCCCAGACCACCGAGCCGACGCCGATGGCCTCCTGGTCGGGCCGGGGTGTCACCATCGGCCAGGTCGACGACGCCCTGCTGGACCTGCGCCGGGGAGAGGAGCGGGCAGCCACGCGCGTCAGCACCATCAACCTGGTCGTGGTGGCAGAGGGCGACGTCGATGTCCGGCGCGCCCGTGAAGCCATGCGACGGCTGGGCGGCCGCAACCCGGGCCGCACCGTGATCCTGATCCCGGATCCCGCTGGCAGTGCCAACGTCGACGCCGAGGTGCGCCTGTATCACGCCACCATCGACGCCCGCCCCGTCTGGTGGGAAGAGGTGCTGATCATGGTGAGCGGCCCGGCGTGCGACCATCTCGACTCGGTCGTCGAGCCACTGACCCTTGGCGACCTTCCCGTCACCGTGTGGTACGCGTCATCGATCCCGGAGGCCGCCGAGCCTCTCGTCGGCGCCGCCGATGCGGTCATCGTGGAGTCGCCCGCCGAGTCGTCCAACGGCCGGTCGGCCAGTCGCACGGCCGGCGAGCCGACGGCAGAGGCCTTCTCGCTCCTGCTCGACGTTTCGCAGCGCCGGCCCGTGATCGACCTGTCGTGGCTCTGTCTGACGCCGTGGCGGCGTCTCGTGGCGGCGATCTTCGCCGTCGGCCAGCTCCGGGCGTTCGCCGACGACGTGGACCGGGCCGAGGTGGCCGGCGCACCCGGTACGGCCTTCCTGCTGTCGGGCTGGCTCATGGACCGCCTGGAGCTGCCGGCTTCGTCTGTCACACGCCGATCGGCGGATCGTCCCGCCGTCGAGCTCTCCGCGTCGGGTCCCCGTGGGGCAGGCCGCTTCAGCGTGGCGAGCGAGGAGGAGGACCTCGTGACGGCGGTAGCGGAGATCGAGGGCGTGGGCCGGCGCCATGACGCGGTCAAGCTGCCAGCCGATCCGCTGGCCACCGGTCTGACCGCCGCCCTGACCTTGAGCGGTCACGATCTCATCTACGAGCGGGCTGTGGCGGCGGCGTTGGACGCGCATCGATGAACGGTGAGCTCGTGGTGGTCGACGACGTACCGGGTGAGTTCTCCGCCCGGGTGATCGACGCGTTCGCCACACGTCCCGGTGACTCGTTCTCCATCGCCCTGTCGGGCGGGGACACCGCTCGGCAGTGCTACGAGCGGCTCGCCGTCGACGGGGCCCAGCGCATCGACTGGTGGGCCGTCGACGTCTACTGGGGCGACGAGCGCTGCGTCCCGCCCGACAGCCCCGACTCGAACCAGCGCCTGGTCCGCGAGGCGCTGCTGGAACGGGTCGGTGCCGCCAACGCTGTCTATCCGATGCGCTGCGAGGAAGGTCCCGACCCGTACCAGCTGAGGGTCGGCGAGGTGGGAAGGTTCGACATCACGCACCTCGGGCTGGGGCCGGACGGCCACACCGCCTCGCTGTTCCCCCGTTCTCCCGCCCTGGACGCCGACCCCGGCCGCCTCGTGTGCTTGAACTCCGACCCCAACGCCCGCAACCCCCACCCGCGGATGACCCTCACCTTGTCGGGTATCGCCCGTTCCCGGCTGGTGCTGTTCACGGTGGCGGGTGCGTCCAAGCGCGAGGCGCTCCAGGCCGTGGTCGACGGGGCCGACCTGCCGGCGGCTCGGGTCGACGCCGAGCGCGTGATCTGGCTCGTCGACCGGGAGGCGGCGCCCCGATAACGTCCGGTGGCCGGGACCGGCCTCACTACAGTGACGTCCATGCGATCGGACCTCGTCGGAGCACCCCTCGAGGAGGTGCTGTCGGCAGCGAGTCACGTCCGTGACGGCGCCCACGGCATGCGGGTGACCTACTCGCCCAAGGTTTTCGTTCCCCTCACCCGGCTGTGTCGTGACCGCTGCGCCTACTGCACCTTCGCCACCGCCCCGGCCCGCGTGACCGCGCCGTATCTGTCGCTGCCCGATGTCCTCACC
The DNA here is from genome assembly GCA_051985455.1 of Acidimicrobiales bacterium. GTDB lineage: Bacteria > Actinomycetota > Acidimicrobiia > Acidimicrobiales > AC-9 > AC-9. The sequence continues at coordinate 32,647 of JBPYEI010000048.1, forward strand.
GTCGCCAGGGCGGGCGCTGTCGCCGGTTGTCACGAGGTGTTGTTCACGCTGGGTGAGCGGCCCGAGGAACGCTACCCCGCCGCGCGCGAGTGGCTGGCGGCGGGGGGCTACGGCTCGACAGTCGAGTACCTCGAAGCGGCGGCCGCGCTGGTCAGGGACGAGACGGGTCTCCTCCCCCACGCCAACGCCGGTGCCCTGTACCCCGACGAGCTGGCCCGCCTGCGGCCCGTGTCGACCAGCCAGGGGATGATGATCGAGACCCTGGCCGAGGTCGACTGCCATCGGGGAAGCCCGGACAAGACTCCTGAACGACGGCTGGCGACCCTCGATGCCGCCGGTGAGCTGCACATTCCCTTTACCACCGGCATCCTGGTCGGCATCGGCGAGAGCCGCGCCGACCGCATCGTCGCCCTGGAGGCGATCGCCGCCTCCCACGCCCGCCACGGGCACGTGCAGGAGGTCATCGTCCAGAACTTCCTCCCCAAGGCCGGCACCGCCATGCACACCCACCCGCCGTGTCCAGCCGAGGAGTACCTGTGGTCGGTCGGCGTGGCCCGCCTCGTGCTCCCGCCCGAGATCCATCTCCAGGCGCCGCCGAACCTCTCGGACGACTTCGGCGCCCTGCTCGACGCCGGCATCGACGACTGGGGAGGGGTCTCGCCCGTCACCGCCGACCACGTCAACCCCGAACGCCCGTGGCCGGCGGTCGACGCCCTCCGGCGCACGACCGAGGCGCGTGGCTTCGTCCTGGCCCCCCGCCTGACGATCTATCCCGAGTACGCGCTCGAGCCCGAGCGCTGGCTCGACCCGGCCATGCGCTTCCCCGTGCTCGACCGTTCCGACGCCGAGGGGCTGGGCCGGGACGATGGCTGGGCGTCGGGCGGGACCGCCGATCCCCCGGCGCTGCTGGGTGCCGACGCCACTGCCGGCGCCACCACGTCCGGCGCCACCCCTCCCGGTCGTTCCTGGGACGGTGGCGCCGTGTCCGAGGTGCTGTCGGGGGTACTGCAGGGACAGGAGCCTGGCGTCGAGGAGATCGCCCAGCTGTTCGCTGCTCGCGGTCCGGAGGTGGCGGCCGTGGCCGAGACGGCCGATCGGCTCCGCCGGGAGACCGTCGGGGACGCGGTCACCTGGGTGATCAACCGCAACATCAACTACACCAACGTCTGCACCTTCAAGTGTCGCTTCTGCGCCTTCTCCAAGGGCCCGCTGTCGCTCAGTCTGCGGGGCAGCCCGTACCTGCTGGAGCTGGACGAGATCTCGACGAGGGTGGCAGAGGCCGAGGCGCTGGGCGCAACCGAGGTGTGCCTCCAGGGCGGAATCCACCCGAGCTTCGATGGTGACTACTACCTGGAGGTGATCAAGGCGGTGCGGGCCGCGTCCGATCGGATCCACATCCACGGCTTCACCGCCCTGGAGGTGACCGAGGGAGCCCGGCGTCTGGACGAGCCGCTGGCCTCCTACCTCCGGCGGCTGATGGACGCCGGCCTCAAGACGCTGCCGGGAACCGCCGCCGAGATCCTCGACGACGACGTGCGGGCCGTGCTGTGCCCGGACAAGATCGACACCGAGGAGTGGCTCGAGGCGCATCGCGTCGCCCACTCCATCGGGCTGCGGTCGAACATCACCATCATGTTCGGCTCCGTGGAGTCCCCGGTGCACTGGGCCCGCCACATGGTGCGCACCCGACAGCTCCAGAAGGAGACCGGGGGCTTCACCGAGTTCGTGCCCCTGCCCTTCGTTCACATGGCCGCGCCCATCTACCTCCAGCACAGAGCCCGGCCGGGTCCGACGTTCCGCGAGGCGTTGCTCATGCACGCCGTGGCCCGCATCGCCTACCACCACTCGGTGCCGAACATCCAGGTGAGCTGGGTCAAGATGGGCCCCGGTGGCGTGCGCCAGGCCCTCATGGCGGGGGCCAACGACCTCGGCGGCACCCTCATGGACGAGAACATCTCCCGGGCGGCAGGAGCCAGCCACGGGCAGGCCATGGACGAGGAGGGCTTCCGGGCGATCGTCGAACCCATCGGGCGCCGGCTCGAGCAGCGAACCACGTTGTACGAGCGGGTGCCGACGCCAGCCTGAGCGAGGCCGAGTGGCCGAGCGCGCCAGGCGACGTCGAACCGGCAAGCCAGAGATCGATCACAGCATCGAGGAGCTCCTCAACGCGGCGGGGGCCCATTCCAACCGCGATCAGCTGTTCGAGATCCTGGCCACGACGCTGCGCATGGCGAGCAACGGGGCCGACCGTCTCGATCTCAAGATCACCAACGCGGCGGTCAAGGAGATGGCCGAGGCCTTCGCCGTCTTCGCCCCGTACCGCTCCATCCGCAAGCTGACCATGTTCGGCTCCGCTCGGACGACGCCCGATGATCCGCTCTACGCCCAGGCCCGGGAGCTGGCTGCCAAGCTGTCGGCCGCCGGCTGGATGCTGGTGACGGGGGCCGGCCCCGGCATCATGGCGGCGGGACTCGAAGGGGCGGGCCCCGACAAGGCCTTCGGCATCAACATCAGGCTGCCGTTCGAGGACGCCCCCAACGCCTTCATCTCCGGCGATCCCAAGCTGGTCGAGATGAAGTACTTCTTCACCCGCAAGCTGATGCTGCTCAAGGAGTCCGACGGCTACGCCGTGCTGCCGGGAGGCTTCGGCACCATGGACGAAGCCTTCGAGCTGCTCACCCTGCTCCAGACCGGAAAGGCGGAGCCCTCGCCGATCGTATTGCTGGACCTGCCGGGTGGCACGTACTGGCAAGCGTGGGAGCGCTTCGTGGGCGACGAGCTCAGTGCTCGAGGGCTTATCTCTCCCGGAGACACCGCCCTGTACCGCATCACCGACGACGTCGGCCGCGCCGCCGCCGAAGTGCTCGAGTTCTATCGCCGCTACCACTCGCTCCGCGTCGTGGGCGACCTGACGGTCATCAGGCTGCGGTCCGCTCCCTCGGACGAGCAGCTGGCCGCCTTCAACCGGGAGTTCGCCGACATCTGCGCCCGCGGCGACATCCACCGCATCGAGGCCCTCCCCCAGGAGCTCGCCGGCCGCGACCACGTCGACCTCCCCCGGATCGCACTCCACTTCGACCGCATCCACTACGCCCGCCTCCGCCAGCTCATCGACGCGCTGAACGAGGAGGACTGAGCTCACTCACCGCCGTCGTCGGACCGCAGGAGCGACGCGGCTCGCTCGACCGAGCGGCGGGCCTGGGTGAGGCGTCGCTCCCCGGCCGGCCGGCGCTGCTCGCCGGCGTCGATGGCGTCGCGCAGCGCTTCCATGGCCAGGTCTGCCAGCTCCTCGGCGATGGTCTCGAGGCGGCCGCGGATGTCGTCGAGGTCAGCGGTCATCGAGGGACCAGGCGATGAGATCGACCGGATGGCGCACGTCAAGGCCCGCCCCGGCCAGGTGGACGATGCAACCGGGGTTGGCACTGGCGACGATCGGTGCTCCCGTGGCGGCGATGGCGGCGACCTTGCGATCTCGGATCTCGTTGGCCATGACCCGGTGGAGGCCGGCGTAGGCCCCGCCCGCGCCGCAGCACAGCCCGTCGTCGTCGACCTCGACCAGCTCGGCGTAGGGGGCGAGCACCGTGCGGACGTGGTGGTGAGCGCCCTGGACGTGGCGGAGGTGGCAGGGATCCTGCACCGCGACCGGTCCGGTGACCCGGCGGCTGGCAGGCGGCAGGCGGTCGACGCGCCCCGCCAGCCACTCGTGGATGTCCTGGACCCGGTCGGCGAAGCGGTGACCTTCCTCGGTGCCGAGCAGCTCGCCGCAGTCCTTGAGGGCCGCGCCGCAGCCGGCCGAGTCGACCACCACGGGGGCGTCGCCCGGCATGGATGCAGCGACGCGGCGGGCCAGGGCCCGGGCCTCGCTGCGGAGGCCGGCGTGCAGGTGCAGAGCGCCGCAGCAGTCGGCCCCCCGGCCAGGCAGGGCGACGCCGGCGCCCGTCGCCTCCATCACGCGCAAGGCGGCGGCGTGGGTCGGGCGCATCCAGGCATCCATGACGCACCCGGTGAACAGCCAGGCGTCGGTAGGACCGGACGACCCACTCGAGGCAGATGCGGTCCTCGGTCGCAGCCGCCGCCGGTGCACCGGCAGCCAGGGCAGCCCCAGCCGAGGCGACAGCAGATGCAGGCGCTGCAGGACTGCGCCGGCCGAGGACGCGGACAGCAGCAATCGATGGTGGCCGAGGACCCCATAGGCCAAGCGGCGCCGCCGCGGCTGATACGTCGTCTCCTCGGCGAGGGTCGCACGCGCTCCCTCCATCAGCCGGCCGAAGGGGACCGACGAGGGGCAGGCGACCTCGCACCCACGGCACTGCACGCAAAGATCCATGAACTCGGTGAACTCCGGGCCCGGCGAAGCGTCGGTGTCGTGTGTGGCGCGCATGGCGGCGATCCGACCCCGGGGTGACGCCGACTCTTCCCCCGTGACGCGGTAGGTGGGACAGTGCGGAAGGCAGAGTCCACACGACACGCAGGCGGCGAGGTCCTCGTCGGAGACGGCGAGCTTCACGCCACCATCCGGCCCGGGTTGAGGCGCCCGGTCGGGTCGAAATGGGTCTTGATCCGTCGCTGGATCGCCGCCGTCGCCGGTTCCACGTGACGTAACGCCGGCGCCGTCTCCGCGTGCACGACACCGACACCGATCTCGGCGACGAAGGTGTCGGGCTCGAGCGTGGTGACGACCTCGCGCACGACTGACGGGCTCACGGACCACCGACCGGCCTTCGGCAGCGGTGGAGGCTGCGGGACCGGCTCGAACCCCTGACCGATGGCGGCAATCTCGGCGTCGACATCCGCCGGGTGCCCCTCGAGGAGCACCCAGCAGTCGGCGCCGTCCCACAGGACCGATGAGGGCCGGAACAGGTGGCGCTGAAGGCGGTCGGGGTCCTCCACCGCGCCGCGGAGCCAGATGGACACAGGAGGACGGGGCCGTACGCGCAGGACGACCTCGGCGAGCAACCCGATCGTGCCGAGGGACCCGACCAGGAGCCGGCAGAGGTCGAACCCGGTGACGTTCTTGACCACAGGTCCGCCGGCGCGGATCAGCCGACCCTCGGCGGATACGAAGCGAGCCTCGAGCAGCGTGTCACGAACCGCGCCCCAGCCCAGGCGGCGGGGGCCGCTGTGTCCCACCGCCAGGACCCCACCCACCGTGGCGTCTCGTGGGTCGATGGGATCGAGGGCGACGGTCTGTCCCCCCTCCGCCAAGGCGGCGTCGAGCTCGGCCACGCTCGTGCCGGCGCGGACCCGGACGATCATCTCCGCCGGCTCGTGCCGCACGACCCCGCTCGGGGCCTGCACCTCTCGAGCTGAGGGGTCGGGATCGCCGCCGACCGTCCACTGGGTGCGACCGCCCACCGCCACGACGGGATCTCGTGTGCCGACCTCGGCCGCGAAGTCGTGGAGGGGCCCGTCGACTGTCGCTGCCGCTCCGGCTGGCCCCGTCATATCCAGACCCCCGCCGGCACCGACTGCAGGTCGCCGCAGCCGGATCCGGACGGAAGGACCTTGTGCGGGTTGCAAACCTGCTCGGGATCGAAGGCCAGGCGGAGACGACACTGGGCATCGAGGTCGTCGTCCGAGAAGACGAGGCCCATGTGGTCCCGCTTCTCGAGGCCGATGCCGTGCTCTCCTGAGAGCACTCCACCGACGGCGACGCAGGCGGCGAGCATCTCCGTGCCGGCGGCGTGGACGCGGTCCATCACACCGGGCTCTCTCCGGTCGAACACGAGAAGGGGGTGAAGGTTGCCGTCACCGGCGTGGAAGACGTTCACCACCAGCAGCTCGTGACGCGCCGCGATCTCATAGACCTCCGAGAGAACCTCCACCAGACGGGTACGCGGGACGACCGTGTCGTGCAGGTAGTAGTCGGGCGCGATGCGAGCGACGGCACCGAAAGCCGACTTCCGCCCCTTCCACCACAGCGCCCGCTCGGCCTCGTCGGCCGCCACCCGGACGGTGCGGGCTCCGTTCGCCGTGGCCACGTCGGCCACGACCTGAGCCGAGGCCGCGACCCCGGCCGGCAGCCCGTCCAGCTCGACGAGCAGCACAGCGGCGGCGCCGCGCGGGAACCCGGCGTGGACGTAGTCCTCCACCGCCGACGTGATGCGGGCGTCCATCATCTCCAACGCGGCAGGCACGAGGCCGGCGGCGATGATGCCGGTGACCGTCGCCGCCGCTGTCTCGATGGATGCGAAGTCGACCAGGATCGTGCGCACGGCAGGAGGGTCCGGCGACAGCCGCACGGCGATGCGGACGGCGATGCCCATGGTTCCCTCGCTGCCGATGAAGGCGCCTCGAAGGTCGTAGCCGGGAGGCTCGGGGTCGAGCCCCCCGAGGAGAGCCAGCGACCCGTCGGGCAGGACGACCTCAACGGCCAGCACGTGGGCGCTGGTCACCCCGTAGGCGAGGCAGTGGGGACCGCCCGAGTTGTTGGCGACGTTGCCCCCGACCGAGCACGACTGCTGGCTGGACGGGTCGGGGGCGAAGTGCAGTCCCAGGTGGGCGACCTCCCTCGACAGGTCGAGGTTGAGCACTCCCGGCTGTACCCAGGCGACCCGCGCCGTGGCGTCGACCTCCAGGACGCGGTCCATCTTGGTGGTGACGACGACGACCGGCTCTGCTCCGTCGGCGCCGACAGGGACCGCTCCGCCCGCCAAGCCGGTCCCCGACCCGCGCGGCACGATGGCCCGGCCGTGCCGCCGGGCGATCGTGACGGCCGACTGCACCTCCTCCGTGGTGCGGGGAAAGCACACCACGCCCGGCTGGCCTTCGAGGAGCGAGGCGTCGCGCCGGTAAAGCGTCAGCTCCAAGGGACCGCTGCGGACGCGGTCGGGTGCCATCGCCCCCGACAGCTCGGCCACCAACGCATCCGTCACCCCACCAGTCTGCCTCCGCGGTGTTCATGGCGGCTGCGCCGCCCCGGACGGGGCCCCAACGCCGCCGCCGGCCGTGGTTACCGGCGGCGCCGCCCCGGGCGCGCGCCCCCACCGGTTCGTCCGCTGGGGCTCAGTCGGCGGCCGAGCCGGGCGCGGTGTCGCCGGCGGTGACGACGTCGAGGGTGCCGTCGGCGAAGCGCGCCCGAAGGGCCTTCTTGTCGAACTTGCCGACGCTGGTCTTGGGCACCTCGTCGACGAACGCCCACCGCTCAGGCAGCCAGAACCGGGCGACCCGGTCGGCGAGGTAGCGCCGCAGCTCGGCGGCGTCGGCGTCGGCGCCCTCGTTGGGCACCACGCACGCCAATGGTCGCTCGTCCCACCGGGAGTCCGGTACCCCGACCACGGCGGCCTCGAGAACGGCGGGGTGAGACATGAGCGTGGTTTCCAGCTCCACCGAGGAGATCCACTCCCCTCCCGACTTGACGACGTCCTTGGTGCGGTCCGTGATCTGCATGAAGCCGCGATCGTCCAGCGTGCCGACGTCACCGGTACGAAGCCAGCCGTCGTGGAACCGCTCGGGCGAGGGATCGCCGTAGTAGGACCCCGTGATCCAGGGGCCGCGCACCTCGAACTCCCCCACCGAGCTCCCGTCCCGCGGCAGCACCGTGTCGTCGGGCGCAACGACGCGCAGCTCCACGCCGGGCACCACCCGACCGGTGCGGGCCAGGTAGTCCACCTCCTCGTCGTCGGGTGCGCTTTTCGGCGGGAAGGACAGTGCGCACAGCGGGCTGGTCTCGGTCATCCCCCACCCCTGCACCACGCGCACGCCGTAGCTCTGGCGGAACCGTTCGATGAGGCCTCGCGGCACGGCCGATCCTCCCGCCGTGATCAGCCGCAGCGACGACAGGTCGAGCTCGTGGTCGTCTCCGTACCGGAGGAGGTCGTTCAAGACCGTCGGCACTCCCTCCGAGGTGGTGGGGCGCTCCTCGGCGACGATCCTGGCGAGGGGCTCGGGCTGGACGAACCGTTGGGGGAAGATGAAGTCGGCGCCCACCAGCCATGCCGCATAGGGCATGCCCCAGGCGTTGGCATGGAACATCGGCACGATGACGAGCACGCGGTCGTGCTCGTTGACGGCGAGGCTGCCGGCCGAGGTCACCGCCAGGGTGTGGAGGAACGTGGAACGGTGGCTGTACACGACACCCTTCGGGTTCCCCGTCGTGCCGCTCGTGTAGCACATGGCCGCGGCTTCTCGTTCGTCCAGCTCTGGCCACTCGAATCCGGCATCGACGGCGGCGAGCAGCTGCTCGTAGCGGTGCGTGTCGCCCAGCGCACTGGCGTCGCCGTCGCCGACCACCACGACGTGCTGCACGGTCTTCAGGTCGTCGATCACCCGAGCCAGCACGGGAGCCAGCGAGGCGTCGACGATGACGACGCGGTCCTCAGCGTGGTTCACTACGTAGCTCAGCTGGTCGGGGAACAGCCTGACGTTCAGCGTGTGGAGCACGGCGCCCATGCTGGGCACCGCCAGGTACGCCTCGAGATGCTCCTGCTCGTTCCAGCAGAAGGTGCCGACGCGGTCGCCTCGCTCCACGCCCAGACCACGCAGGGCGGCGGCGAGACGTTCGGCTCGCTCGGCCACGTCGCCGAAGGTGGCTCGGCGAGCGCCGTCGTCCGCCAAGGTGACCACCTCACTGTCGGCATGGATGAGCTGGCCGTGCCGAAGTATGGCGCTGATCGTCAGCGGTCTGTCCTGCATCGTGCTCAACATCGGTCCCCACCTCCGAACGACCTGGCGCGGATCGTACAGCGACCGGTCGTTCGTCACCGGCCGCCTCGCCTGAGGACAGGCCAGACAGAACCGATAGCCTCGCTCGGCATGGACGCCGATGACGCCCGCACCTTCATTCGTTCGCACCACCGCGCCGTGCTGGCGACGACACGGAATGACGGTCGCCCGCAGCTGTCGCCCGTGACGACCACCATCGACAGCGGAGGGCGGGCCGTCGTCAGCACGCGAGCAGGCGCCATGAAGACGGCCAACGTGCGCCGGCGCCCATGGGCCGAGCTGTGCGTCGTGAGCGACCAGTTCTTCGGTCCCTGGGTCCAGGTCGAGGGCACGGTCGATCTGCTCGAGCTCCCCGCCGCCATGGACGAGCTTGTCGCCTACTACCGATCCATCAGCGGCGAGCACCCTGACTGGGACGACTACCGCCAGGCCATGGAGCGGGAGCGACGGCTCCTGTTGCGGATCACCATCGAGCGTGCCGGTCCCGACCGGGCCGGGTAGCCCCGGCCCTGTCGGCAGACCGTCCCGGAGGCCGCGGCGCCGCTCGAGGGCGTCACGTCGACCCTGAGCTCCTGCTGGTCGACCGGGCAGAGGCCCCTGCCGTGGTCGTTCCCGGAAGGCGACTCGTTCAGCGCCGGGTCGGCATGGGTCCGGCGAAGGCGGTGACGGGGCCCTTGCGCCGCAGGCGGGCCCGCTCCTTCTCGTCGGTGCCTCCCCAGATGCCGAACTCCTGCCTCGTCTCGAGCGCGAACCGCAGGCACTCGGACCGCACCTCGCACGCCTCGCAGACCTGCTTGGCCCGCTCCATGCGCTCGAGGGCGATGCCAGTGGTGCCGCTGGGAAAGAACAGCTCGGGTGGACAGAGGCGGCAGGCGGCTCGGGCTCGCCAGCTGGTGTCGGCCTGGAGGTCGGCGGGGGCGGTCAGCACATCATCGATCACAGCGGTTCCCGCCTCCTGGAGGTCGATCCCGTCTACCGGCGTCTCCGCTACCCGAGCCCAGGTCGGCCGAAACGTCGAACCGGGCGATCGAGCAGGTTCCCACGCTCGCCGGGCCGTCGGTTCGTTGTCTCGATCGGCCCGATCGGGTACATAGCCTGAAAAGTCCGGATGGCGGACCGAGCGGCGAGCCCACCGGTTCCTCTGGCGCCGACGGGGCCGGAGGAACCGTCGAGGCCCGTCCGAGGACCGGGAATCGAGGGATGCCATGAATCCCGTCGAGCGCGGGATGCGCAGGCTCGACGCGTTCCAGCAGGGCTGGCCGCCGCTGGCCTTCCTCGTCGCCGTGGTCAGGAAGTTCGGCGACGACTCGGCCGGATCGCTGGCCGCCCTGATCGCCTACTACGGCTTTCTGTCCCTGTTTCCCCTGCTCCTCGTCCTGATCACGGTGGTCGGGCTGGTCTTCGCCAACGATCCCGGCTTCCAGCACCGCGTGGTGAGCTCGACCCTCTCACAGTTCCCGATCGTCGGAAGCCAACTGGCCGGCCCCCACGGCGTCCATTCCCTTCGGGCGGGCAGCGTGGCCGGCCTGGTCATCGGGCTGATCGTGCTCGTCTGGGGCTCGCTGGGAGTCACCCAGGCCGCCCAGAAGGCCATGGCCGAGGTGTGGAACATCCCTCAGGTGGACCGCCCGGGGTTCGTGCCGAGGATGGTCCGAAGCATCGCCTTCGTGGGGGTCCTCGGCCTCAACGCGGTGGTCATCACGGTGGTGGCCGGCTTCGCCTCGTTCGGAGGTCATTCCGTCGGTTTGCGGGTGGCGGCCGTAGTCGTCGCCCTCAGCGCTGATGTCGGGCTCTACATCGTCGCCTTTCGTGTCCTGACCCCACCATCGATCGCTCGCTGGTCGCTCGTGCCGGGCGCCGTGATGGCCGGCGTCGCGTGGGCTGCTCTCCAGTACGTCGGGAGCTACCTGGTCGGCCATCAGCTCCGCCACAGCAGTCAGGTCTACGGCTACTTCGCCAGCATCCTCGGCCTCATCGGCTTCCTGTATCTCGCCAGCCAGATCACGCTGTACGCAGCCGAGCTCAACGTCGTGCGGGCCCGGCGGCTGTACCCGAGGAGCCTCGTGCAGCCGCCGCTCACACCGGCCGACAAGCAGGTCCTCGTCGACATCGCCAAGGTCGGCGAGCGTCGGCCGGAGCAGCGGGTGGCGGTCGAGTTCGACCACGGCCGAGCCAGCGGCGCCGGTGAGGCTCCCTCTCCCGGCCGGGTGGCCCCGTCCGGCGCCGTCGACGGTCGGGCGGAACGAGGTAAGCCGAGCAAACAGGGCAAACAGCCGTGAGCCTGATCGGCGGGCGGAGCAGGTGGTCGCTGCCCTTCTCCGAGCCGGCGGTGTGGTACCCGACCCTGGCCGCGCTGGCCCTGGAGGAGATGGTCGAGGTGCCGATGGCGGCGGCCGTGGTGCTGGGCCGGATACTCGTCGCCAGACGACGATCAGGCCGGGAGGCCGACCGGGACCAGACCGGCCAGCGCTGACGAGCACATTTTTTGCGGAATCCGGAAGAGGACGGTTTGGACAACCTACGGCCGGGTAACACAGATCCAGGCCGCAAACGCCGGCGGTTCGGGGGAAGACCATGGCGGCGCCCTCCCCCCCTGCCCCATGCTCCCCCTTCCGCCGGCGGGCCAATCTCTTCTGATCTCCCCGGGCGCGGCGTCGGGAAGCAGGATCAGATGGGGGGATCAGATGGGCTGCTCGGCGGAGCCGCTTCTCCTCAGGCGCATGCTTCCCAGGCTCGCATCCGCTCGAGGCCACGGGCCAGCAATCGGGACACCTGCATCTGGCTCACGCCCACTCGCGATCCGATCTCGGCCTGGCTCAGCCCCTCGTGGAACCGGAGGAGCACCACGCGTCGCTCCGACAGCGGCAGACGGCTCATGAGGTCGCGCACGAGATCGCGACGGTCGACGATGCCGACGCCGGGGTCGACGGCCCCGACTCGCGTCTCGAGGGCGCGCGTGGCGTCGTCGTCCATCGCCTGGCTCAGCGACGCCGTGCGGTACAGCCGGCCGGCTTCCATGGCCTCGATGACGTCGCTTCCACACACGCCCAGGTGCTCGGCCAGCTCCTCGATCGTCGGTGAGCGCCCCAGGGTCTGACTCAGGTGGTCGACGGCGTCACGGGTCTCGAGGTACAGCTCCTGCACACGACGTGAGACCCGTACCGCCCAGCCACGGTCGCGGAAGTGCTTCTTGAGCGTCCCGATGATCGTCGCCGTGGCGAAGGCGGGAAAGCTGGTGCCGACGTCGGGGTCGTACCGCGTGGCCGCCTCGACGAGACCCATGGAGGCCACCTGCACCAGGTCCTCGAGAGACTCGCCCCGATGGGAGAAGCGTCGAGCCAGGTATCGCGCCAGACCCAGGTGCTCCTCCACCAATCGGCCGTTGACGGTCTCGGGATGTCCCCTGGACGTCGACATGCCGACGGCCGAAGACTGATCACCGTCCCTCGGTGCTGGGATCGGGGCCCGGCGCGGTTCGCCGTCGTGCTTGCCCACCGGCGCGGAAGGGCGCGAAACCAAGTGCACACGACCGCCTGACGTTCGAGACCGCAGTCGGCCGTCGCATTCGGCCATCTGCCAGTCCTGCCCGGTTGCCATCCAGCCCTCCCCCAAGGACGTCGCCTGCACTGTACGCCGTCAAACTCTGTCCCGACGAGGGCTGCCTCCATTGTACGGGCCCTCGATTCCCCCGGCGATGCTCATTGATGGGATGGTCATTTGGATTCCGCCCCACCGCAGTCGTCGCCTGCCTCCCACAGGAAATCTCCCTCATTACCCCCTATGGGGGAGGAGTAGAACCCCCATGAAAGGGTGCAGGCCGAACGAGCCTGCGGGCGTCGCTGCTGCGCGTCGTCTCGGTACGGGAAATGATTCAGAGTGATCAGAATAACATGAAATATGCTATAGAGGAGACGTGCCCGATGGGCGTCCACCCCGATGATGCGGGCCTTCCTCCTCGTCGCTGCCGTCGTCGCCCTGGCTGTCCTCGGTGCGGGGGTGCTCGCCGGCGCTGTCGCCGGCACGGCGAAGCCGGGCGGGGCGCTGTTGGGCAACCAGGCCTCGACCGGGCCAACCGGTGGTGTGGCCACCGGTGGTCCATCGTCGGGTCGGGCGCTCGGGTCCATCCCGCCGACCTGGCTCGACCTGTACCAGCGGGGGGCGGCGACCTGTCCGGGACTGCCGTGGACGGTCCTGGCGGCCATCGGGACCGTCGAGAGCGACAACGGCCAGTCGGCGGCGGCCGGTGTCCACAGCGGAGCGAACTTCGCCGGCGCCGAGGGGCCGATGCAGTTCGAGCCGCCCACCTTCGCCTCGTTCGGCGTGGTCGGCCCTGGTGGGGCCGATCCGCCCGACCCCTACGACCCGGTGGACGCCGTGTACTCGGCAGCACACCTCCTGTGCACCGACGGCGGCGGAAACCCGTCGACAGTCGCCCAGGCGGTGTACGCCTACAACCACTCGTCCGACTACGTGGCCGAGGTCCTGTCACTGGCGTCGTCGTACGGTGCGGCACCAGGGGCACCGCGACCGTGACACACCTGGCCGTCCCCGTGTCGCACTACGATGCCCGTCCTCGGGGACGACGAGCTCGGGGGTGAGCATGGAACACGTCAACACCGTGCGGGGACCGATCGACATCGGTGCACTCGGTACGACGCTGATGCACGAGCACGTGTTCATCTTGAGCCCGGAGGTCCAGCAGAACTATCGGCTCGACTGGGACGAGGGCCGACGGATCGACGAGGCCGTCGGCCGCCTCGACGAGCTGAAGGCTCGCGGCGTCGACACGATCGTCGATCTGACGGTCCTGGGACTCGGTCGGTATATCCCTCGCATCGCTGTCATCGCCGCCCGGACCGAGCTCCAGATCGTGGTGGCCACGGGGGTGTACACCTACAAGGACGTCCCGCTGTACTTCAGCTACCGAGGTCCCGGGACGCCGCTTGACGGACCGGAGCCCATGATCGACATGTTCGTCCGCGACCTCGAGGTCGGCATCGCCGACACGGGCGTGAAGGCGGGAGTGCTCAAGTGCGCCACGGACGAGGCAGGGGTGACCCCGGGGGTGGAACGGGTGTTGTTGGCGGTCGCCCAGGCCCATCTGCGGACGGGCGCACCGATCTCGACGCACACACACGCGCCGACGCGCCAAGGGCTCGAGCAGCAGCGCATCTTCAGCAAAGAAGGGGTCGACCTGGAGCGCGTCGTCATCGGCCACAGCGGCGATACCACCGATCTGAGCTACCTCGAGGAGCTGATCGGCAACGGCTCGTACCTCGGAATGGACCGGTTCGGGATCGACGCCATCTTGTCGTTCGAGGAGCGTGTGTCGACGGTGGCGATGATGTGCGAGCGGGGACACGCCGACCGCATGGTGCTGTCGCACGACGCGGCGTGTCACAGCGACTGGTTCGACGACGAGATGGTCGCCGCTGTTCAGCCCAACTGGCGGTACACGCACATCTCCGACGACGTGATCCCGGCCCTGCGGGCCCGCGGGGTGTCGGACGACCATCTCCGCCAGATGCTCGTCGACAACCCGAAGAAAATCCTCGGTCCTCGAGCCGGCTGACTGTCTGGTCGCCGTGACCGGCCCACGCTCCGATCTCGTTTGTTACCGTCGAGAACGAGGACGACAGGGGGAGGCTCCGCCGTGAGCAATACGGCGCAGGGGTCCGGATGGTGGCAAGCGTCCGACGGGCGGTGGTACCCGCCCGACGCCAAACCGGGTGTCCCGCCGCCGCCGGAGGCGGAAAGCGCCGGATGGTCGAGCCCACCGGGGGGATCCGGCTCGGGTTGGGGACCCCCACAACCCCCAGGATCGCCGGCTCCGGGAGGATGGGCGCAGTTGTCCGCCTCGCAGTACCGGACGTCCACCAACGGCTTCGCCGTCGCAGCCCTCGTTCTGGGCATCATCGGCATACCGGCCGTCCTGGTGCTGGTCGGCCTGCTCTTCGCCGTGCTGGCGCTGATCTTCGGGTTGGTCGCCCGGTCGCAGATCGCCAAGTCCGGGGGCACCCAGGGAGGGGGCGGCATGGCGGTGGCCGGCATCGTTCTCGGGGGCATCGGCATCGTCCTCGAGGTCATCGTCATCGTCGTGGCGGCCACGACCGGTGGCTCGGGAGGTTCGGGAGGGCCCGGCTACTACGGCGGGTGATCGCCGGTCCCGGGGTCCGGACCTGTCCGTGTTGCAGGTGGCTCTGCGGGTGACCGCTCCGGGCTGACAAACCCCGCGCCGGTTGCCGTTCCCTCACAGGGGCGCTCCCGCCCGACGCCGAACTCCTATTCCAGCGGACGCGGTCGAGGCCGGGGATGGGGGTCGATCGGCTTGGCGGAACACGCGGCGAGCAGCACACGCGCCTGGTGGAGGCGCCATCTCGGGGGGGCGACCCGACGGGTGACCGCGCCCAGGGCAGCCGCAATCGTGGTCTGCGTGCTCGCCGCCGCCCTCCTCACCGCCGCGGCCGTTCGCGCGGCATCGACCTCGGGAGGGCCACCGTCGTCCCATGGCGTCGCCCCCCAGCGGCTGGCCGCCACGGCCCCGCCCACCGCGGGAGTACGGCGGGCGAGCGCACCCGCGCCGTCGACGCCATCGACGGCGCCGACGCCGACCGTACCAACGCCTCCGGTACCGCTGGCCGGATGCCCACCGCCCCCGCCACCGCCCAGCCGGGCGGCGCCCTCGCCCCCGTGGCACCCGTCGACTCTCGTTCCCGAGGCGGCCCTTCCCGCTCCCCCGCCGCCTGCGGCTCGGTTACGCGCCGCGCCCGCCCTGTCGGGGAAGGGTTTGTGGATCTGGCAGCTGTCGGCCAGTGAGCACGGTGACATCGGCGCCATCGTGGCCAAGTCGACCGCCGCCGGCCTCCACCAGCTCTGGGTGCGCGTGGGTGACTCCCGCGACGGCTTCTACGCCGCCCCGCAGCTGGCGGAGCTGGTGCCGGCGGCCCACCGGGCGGGGCTGGCGGTGATCGGGTGGGGCTTTCCCTACCTCTACGACCCGGTGGGCGACGCGACATGGACTCAGCAGGCCCTGGGCTGGCGCGGGCCCGACGGCAGTCGCCTGGACGGCTTCGCCGCAGACATCGAGACACCCTCGGAGGGGACCGCACTGTCGAGCCAGAGGGCGACCACGTACCTCGGGCTGGTCCGGCCGGCGGTCCAGGCGCGGCCGCTCGTGGCGACGGTGTTCCCGCCCACCGACCACAACCTGATGCGCGTTCCCTACCGACCCATGGCGCCCTACATCGATGCCTTCGCCCCCATGATGTACTGGGGCTGCACCGAGCCGGGAAGCTACGCACAGCTGGCGATGGATCGCCTCTCCCCCATGGCGCCGGTGCACCTCATCGGGCAGGCCTACACCATGGCCGACGAGGGCGGCCGGGAGGTGTCGCCCAGCTCGGGCGAGATCCTGAGGTTCCTCTCCGTGGCCCGCTCGGACGGGGCACTCGGGGCCTCATTCTGGAGCTGGCAGGAGATGAACGACGATGAGTACGGCGCCGTGGCCTCGTTCAGCTGGGCCGCCCGCTAACGTGGAGAGCACACGGGAGCCTGGTGTGACCAGGCTGAGAGGGTGAGCTGACAGCTCCCGACCGTCGGACCTGATCCGGGTAATGCCGGCGCAGGGAGTCGTGGTGGCAACCCTCTCGTCCCAGGACGATGGACGGGAGCGATGATGCGAGCAGCCCCAGCGGCCGGTTCCGGCCCGACGGCGGGATGGTGCGCGACCCTGTGACGGCTGCTGGCCAGGCCGACCTCCAGGGGGACGGACCGCAGGCGAGCACATCCGCAGGCGGGAGCAGGGACGTGGTCGTCGTCGGCGGCGGGTGCATCGGGCTGGCCACGGCCTGGAGGGCTGCCGTGGCCGGGTTGCATGTCACCGTCGCCGACCCGCATCCCGGCGCGGGCGCGTCGTGGGCGGCGGCGGGCATGCTGGCCCCCGTCACCGAGGTGCACTATGGCGAGGAAGCGCTGCTGCGCCTCAACCTGGCGTCGGCCGAGCGCTATCCGTCGTTCGTCGAGGAGCTCGAGCTGGATGCCGACGCGGCAGTCGGGTACCGGCGGTGTGGCACCCTGTTCGTGGCGGCCGATAGCGGCGACCGCGTCGTGCTCGAGGAGCTGCATCGCTTCCAGAGGTCGCTCGGTCTCGAGGCGGAGCTCATCCCTGGTCGAGAGTGCCGCTCGCTCGAGCCGATGCTCGCTCCCGGGATCAGGGGCGGCATCCTCGCTCCCGCGGATCACCAGGTCGACAGCCGACGCTTGACACCAGCACTGCTCACGGCGGCCACGCGTCGGGGGGTGGCTCTTCGTCGCAGCGCGGTGGCCGAGGTGGTCGTGGACGGAGGTCGCGCCACAGGTGTGCGACTCGAGGGCGGCGAGATCCTCGGCGCCGACGCCGTCGTGCTGGCGGCCGGGTGCTGGTCGAGCGCGATACCAGGCCCTCCAGCCGGCGCTCTCCCGGCGGTGCGCCCGGTGAAGGGCCAGGTCCTCCACCTCCGAGGACCAGTCGACCCACCCTTCCTGTCCCGCAACCTGCGAGGCGTCGCTCGTGGCTCGCACGTCTACCTCGTGCCCCGGCACGACGGGCGCGTCGTGCTCGGCGCCACGGTCGAGGAGAAGGGCTTCGACACCGCCGTGACCGCCGAGGCCGCCTACACCCTGCTGCGCGACGCCCGTCAGCTCCTGCCGGGTGTCCTCGAGCTCGAGCTGGCCGAGACACACAGCGGCCTCCGGCCCGGGTCGATCGACAACGCTCCCCTTCTCGGTCCCTCGGCCGTACCCGGGCTCGTCATCGCCACCGGCCACTACCGCAACGGCGTGCTGCTGACGCCAGTGACCGCCAACGCGCTGGCGACCTACCTGTCGACCGGGCGCCTCGACGAGCACATCATGCCGTTCTCGCCGGCACGGTTCGTCACAACGGGCACGCCAAGCACGGCCGGCCCGCGAGGGCGGGCGCACTCCCGGGAGCTGACCCGATGATCGACGTGACACTCAACGGAGAGCGTCGGACCGTGGCCGACGGCACGACGGTCGACCTCGTGGTGGCTCGCCTGGAACAGGGTCGGGCCGGCGTGGCCGTGGCCGTCAACGGCGACGTCGTGCCGCGGAGCCGGTGGGCGGCGACCAAGCTGGTGGCCGACGATCGCGTCGAGGTCCTCGCCGCCGCTCAAGGAGGATGATGCAACAGTGACAGCCACCGGCACTCCTCGACCGACTGACGTCGCAGACGACGCGCTGATCATCGCCGATCACGTCTTCACGTCGCGCATGATCATGGGGACCGGCGGGGTCTCGAGCCTGGAGGCCCTCGAGCTGGCGGTCGCCGCCTCGGGTGTCGAGGTGGCCACGGTGGCGATGCGGCGCATCGACCCGGCGGCCAAGGGCTCCGTTCTCGACGTGCTGCATCGCTTGGGCGTCAGGGTCCTGCCCAACACGGCCGGGTGCTACACGGCGGGAGAAGCCGTGCTCACCGCCAAGCTCGGGCGTGAGGCCTTGAGCACCAACTGGGTGAAGCTGGAGGTGATCGGCGACGAGCGCACGCTGCTGCCCGACGCCGTCGAGCTGCTCGAGGCGGCCGAGAGGCTGGTCGACGAGGGCTTCGTCGTCCTGCCGTACACCAACGACGATCCCGTCCTCGCCCGTCGCCTGGGGCAGGTCGGCTGCGCGGCGGTGATGCCGTTGGGCTCGCCCATCGGCAGCGGTCTGGGGATCCGCAATCCCCACAACATCGCCCTGATCGTGGAGGGCGCCTCGGTGCCCGTCGTGCTCGACGCCGGTGTCGGGACGGCGTCGGATGCGGCCGTCGCCATGGAGCTCGGTTGCGACGCGGTGTTGCTGGCGTCGGCCGTGACGCGGGCGCAGTCGCCGGCGGGGATGGCTGCAGCCATGGCGAAGGCGGTGGAGGCGGGCCGGCTGGCGTGGCGATCGGGACGGATCCCCCGACGGTTCCACTCCGAGGCGTCGACGTCGTTCGATGGGATGGCCGACCTCGACCGCGAGCGCCTGTGAGCGGCGTGACCCCGCCGGTCGCGCTGACCATCGCCGGCTCCGACTCCGGAGGCGCGGCGGGCATCCAGGCCGACATCCGAGCGTTCGCCGCCCTAGGAGTGTTCGGCACGACCGCCGTCACCGCCGTAACGGCCCAGAACACGGTCGGCGTGCAGGAAGTGCACGTCGTCCCTCCCGCGCACGTGGACGCCCAGATCACGTCGGTCGTGAGCGACCTCCGTCCTTCCGCCGCCAAGACCGGCATGCTGGCGACCGCCGCCACCATCAGCGTCGTCGCCGCCAGGGCCAGCCGGGGCGACCTGGCCAAGCTGGTCGTGGACCCTGTGATGGTCGCGTCGACCGGGCGTCGCCTCCTCGACCACGATGCCGAGAAGGCGTACGTCGAGCGGCTGTTTCCCCATGCCCTCGTGATCACGCCCAATCTGCGCGAGGCCTCGGTGCTCGTCGGCAGGGAGCTGTGCACAGTCGATGACATGACCTCCGCCGCTCGGCAGCTGGCGGCGACCGGTGCCCGCTACGTCGTGATCAAGGGCGGCCACCTGTCCGGCCGCTCCGCTGTCGACGTCATATCCGACGGCGCCGACACGAGGATCCTGTCGGCACTCCGCGTCGAGACCGCCAACGTGCACGGCACGGGCTGCACCCTCTCGGCGGCGGTGGCCGCCCACCTCGCCCTGGGGAGGAATCCCGTCGACGCCATCGAGCGGGCCAAGGTCTTCGTTACCGGCGCCCTCAGGGGAGCGGCCGGGTGGAGGATAGGGTCGGGCCAGGGGCCCGTCGACACGCTCTGTTGGGGAGCGGATGCGGCGGACGGTCCGGCCGTGGCGGGTCAGACGGTGGACTCGCGCACCGTCGATCGGGAGGGAGACGACACCCGCTCGCCGGCCAGCTTCGACAGACCCGGATAGTCGACCTTGCCGGCCGGGCTCCGGCCCAGACTCGGGACGACGACGAACGATCTCGGCACCTTGAATCGGGCGAGACGCGTGCGCACCCGGTGCCTCAGCTCTTCCTCGTCGATGGCCATCTCTGCCGATGGCTCCACGACCGCGCAGATCGCTTCACCGAAGCGCTCGTCGGGAACGGCGACGCAGGCGGCGTCGGCCACCGCGGGGTGCTCCTTGAGGACCTCCTCCACCTCCTCGGGGTAGACCTTCTCGCCGCCCGTGTTGATGCACACCGAGCCGCGACCGAGCAGATGGAGCCCACCCTCCATGTCGACCTGGGCGTAGTCGCCCGGGATCGAGTAGCGCACGCCGTCGAACGTGCGAAAGTTGCGGACGGTCTTGGCCTCGTCCTTGTAGTAGCCGAGAGGGATGAACCCGCTGATGGCCACCATCCCGATGTCGTCGGAGCCCGGGATGACCGCGCGGCCGTCGTCGGTGAACACGAGAACGTGCTCCCCCAGCTGGAAGCGGGCGGTGTGGCTTGTGCGGTCGCCGGCAGAGATGCTGGAGGCCAGGCCGACTGCCTCGGACGAGCCCAGTGAGTCGTACAGGACCGCCTGTGGCATCAGCTCGAGCAGGGCCGCCTTGGTCTCCTGGCTCCACATCACGCCCGATGAGGTCATCAGCATGACGCTCGAGGTGTCGTAGCTGGTCCGATTGTCCCGCAGCTCGGAGATCATCGGTCGGGCGAAGGCGTCCCCGACGATGGCGATCCCGTTCACCCGGTGCCGCTGCACCGCCCGCCACAGCTCGGCGGGATCGAAGCTGCGCCCTTCCAGCGTCACCACACAGCCCGCTCCGTTCATGGTGACGAAGGAGACGAACTGCCCTGTGCCGTGCATCAGGGGGCAGGCGGGGAGCGTCACGAACCCCGGTCCGGTGATCCGCGACGAGTAGTCGTCGAGGTCCTTGGCCGGGGGCTCACCGAGCACGGGGTTGCCACCGCCTCCGAGCACGTTGAAGAGGTCGTCCTGGCGCCACATGACACCTTTCGGCATCCCCGTGGTGCCGCCGGTGTAGAGCAGCAGCAGGTCGTCGCCCGAGCGACCCCACGGGCCGCGAGCTGCATCCGGTCGTCCACCGGCGGCCACCTCGTCATAAGGCGTCGACCAGTCGGGGATGGGTCCGCCGTCGTCCACCGCGTACCACCGCTTGACTCTCGGCAGGCGGCTGCGCACCGAGTCCAGCAGCCCAGCGAACGAGGTGTGGAACACCACCGCTTCGGTGTCCGAATTGTCGAAGAGGTAGGTGATCTCCTCGTGACCGTAGCGGTAGTTGGTGTTGACCGGGACCAGCCCCGCCTTGAAGGCAGCGAGATAGCTCTCGAGGTACTCGGGAGCGTTGTAGAGGTACGCCGCCACCTTGGCTTGCCGCCCGAGACCGGCCTCGAGCAGGTCGACGGCCAGGCCGTTGGCCCGCCGGTCCACCTCGGCCCAGCTGATCGTGCGTTCCCCCTGGACCTGACAGGGTGCGTCGGGCACCTTCGTCGCCACGGTCTCGTAGGCGTCGGCGAAGTTCCAGTCGGTCACGGTCGTCCCTCCCAGCACGCTCGACGGTTCCTGTTACGAGCAACTGACCCTAATGGCCCGCTGCCTCCGGCGGGAAGAAGGGCGTGGCCCCTTCGCCGGCGGACTCTCGGGGCCAGCGCCGGCCCGGGGCCGCTCCTTGCACGTGGAGGTGTGCCCCGGCTCGCCGCCGAAGTACTTTTCGAGATCCGCGCCAGGGGTAGGTATCGCGTGCTGCGATGACCAGCAGCGATTTGCCTCCCGACAGCCGAAGGAGCGCCAGACGATGATTCGCTACCTGTTCCGTCGGGTGAACACGGCCTTCCTCGGCAAGCCCACCTGCGACGTGGCGAAGTGCGGCCGTCAGACGATCGGGTTCTCCGAGCTCTGCCGCGAGCACACCCTGGCGGCCATGGCCGGTCGGCGCTTCGCCTGAGCGTGACCCCGGCGCCCGACGCCGCGGCCCGGGGAGGGCTGCGGCCTCGAGCCGGTCGGTAGCCTCGATCCCGGAGACCGCGCCCACCGGCGGCCCGGGCCGCACCTCATGCCACTGCTGATCGGGACTTCGGGATGGCAGTACCGCTCGTGGCGGGAGACCTTCTATCCCTCGGGGGTGCCCCAGGCCCGCTGGCTCGAGCACTACGCGGCCCGGTTCCGGACCGTCGAGGTCAACAACGCCTTCTACCGTCTGCCCGAGGCGCGAACGTTTGCCGACTGGGCCAGGCGCACCCCTGACGACTTCCTGGTCGCGGTCAAGATGAGCCGCTACCTCACCCACGTCCGCCGGCTTCGTCAACCGGCCGAGCCGGTGCAGCTGTTCCTCTCCCGGGCCCGTCATCTGGGCGCCAAGCTCGCTCCCGTGCTGCTCCAGCTGCCACCGACGCTGCGGGCCGACACTCAGTCCCTCGACGCGACCCTCGGTTGCTTTCCGTCCGTAGTCAAAGTCGCGGTCGAGCTGCGGCACGAGTCGTGGTTCACGGACGAGACGGCCGGTCTGCTCGCCGGCCACGGCGCAGCCCTGTGCTTGGCCGACGGGCCGAAGCTGCGCACACCGTTGTGGCGAACCGCCGACTGGGGCTACGTCCGCTTCCACGAGGGGCGCGCCACGCCTCACCCTTGCTACGGCCGGGCCGCCCTCTCGACATGGGCGCGCCGGCTGGCCGACACGTGGGGCGCGGACGCCGACATCTTCGCCTTCTTCAACAACGACGAACGGGCCTGTGCCGTGCGCGATGCCGCCGTCATGGCGGCAACGGCCCGGCCGACCGGACTGCGCCCCACTCGCGTTCCAGAGACCGCCGAGGTCCGCGTCGGCTAAACCTCGAGTGTGGACGCTGCCGCCGAGCTCGAAGCGACATTGCGGAAAGCAGTGAGCGGTGATGTCCGCTTCGACCGCGGCGCTCGGGCGGCGTGGTCGACCGACGCGTCGAACTTCCGCCAGGTCCCGCTCGGCGTCGTCCTCCCCCGGCATGTCGACGACGTCGTCGCTGCGGTCGCCGTCTGCCGCCAGCACGGTGCCGCCATCACCCTGCGCGGCGGCGGTACGAGCCTGGCCGGCCAGGCCACGAACAGCGGGGTGATCATCGACACCTCGAAGTACCTCAACGAGGTCAGCGACCTCGACCCGGCCCAACTGACGGCCCGGGTGCAGCCTGGCGTCGTCCTCGACTCGCTGCAGCACCAGGCCGGCCCGCACGGCCTGACCTTCGGCCCCGACCCCGCCACCCACGACCGTTGCACGCTCGGCGGGATGATCGGCAACAACTCGTGCGGGATGCACTCGGTCATCGGCGGGCGGACCTCCGACAACGTCGAGAGCCTGGACGTGCTCCTGTACGACGGCACGCGCATGACCGTCGGGGCGACCACGACGGGACAGCTCGACGCGATCATCGCCGCCGGCGGTCGCCAGGGCCAGATCTACCGCGCGCTCCGGGCGCTGCGCGACCGCCACGCCGCTCAGGTACGTCAGCGTTTCCCGCCGATCCCCCGACGGGTCTCGGGCTACAACCTCGATGAGCTCCTACCGGAGAAGGACTTCCACGTCGGCCGGGCCCTGGTCGGCACCGAGGGCACCTGCGTGACGATCCTCGGCGCCGTGGTGCAGCTGGTCGCCAGTCCTTCGCACCGCGCCGTGGTCGTCATCGGCTATCGGGACATCTGCGACGCGGGCGATCACGTGGAAGACATCCTGGGTCACGGCCCGATCGCCCTCGAGGGCATGGACGCCGCCCTCTTTGGGTCCCTGGGCGGGTCCGGCGGTGACGCCGAGGCGTCGTCTCTGCTACCCGAAGGCGGCGCCTTCCTCGTGGCGGAGGTGGGCGGGAGCACCGCTGCCGAGGCAGGCGACCGAGCGAGGTCCCTGGCGGGCTCGTTCGACGGGCCCAGTAGCGCGCGGGCCCGGGTGTTCGAGGACCAGCGGGCCCGGTCGCGAATCTGGGCCGTACGAGAAGCCGCCGTGGGCGCCATCGCCCGTCTCCCCGGCGGCGACTATTGGCCCGGGTGGGAGGACTCGGCGGTCGCCCCCGGTCGCATCGGGTCGTATCTCGCCGACCTCCGCCGGCTGTGCGACGACCACGGTTACGGCGTCGTCATCTACGGCCACTTCGGAGAGGGGTGCGTGCACACCCGGATCACCTTCGACCTGGCGTCCTCGGCCGGCGTCGAGCATTACCGCGACTTCCTCGCCGAGGCGGCCGACCTCGTGGTGAGCCATGGCGGGTCGCTGTCGGGCGAGCACGGAGACGGCCAGCAGCGTGGTGCCCTGCTCGAGAAGATGTTCGGTCCCGAGCTGGTCGAAGCGTTCCGTGCGTTCAAGGCCATCTGGGACCCCGACGGTCGCATGAACCCTGGGAAGGTCGTGGACTCGGGCTCCTACACCGGGCGGCTGCTCGGTCCGACCGACGACCTTCGGCTCGGTCCGGCCTGGAGACCCTGGTCTCCCGCGACCAGGTTCCGTCTCGCCGCCGACGGCGGCCGCTTCGACCGGGCCCTGCTGCGCTGCGAGGGCATCGGCAAATGCCGGCGCGACGAGGGCGGGGTCATGTGCCCCAGCTACCGGGTGACCCGGGAGGAGGAGCACTCCACCCGCGGCCGCGCCCGTCTGCTGTTCGAGATGCTCCGAGGCGACGTGGTGACCGGCGGCTGGCGCTCGCCGGAGGTCTTCGAGGCCCTGGACCTGTGCCTCTCCTGCAAGGGGTGCAAGAGCGAGTGCCCCGTGGGCGTGGACATGGCCGCGTACAAGTCGGAGTTCCTGTCCCACTACTACGAACGACGGCTGCGGCCCCGATCCGCCTACGCCATGGGGCTCATCATGTACGGGGCCCGGGTGGCCGCCTGTGCACCGCGGCTCGCCAACGCGGCGGCGCGCTCCGGCGGTCTGGCGGCCGCCGTGAAGCGGATGGCAGGGGTCGCTCCCCAACGAACCGTTCCCGGCCTCGCCGCCGAAAGCTTCCGCCGTTGGTTCGCGCGCCGCCCGAGGCCGGACTGGCAGCCCGGGCGCCGCCCCGTCGTGCTCCTCCCCGACACGTTCAGCAACTACTTCCAGCCCGAGGTCGACCGGGCGATGGTCGCCGTACTCGAGGCGGCCGGCTTCGAGGTCCTCGTCCCGCCGGCGATCGTGTGCTGCGGGCGACCGCTGTTCGACTACGGGATGCTGTCCACTGCCCGGCGCCTCCACGCCCACCTGCTCGACGCCCTCCGACCCATGATCCGGGCGGGCGTGCCGGTCGTGGTCGCCGAGCCCAGCTGCTGCGCCTCGCTCCGGGACGAGCTGGGCGAGCTGGCGGCTGACGACCCCGACTCCTCCCGCCTCGCCGCACAGACGTACACGCTGGCCGAGCTCCTCCGGAGCCGCGCTCCCGGATGGGAGCCTCCCGCTGGTGCCGGACCGGTCCTGATGCACGGGCACTGCCATCAGCGTGCGGTGATGGCCACGGACAGCGAAGCCGCGGTCCTCGATCAGATGCATGTGGACTGGCACGCTCCCGACAGCGGGTGCTGCGGGTTGGCGGGGTCCTGGGGCTACGAGACGGACAAGTACGAGCTCTCGATGGCCATCGGCGAGCGGGTTCTCTTCCCGGCGGTGCGAGGCGCAGACCCCGCCACTGTCGTCCTGGCGGACGGTTTCAGCTGCCGCACGCAGATCGAGCACGGCACGGGCCGGCGCGCTTTCCACCTCGCCCAGCTGATCGAGCGCTACCTGTGAACCAGGAGGGGGTAGTCGGATGAGCCGACTGGTGACACCGACCAACGTGGTCGCCGTGCGGGGCGATCGCCGTCTCGAGCTCCCCGACCGGCTGGCTGCCGAGGAGCCCATGGAGATACGCGTCGGCGGGCCCGGCGACGAGCCCACCGCCCTGAGCGTCACCATGCGCACGCCCGGTCATGACTTCGAGCTGGCTGTGGGGTTCCTGCACTCGGAGGGCGTTGTCACCTGCGGCGGCGACATCTCATCGGTGCGGTACTGCGACGCGGCTATCGGAGAGGAACAGCGCTTCAACGTCGTCAGCGTCCGCCTCGCTCGACCAGCGGCGCTGGAGAGCGTCCAGCGGGCGTTCTCGATCACCGCCAGCTGCGGCGTCTGCGGTACGGCGAGCCTCGACCAGCTCCGCCGCCGGTGCGACCAGCTGCCGCCGGGACCCCAAGTGGCCATCTCGACGATCCTCGAACTGCCCGACGCCTTGCGCAGCGCCCAACGGCTGTTCGACCAGACCGGTGGTCTCCACGCCGCCGGGTTGGCCGACACCGGGGGAACCAACGTGATGGTGCGCGAGGACGTGGGTCGGCACAACGCCGTGGACAAGCTCGTGGGTCGGAGCCTGCTCGACGGCGCCCTGCCCCTAGGGGACCAGGTTCTCGTGGTCTCGGGCCGGGTGAGCTTCGAGATCGTGCAGAAGGCCGCCCTTGCCGGGATCCCGGTCGTCGCCGCCGTCTCGGCTCCCTCGAGCCTGGCCGTGACGACCGCCCGCGACCTCGGCATGACCGTCGTCGGCTTCATCCGCAGACCGTGGGCCAACGTGTACAGCCACCCGGAGCGCCTGGACTTCTGCGGCTGACGCCACGGCCGGCGGCGGGGCGGGGGCCCGGGGCAGGGGCCCTGGGATTCCCGTCGTCCCAGGTCGCGGGGATACGATCGCATTCCGGCCATGATCCAGAGCGTCGAAGGTGTGAGCTACCTGGCTGCGTTCGGCGGGGGCGTCGTCTCGTTCGCGTCCCCGTGCGTGCTGCCCATCGTTCCCGCCTACCTCTCGGTCATCACCGGCCTCGACGTGGCCGAGGTGCGATCGGGTCCCCGACACCATCTCGGGCGGATCACCCGCGACACGTCGCTGTTCGTGGGCGGCTTCTCGGCCGTCTTCATCCTCCTCGGCCTGTCGGCGACGGCGGTCGGCCAGGCGCTGTTCCGCAACCATCTCCTGCTCACCCGTCTCTCCGGCATCGCCGTGCTGGCCATGGCCCTCTTCCTCGTGGGCTCCGTGCTGTTGCGCGCCCCCTGGATGTACGGCGAGGCCCGGTTTCATCCCAGCCCCTCCCGGTTCGGGCCGCTCGCCGCGCCGGTGGCGGGCGCCGCCTTCGGCTTCGGGTGGACACCGTGCATCGGCCCTATCCTGGCCTCGGTGCTCGCCATCGCCGCCACGCAGGGGCGAGCACTGGAAGGTGCGACCCTGCTGGCGTGCTACTCGCTCGGCCTCGGCGTGCCGTTCCTCGTCACGGGGCTGGCCTTCGGTCGGCTGGCCGGCGCCTTCGACTGGGTGAGGCGGCACTTCACCGTGCTCACGTTCTCGTCGGCCGTCGTCCTGGCCGGCTTCGGCGTCCTCCTCGCCCTCGACCGCCTTACCTGGGTGACCACCCAGTTGCAGACGGCGCTCCAGGCGGTCGGGCTGGGTCGGCTCGTGTCCCTGGGGTGAGTGCAGCACGGTGCCCACCCGACGCGAGCGCCGTAGTGTGACGGCATGACCGCGCTGCCCTTCAAGGTGGTCCACGACGCTGACTCCCACGTCATGGAGCCGCCCGACTGGTACGTGCCGTACGCCGACCCGGGTGTGAGGGGACGTCTACGGCCCGCGTACAACCTGGACGGGGCCGAACGGGAGGAGCTGAACCGGCACCGTGAGCTGCACGCCGATCCCGCCTACCGGGCCCAGGAAGACGAGCAGGTCTGGCTGCGAAAGAACTGGCGCGCCACCGGATCACTCATCGCCGAGGACCGAACCAGGGCCCTGGATCTGCTCGGCTTCGCCAGCCAGCTCGTCTTCAACACGTTCGCCAACAAGGAGCTGGTGCGCGTGGAGCACGGCGGCGACGTCGAGTACGCCTACGGTTTGGCCCGCGCCCACAACCGCGCCATGGTCGACTTCTGCTCGGTCGACCCCCGGCTGCTGCCCGTGGGTTACGTGCCCCTGGTCGACTTCGAGCGGGCGGGCTCGACCGCGGCCGAGGCCATCGATCTCGGCTGCAAGGCGCTCATGATCCCCTCCGCCTGCCCACCTGGCCACAGCCCGAGCCACGTCTCGCTCGACCCGATCTGGGCCCAGGCCCAGGACGCCCGGCTACCGGTCGTGTTCCACGTCGGCGGCGGTGGGCGGCTGCTCGACGCCAACTACTTCGAGAACGGGCTGCCACCGGTGCCGGACTTTCACGGCGGTGACGGCAATTTCCGCTCCGTCGACTACATGGCCATCCCGTACCCGCCGATGCAGACCCTGGCCACCATGATCATCGACGGCGTGCTCGATCGTTTTGCGGAGCTGAAGGTCGGCGTGATCGAGCAGGGTGCGTCGTGGGTGCCGGGCTGGATGCGGTCGATGGACTCCGCTGCCACCGCCTTCGTGCGCAACGAAGAGCGGCTCCAGCACCTCACCCTCAAGCCCAGCGAGTTCGTCCGCAGGCAGGTCAGGGTGACGCCCTACCCGCACGAGGACGCGGGATGGATCATCGAGAACGCCGGCGACGAGGTCTGCCTGTTCTCGTCCGACTACCCGCACGTCGAGGGCGGGCGCAATCCCTTGGGGCGCTTCGAGGCGTCGCTCGCCGACACTTCGCACGAGGCGAAGGAGCGCTTCTACCGCGACAACTTCGCCGACCTGATGGGCCCCCACCTGCCGGCGTCAGGCTGAGTCGGGCTCGGGCCGGAGCTGGCGAGCCTCGACCCACCCCGACCATCCGTCGGCCGAGAGCACGTTGGCCCACTCGCCGCGGTGCTCGACCAGGCGCACGGCAAGGTTGGGGTCGAGGTCGGCCACGTCTCCTGCGTCGGCAACCGGGATGGCCCTGGCCTTCATGCCCTCCGGGGGCACCCGATGCGTCGGCTGCCACCCCGCCGGCTTGCTTCGGTCGGGCTCGCTCTCTGAGTCCGTCTCAGCCTGCGCTTCGTGCCGCGTCGCCGCCACCGGCTCGGTGTCGTCACCAGAGGGTCCCGCTGGAAGGGTCACCCACTGGGTGTGCCCCGGAGGTCCGGCGTGCGCGAACGACAGGTCCGGCGTCGGTACCGGGCGGGGCGGAAGGGTCGGCCGGGGCGGCGCGTGACGCCGGGCCCGCTTGCCGGGCTCCCGGTGCTGGCGCTCTCGCCACAGACTGGCCAGGCCGACGGCGCTCGAGACCACGGCGACGGTCAGGAGCAGCCCGACCAGCCACAGGGCCAGGTTCGTCGTCGTCGACGACCGGGACGACGGGCGGGCACCGGTGGCCGACTGGTCGGCCAGGGGGGTGATGGGACCCACCTGATCCGTGGTGACCTGGACCTGGCTGCCCGCGGACAGCTGGAACGCCTGCAGCGAGGGATTGACCGGCGCCACCTCCACGGAGTCCTGGGTCACCCCGACGGTGCTCGTCTTGCTGGCCGGGTCGTCACCGATGGTGAAGTCGGTCCCCTTGACCGTGGCGACGACAGACTCGGTCGACGCCACGAAGCTGTACCAACCCTTTTCGGCGGGTGGGAACCAGAAGCGCACGAAGCCCTGGCTGACCCGGAGCTGCGGCGTCGGATTGGCGTCGATGGTGATCGTGGTGGCGACGGGAGGAACGGACTTGTGGCCGTGGACGAAGATGCGGGGTGTGGCGCCATAGATGTCCGTCATCCCACCTTGCAACCACCGGATCGTGACCGGGTTGGGGGTGGACGAACTGTTCGTCGAGCCCGTCGTGCTCAGCTGGTCGCCCTGTTGCAGGCTCTCCCCCACCTGGGGCTGGCGCTCGCTGCCGTCGGTGCTCCGCACCTTGAGCCCGTCGCCCGTGCTCACGACCACGGCCAGGGCGACGGGACCGCTCGCCCCCGCCTGGCTCTGCGGCGCCGTCGCGTTGGTCGTGGGCGCCACGGCCTGGGGAACGGAGGTGCTCGTTCCCGGCACGGTCGTCGTGCGCGGCACGTTCACGGTGGTGCTCGTCGGCGGTACGCCGGTGGTGGTCGTCGTCGGTGACGGCGTCGTGGTGGGTGGCGGCGTCGTGGTCGTCGTCGGGGCGACCGTGGTCGAGGTCGTCGACGCCGGCGAAGACGATGGGTCCGCCGCGGCCTCGCTGCTGAGGCCACCCACCATCGCCGACGAGCTGAGCCAACCGCCGAGAACCAGCGCCATGGTGAGCGCGAGGACGGCAGGTCGCCGTCTCGGGCTGACCCGGCGCACCGACATGGGCTACCCCCTCGTGCGCTCGACGAAGTCTGGACCAGGCGCGGCCGAGCCGCAACCTGTCGCTTCCTGCGATCGAGCGAGACCGTCGACGGTTTCCACCCGCGCCCGGGAGGTGCGCCTGTCTGGCGTCATGTCGATCATTGTGGCGGCTGCGGCAGCGGCGTCGCGAGCAGCTACTACAGCGGACCGGCGAGCAGGTCGAAGGCTTCGGCCAGGTGCTCCGCGTCGTGGGGCTCGGACGTCGCCTTCCCGATGGCTTCGAGGACGAGCTCCATGACCGCATCGGGCGCCCGACCTTCCCCTGAGCCGGCGAGGTGCCGGTAGGCCCGCGCCAGCAGCAGCACGCGCTCGGCCGGGGCGGGGCCGCCCCCGGCGCCGGACAGACCGAGGGCCTCTCGCTCGCCGTTCAGCCCCGTCAGCTGCTGCTGCAACTCGGCCAGTAGCTGGGCCTGGACCTCACGCGCCGTCATCTGCCCAGGGTACCGACGCCGTCTCCCCCGTCTTGGGCCGAATTCCCCGTTTCACCTCCCCCATACGGGGTATCACCATAATCCTCGGCCGATTTGGCGGTCGGGGAGGTGGTGGTTCGACGCCACCGAGGCCAGCTAGGACGGTGACGATGGATGTCCGAACGGTCTCCGAGCTTTCTGAGCGCATCACACGGCTCGAGGCGCGAGTCGCCGAGGACCGGCGGGTGATCGAGTCACAGCAAGAGGCGATCGGGTTCCAGCAGGCGATGCTGCGCGAGCTCTCCGACGCCTACGACCTGTTCGAGAGCGCCATGATCGAGATGGCGAACCACACTCCGGAGGTGGGACCCACACCAGGTCGGCCCAACTTGCGCGTGTTGCGCTAGGGCGCCACGCGCCACCCGTCTCGGTCTCCTCCCTGCCGCGCGCGAGACTGAGCGCGACAACGCCAGTTCCCCCGGGGGTGGCATGAGCGCTGAAGGACGACTTCGGTGCTGGGGGCGGCAACGGCGGCGGCGATCGTCCTGGCTATTGCGGGCCATCGTGCTCCTCGCAGGTGTGGTCGCGGCGCGCGCCATTCGGTCTCGCCGGATCGCGGTCGAACGTCAGCAGGTCTCTCGACCCGATGACGGTGAGCTGCCCGAGGGGAGGGAAGAGGCCCTTCGCCGACGGGCCCGGGCCGGACAGCCCGATGCCATGAGCGATCTCGGGGTCGTCCTCGCCGAGCGCGCCCAGCGGCGCGATGCCGAGCAGCTCTTCGAACAGGCGGCCCGCGTCGGGCACGCCGGAGCCATGTACAACCTCGGAGTCATCCTGGAGGCCAGGGATGCAGGCCAGGCGGAGGACTGGTACCGGCGGGCCGCCGGAGCCGGCGACGCGGACGCCATGTACAACCTGGCCGCCGGACTCCAGCAGCGCGGCAATCCGTTCGAGGCCGAGCGCTGGTACCGGCAGGCCGCCGCACATGACCACACCCGAGCCATGAACAACCTCGGGGTGGTGCTGCAGCAGCGCGGCGAGGCGGGCGAGGCGCGCTCGTGGTTCCGGCGGGCGGCGGAGGCGGGCCAGGCCGACGCCATGGGCAGCCTGGGGTCGATGTTCGAGGTGCGGGGGCAGATCGGCCTGGCCGAGGAGTGGTACCGGCGCGGTGCACGAGCGAGCAGCGCCGGTGCAATGACCAATCTCGGTGTGCTGCTCGCGGGCCGGGGGCAGGTCGACGAGGCAGAGGACCTGTACCGGCGGGCGGCCGAGGCAGGGTTGCCGGAGGCCATGAACAACCTGGGTGCGCTGGTCGAAGGGCGGGACGCCGCCGGCGCCGAGCAGTGGTACCGGCGGGCGGCCGGCACGGGGCAGCCGGCGGCGATGACGAACCTCGCCGCGCTGCTCGCTAGGCGAGGCCAGGTCGAGGAGGCAGCGGCGTGGTACGAGAAGGCAGCCGGCGCCGGCGAGCCTCACGCCATCGACGCGCTGGCTGCGGCGGGGCGAACACAGGCGGCCCGCGCCAGGCTCGGGACCCACGGCCCGGCACGGGTAAGCGAGCGGGCGCTGGGCCCGACGGACCGGCTCCTCCGCTCGAGCTCGCCCGCCGCCCCCCAGTACCGCCGGTCGGGGGTCTGAGCGTCGACCCGCCAATAGTCTGAGGGGCGCTGATCCAGCGACGACGGGGGTGGCCGTGAGCGACACAGCGACCGACGCGGGCGGGTTGTCCTTCACCAGCTCCATCGGGCGCTGGGTGCTCGTGGCGACCGTGCTGGGCTCGGGCGTCGCCTTCTTGGACGCGACCGTGGTCAACGTGGCCCTTCCCGCCATCGGCCGGGACTTCGGCGTGGGGCTCGCCGACCTGCAGTGGACGGTTACCGGCTACACCCTCACCCTGTCCGCCTTCCTGTTGTTGGGGGGCGCCCTGGGCGACCGCTACGGGCGACGGCGGGTGTTCGTGATCGGACTCGTCTGGTTCGCCGTGGCCTCGTTGGCGTGCGGGATCGCTCCGTCGGCCCCCTTGCTCATCGTGTTTCGGGCGGTGCAGGGGATCGGCGGCGCCCTGTTGACTCCGGGCAGCTTGGCCATCATCGAGGCCAGCTTCCGGCCCGAGGACCGCGGGCGCGCCATCGGGGCGTGGTCCGGGCTCGGCGGCGTCTTCGGGGCGATCGGTCCGCTGTTGGGGGGCGTCCTGGTAACGACCGTGTCCTGGCGGCTGGTGTTCCTCATCAATCTCCCGCTGGCGGCCGTCGCCGTCTGGGTCGCACTGCGCCACGTCCCAGAGTCGCGCCAGGCGGGCGACCACGGTCGGCTCGACATCCAGGGGCCCGCCCTGGCCGTGCTCGGCCTGGGTGGTGTGACATACGCA
Source organism: Acidimicrobiales bacterium (assembly GCA_051985455.1). Lineage (GTDB taxonomy): Bacteria > Actinomycetota > Acidimicrobiia > Acidimicrobiales > AC-9 > AC-9. Next base: position 65,218 of record JBPYEI010000048.1, read on the forward strand.
CTGATCGAGGGGCCGGCCCGGGGCTGGACGTCGGCCGCCACCATTGCGGTCATTGGAGCAGGCGGGGCCCTCCTCCTCGCCTTCTTGATCAACGAGAGCCGGGCCCGCGATCCCCTGCTGCCGCTGTCGATCTTTCGCTCGCGGATCTTCGCCGGGGCCAACGAGGCCACCTTCGCCATCTACGCCGCCCTGGGTGCGGTGACGTTCCTCGGCGTTCTCCAGCTCCAGCAGGTGCTGCACTATTCGCCCCTCGCCAGTGGCTTGGCGCTGCTGCCGCTCACGCTCGTCCTCCTGGCCCTGTCGTCGCGCTCCGGCAAGCTGGCGACCGCGATCGGGCCGAGGATCCCCATGACCGTCGGGCCGGTGGTCGCCGCCATCGGCATGGCGCTGTTCGCCCGGATCGTGGCCGGCGCCAGCTACGCCACGAGCGTGCTGCCCGCCGCCGTTGTCTTGGGCCTCGGGATGACGCTGACCATTCCGGCCCTCACCACGACCGCCCTCGGTTCCGTCGACTCCGATCGGGCGGGCATCGCCTCGGCCGTCAACAACGACGTCGCCCGGTTCGCGTCGCTGGCCGCGGTGGCGATCATCCCGGCGCTGGCCGGCATCAGCACCGCCGGCGCGTCGGTCAATGCCGCCACGTTCTCGTCGGGGTACCAGGTGGCGATGTTCATCTGCGCCGGGCTGTGCGGCTCCGCCGGGCTGATCTCCTTCGTGACCATCCGTCAGCCGCGGCGGGCCTGTGCGCCATCGCACGGCTTCAGCTGCCTGTTGACGGGACCGCCCCCCGAGGACCCGGGATGGAAGCCGCGGCCGGTGAAGCTCGCCGCCTCGGGAGGCGCGGGAAGCGACGATGCGAGCGCGTGACGTCGATCAGCTCGCCGCCAAGCTGGGACGGCCGCCGGCCACCCTCTCGGCGTTGCGCCACCTGACGCCGGAGCAGGTCGGCCTACTGAGCGACGCCATCGACGAGGCCGTTGCGGGGCGCCGGCGCGTCCTGGACGATGCGTTCTCGGCCGCGCTTCCCTCGCTCCCCCGTCGGATGCTGCTCGGCCTCCTGCGGTTCGGCGCGGGCGAGACGCCATGAGCAAGCTCGCCATCCGGTCGGAGCTGGACAAGCTCGGTTGGACGCTCGGCCGCGACCCCGAGGCGCTGGCGTTCCTGGACGATGTCCCCGCCGAGCAGCTGCGCTCCCTGCGCGCCGCAGTCTACGAGCTGCTCTACCGAGAGGATCGCGTGCTCTTCGGGCGCATGGCGGCGGCGGCGAGGCGCTTGCCGATCGCAGTCGTGCTCGAGATCGCCCAGCGCTTCGGCCCCCTGCTGACGGCCCGAGTGGCGACGGAGATGCCCGCGGCGCGTGGCGCCGAGGTTGCCAGCCGGATGTCGACCGGATTCGCAGCCGACGTCTGCGTCGATCTCGACCCGCGGCGGACTCGCGACCTGATCACCGACCTGCCGACGAGCTGGACGGTCGAGGTCGCCCTGGAGCTCGCCCGTCGCGGCGACTTCGCAACCATGAGCCGGTTCGTGGACTTCGTCTCCGACGATGCCGTTCGGGGCGTGGTGGATGCGATCGAGGACGAGGCGGCTCTGCTTCGTGTGGCGTTCTACATGGGCTCCAAGAACCGCATGGACCATTTCTTCCACATGCTTCCTCCAAAGCGTCTCGAAGGCCTTGTCCTGCGGGTGCAAGACGAGCCCGACGAGCTCCTGCCCGCCTTGCTGTCGGTGCTGATCCACGTGAGCTACGGCCTCAAGCGGGAGCTGGGCGACATCGCCGCCGCCCAGGACGAGTCGGTGCTGACCGGCTACGTGCGGGCGACGCAACGGCAGGACCTGTGGCCCGACATCCTGCCCGTGGTGGCCGCCATGTCCGAGCCGTGCCGGCGCACGGTCGTGAACCTGCCGATCCTGAGCGAGCCGGCGGTGCAGGAGAAGATCGTGGCCGCCGCCGACGACCACCTGCTGTGGACAGTCGTCCTGCCTCTCGTCGAGATGATGAACGGGGCGACTCGCGCCACCCTGGCGAGCATCATGGCGGCCAGCGGAGACGCCACGCTGCAGGGTGCCGCCGACGCCGCGCTGATGACAGAGCAGTGGGACACGCTGCTCGACCTGGTCGCGGTCATGCCGGCCGCCAAGCAGGACGAGCTGGGTGCGATCGTCCGTTCCTACGGCGAGGTGGAGCCCGCTCTCCTTCACCGGGTCGCTCAGGGCGCAAACGAAAGAGGTTTCGGCGACCGCTTCGAAGTCCCGGACGTAATCGCCTAGGCCGGCACGGGAGGCCGGCCCCGACGAATGGACGCCGGCGCGTAGCGCCTAGGCCGGGAGGGTGTGGCGCACCGGAGACAGCCGCTCCATCGCGTGCTCGTAGCCCAGCTCGACGAGCTGGTCCAGGCGCTTCCAGTCGAAGAGGCCGAACTGCTGCGAGGGCATGCGGACGTAGACGTCCGCGCGCTCGGCGGCCACGTCGACCGTGGTGGCACTGCTCAGCATCGCGCTGCGCACGAGGATCTCCGGGAGGCGCGGGGGCGAGCTCGTGCTGCCGTGGCGCAGCAGCGCCTCCGGGTCGGGCCGACCCAGGCCTGACCCGGGCGCCCGCAGGTAGCCGTCGGTACTCACGTTGCAGGCGATGATGGCGCCCCGCTCCAACCGCTGCATATCGCCGGTAGGCAGGTTGTCGAGCACCCCACCGTCGCACAGCAGCTCACCCTCGTACGCGATGGGCGGCGCGATCCCGGGGACCGCCATGCTCGTGCCCACCCACAACGCCAGGGGGCCGTGGTCGTGAACGACGGGCGCCCCGGTCGTCAGGTTGGTGGAGACACAGAAGAAGGTACGGCGCAGCTCCTCGATCTGCTGGTCCCCGAAGATGTCGGCCAGACGGGCAGCGAACTTTCGCCCTCGGATGAGCGACACCCGCGGCAGCGCGTAATCGTTCAGAAAGTTGTTGTTGACGAAGGTCTCCCGCGCCACGTGGGTCATCTCGACGCTGTCCAGGCCGAGGGCGAGGAGGGCCGACACGAAGGCACCCATGCTCGTTCCACCGGCCACGTCGATGGGCACTCGCAGCTCCTCGAGAGCCCGGATGAGCCCGATGTGGGCGAAGCCGCGGGCCCCACCGCCTCCCAGCACCACGCCGACGCCGTGCCCGGCAACCTGGCGCGCCAGTGACGTCAGCTCCCCCTCGTCCCAGGGGTGGACGAAATAGCGGGCGCGCGCGCCCGTCACATCCGTCCACGCCCGCGTGTACGGCGAAGAGTCGCCTTCGGGCCGGAGGAACACCAGCTCCACCGGCGCCAGCAGCCCCAGCGAGCGAAGCTCCTGGAGGATCCGTACCGGTCTGGGCCGGGCGCTGGCCTCGGTCAGCACGAGCACACGATCGGCGTTGTGCAGGCAGCGAAGCGCCCAGGTGTCGCGGTCGCTGTCCGCCGCGTAGACCACGTAGCGATGCCGACCCTCGAGCTCGTTCATCCAGCCCGCCAGCCTGGTGCTGCCCTCGCCGTCCGAGAGCGAGACCTGTGATGCGCCGGAGCCGAGCGTGGCGTCGGCGTGCGCAGCGGTGATGAGGCGGGCGTCGGGCCATCCGGAGAGCCCCCGGACGAGCGCCTCGGCCAGCGCCGTGACGGGGAGGTGCGGTGAAGCGGGGATCACCGCCAGCGTCCCGTGGACCTCCGTGGCGCCTTGCACGCGGGCCCGGCCCTGTTCCCGCAGCCGGACGACCATCAGACGGGTCAGCGCGCGCTGTACCACCGGGTGGTGGTCGAGGAAGTGAAGGAAGTCCGTCTTCTCGAAGCGGAGGAGGATGCTGTCGCGCACGGCGCGGATGGTCGAGGTCCTGGGCTCGCCCATCTGCACGCCGACCTCGCCGACAGGCTCCAGGCGACCGGCGTACCCGAGCAGCTCGCCGTCGGCGGTCTCCTGCAGTCGTCCCCGGACGACGACGTAGCAGTGGGTGGACGGATCGCCTTGTTTGTACAGGCGGGCGCCGCTACGGAGATCCTGTCTCTCAGCCAGCGCCGAGAGAGCGTCGAGCTCTTCCTTCTCCAGACCCGAGAACAGCGGCACCTCGGCCAGAACCGACCTGAGATCCACCAGCGACGGCAACGACGCCTTCACCCACCAGCCTCATGTCAGCTCGAGGGTGGTGCGCACCAGGTCGAGGGCCTCGTCGATGCGCGCCGGGTCCCTGCCCCCGGCCAGGGCCACCTCGGGGCCCCTGCCCCCGCCCCCGCCCACCACCTTGGCCGCTCCGGCCAGCAGCTCGGCCGCCACCAGCCCGGCGTCGGGGGCCACGGCGGCGGCCAGCGCCACCCGCTTGCTGTCGGGCGAGCCGGCGAGGACGACAGCCCGGACGCCGTCCCTGTCCCGGGTGGCCAGGGCCAGCTCCCGCAGCTGGTCGGGGCCGAGGCCGTCCCGGCGGGCCACCACCAGGCCGTCCCGGGCGGCGCCGGCCAGGGCGGCGGCCTCGGTGCGCAGCCCGGCCGAGCGCAGGGCCTTGAGCTCGTCGCGGCTGGCGGCGGCCGAGGCCTGGAGGCGCTCGAGCGCCCCGGTCAGCTCGCCCGGAGTGGTCTGCAGGACCCCCGCCGCCTGGTCCAGGGTGTGCTCCTGGTCCCTGATGTAGCCGAGGGCCCCGGTGCCGGTGAGGGCCTCCAGGCGCCGGGTGCCCGAGCCGATGGAGGCCTCCGAGACGATCTGGATGGGCCCGATCATGCCCAGGGCGTCCACGTGCGTGCCCCCGCACAGCTCGACCGAGCCGTCGCCGGCCGACACCACCCGGACCTGGTCGCCGTACTTCTCGCCGAAGAAGGCGATGGCCCCCATGTCCTGTGCCTCGGCCCAGCTGGTTTCGGTCACCACCACCGCCTCGTCGGCCAGGACCTGGGCGTTGACGAGGTCCTCCACGGCCTCCGACTGCTCACGGGTCAGGGGAGCATGATGGCTGAAGTCGAAGCGCAGGCGGTCGGGAGCGACCAGCGAGCCCTGCTGTTTGACGTGGGGGCCGAGGACCTCCCGCAGGGCCCAGTGCAGCAGGTGGGTGCCGGTGTGGTTGCGCCTGATGGCCGCCCGGCGGGCGGCGTCGATGGCGGCGTCGGCGGCCTGGTCCGGGCTGATGGTGCCCTCGGTGAGGGTGGCGTGGTGCACGATCAGCCCCGGCAGGCCGTAGGTGGTATCGGTCACCTCGGCCATCCCGGTCTCCGTGGTGATCGTGCCGGTGTCGCCCACCTGACCCCCCGCCTCGGCGTAGAAGGGGGTGCGGTCCAGGACGATCTCCACCCCGTCGCCGGTCGAGGACTCGAGCACGCCCAGGACGGTGGCGGCCGAGCGGGCCTCGCCGTAGCCGGTGAAGGCGGTGGGCCCATGCGCCTCGAGCAGGTCCTTGTAGGCGGCGGTGTCGGCCCCCGCCCCCGCCCCCTTCGCCGCCTGGCGGGCCCGGGCCCGCTGGTCGGCCATGGCCGCCTCGAAGCCGGCGCGGTCCACCTCCACCCCCGCCTCGGCGGCGATCTCTGCGGTGAGCTCGATGGGAAAGCCGTAGGTGTCGTGGAGACGGAAGGCCACCGGTCCGGCCAGGGTCCCGCCCGACACCTTGGCCAGCTCCTCCGCCAGCAGACCCTGGCCGGCGCGCAGGGTGCGCCCGAAGCGCTCCTCTTCTGCCGCCACCACGGCGGCGATGGTCTCGGCGTTGGTCGCCAGCTCGGGGTAGGCGGGGGCCATGGTGGCCACCACCGCTTCCACCAGGGCCGGCCCCACCGCCTTGGTGGCCCCCAGCTGGGCCGCCCAGCGCAGGGCCCGGCGGATGATGCGCCGCAGCACGTAGCCCCGGGCTTCGTTGGCCGGTAGCACCCCGTCGGAGACGAGGAAGACCATGGCCCGGGCGTGGTCGGCCATGATGCGCAGGCCCACGTCGCCGCGCTCGTCGGCGCCGTAGGTCATGCCGGTGACGGCCTCGGCGGTGGCCACCACGGGGCGCAACACGTCGGTGTCGAACACCGAGTCGGCCCCGGTGAGCACGGGCAGGAGCCGCTCCAGCCCCGCCCCGGTGTCGATGTTCTTGGTTGGCAGCTCGCTCACGGTGCCGTCGGGGGCTCGGTTGTACTGCATGAAGACCAGGTTCCATAGCTCGACGTAGCGCTCGTCGGATCCCGCCGCCGGTCCTCCGCCAGCCCCGTACTTCTCGCCTTTGTCGAAGAAGATCTCCGAGTCGGTGCCGAACGGGCCCACGTCGCCCATGGCCCACAGGTTGTCCTCGCCCATGGCCTGGACCCGGCCCGGAGGCACGCCCACCTTGTCCACCCAGATTCGCTCGGCGTCGGCGTCGGACTCGTGCACGGTGACCCACAGCCGGTCCCCATCCAGCCCCAAGACCTCGGTGAGCAGCTCCCAGGCCATGGTGATGGCCTCGGGCTTGAAGTAGTCGCCCAGGCTGAAGTTGCCCAGCATCTCGAAGAAGGTGAGGTGGCGCGTGTCTCGGCCCACCACGTCGATGTCGTCGTGCTTGCCCCGCACCCGCACGCAGCGCTGCACCGAGGTGAGCCGAGGGTAGGGGGGTACCTGCTCGCCCAGGTAGAAGGGCTTGAGAGGCACCATGCCGGCCACGGTGAACATCACCGTCGGGTCGTTTGCCACCAGCGGGGCCGAGGGCAGGTAGTGATGGCCCCGCTCGACGAAGTAGTCCACGAAGGCCCGACGCAGCTGATTGGCGTTCGTGACGGTCATCTGACCAGCAGCCGATTCAGGTTGCCCTCGCAGTACTGAGAATGGAACATGGAATGTAGTGGAGACGACGGGATTCGAACCGACGTTTCTCCTGCCGAAACAGGCGCTCTAACCGGACCTGAGCTACGTCCCCAAAGGATTCACTGTACCGCCGCTGCCTTTGATCCCTGGAGCCTCCCCCCTTTTGTCGCTCACCGACGCTCCTCACGTCGACTGGTGTCGCGGAGTTGGGATGGTACGCCAGTCTTGCCCGACCCGCAACGAGTACCCTGAATCGTGGCCCGTCTTCCTGTTCGGTTGGTCGGTGACGGGGTGGCGGTGCCCTGTGTCGATGGGCAGGAGCGGCCGTACATCTGTCTCGATGGCGCGGCCTCCACGGCCCCGATGCCCGCCGTGGCCGAGCGAGTGGCGGAGTTCCTGCCCTGGTACGGCAGCATCCACCGCGCCTCGGGATACAAGTCGAGAGTGGCCACGATGGCCTACGAGGATGCCCGTGCCGACGCGTTGGCGTTCGCCGGCAAGGCGGATACCTCGCACCTGGCCATCATCTGTCGCAACACGACCGACGCCATCAACCTCCTCGCCTACCGTCTGCGCTTGCGTCAGCAGGACGTCGTGGTCACGACGGTCGTCGAGCATCACGCCAACCTTCTGCCGTGGGGGCGGGTCGCCCGCCGCCGGTTCGTCGAGTGCGGACCCGAGGGCACCTTCTCGGTCGGCGAGGTGTGCGCCGCGCTCGACGAGCGGCCGACGCCGCGTCTGCTGGCCGTCACCGGCGCCTCGAATGTCACCGGTTGGTTGCCGCCGCTCGACCTGATCCTCGATGCTGCCCACCAACGCGGCATCCCCGTCCTGGTGGACGCTGCCCAGCTCGCCCCGCACGTACCTCTGCCCGCCAACGCCGACTTCCTGGCCTGGAGCGGCCACAAGATGTACGCGCCTTACGGCGCCGGCGTGCTGACCGGGCCCCGCGCCGTGTTCGACCAGGGCGAGCCGTTCCTGTTCGGGGGCGGAGCTGTCGACCTCGTCGACCTCGACGAGGTGGAGTGGACCGACCCCCCGGAGCGAGAAGAGGCCGGCTCCCCCAACGTCGTCGGTGCCGTGGCCATGGCCACGGCCATGCGGGAGCTCTCCGATATCGGCTGGCCCGCCATCCGGGAGCACGAGCAGGCCCTCGCCCAGCAGCTGCGGACCGGGCTGGCCGCCGTTCCGGGGGTGACGCTGCTGGGGCCGGCACTGCCGACCCCGACCCTCGCCGTGGCGAGCTTCGTCGTCGAGGAGGTCCCCCACGCCCTGGTCGCCGCACGGTTGGCGGCGGAGTACGGCATCGGTGTGCGCCACGGATGCTTCTGCGCTCACCCGTACCTCATCCGACTGCTGGGCCTGTCGCACGACGAGCAAGCCCTCTACCGCCAGCATGTGCGCCAAGGTGATCGGCGTGTCATCCCGGGCGCCGTCAGGGCGAGCGCGACGATCTCGACGACGGCGGAGGAGGTCGAATTGTTCCTCGACGCCGTCGCCGACATCGCCAGTGGCAAACCCTCAGTGGTGCCCTTCGCCCAGGACGAGCACACCGGCGATTACTGGCCCGCGCTCGACATGCCGGGGTGGTCGGCCGCCGATCGCATCTTGGGCGCCAGCTGTGGCCGGGGCTGAGGCCCGATTGCGTCCCAAATGGGGGTGCCCTTCCCGGAGGTGAGCAAGAGGGCGTATCCTGCAACCACCAGAAGACTGCCGCAGGTGGTGCAGCGATGTCGCTGGGGCTTCGGGCTCCGCCTTGTCGGTCGGCGTAAAGGGGGAGGGACGCATGAGCGACACCTCGCAAGGTGGCGGTTGGTGGTTGGCCTGGGACGGCAAGTGGTATCCGCCGGAGAGTCGGCCCGTCTCCCCGCCTCCCGCGTCACACACGACGCCGAACGGGGATCAGGCGGCACCGCCGGCTGATACCACCGACGGCCGCGGGGGCGTGCAGACGAAGACCAAGCCGGCCAAGTCCAAGGAACGCGCAACGCAGCGGAGGGCGAAGCCGGAGGTCACGCCGGCTGCCGCGGTCACTCCGCTCATGCAGGCGGCGGTGGCCCGGTGGGGCCGGGAGTCCGCCAGTCCGTTCCTGCTGGGCGAGGACCGCGTCGTCGTCCGTCTGGCGGGCGCGGCCGTCGCCGGTTACGTGCGTCGGGGACGCTGGGCCGTCCTGGCCACCGACGTGGCCGCGCCTCCCTGGGCGCGAGAGCGAGTCCTCGACGAGCTGCTGGCGCGCCTGAAGCAGGATCGCCTGCGCCCCGTGTTCACCTGTGTCGCCGAATCCGAGCCCTACGAGAACCGGGGCATGTACGCCATGCCAATCGCAGAGGATGCCGTGATCCCGCTGAGCGACTTCAACCTCAAGGGCAAGCGGATGTCCAATATCCGTCACAGTGTGAGCGCGGCCAAGCGGGCCGGCCTCACGATGGTTCCCTGGTCCAATGACCTGGCCGAGGGCGTGGCCGAGGTCTCCAGGGCCTGGCTGTCCACCAAGCACGGCGGGGAGATGGGCTTCACCCTCGGTCGCTTCGACCCCGAGGAGATCGCCTCCACCGACTGTCGGGTGGCTTTGAACTCAGAGGGCAAGCCGGTGGGCTTCGTCACCTGGCACCACCACGACGGTGGGCGCGGCCGGGTGCTCGACATCATGCGTCGATCTCCGGAGGCGCCAAATCCCACGATCGACTTCCTCATCGCCGAGAGCCTGGTCGGTTTCGCCGAGGCCGGACTGCGTGAGGGCAGCTTGGCCTGCGTGCCCCTCTCGAGGGGCAAGATGGCCGAGCGGTTGTACCCGACGCGGTCGCTGCGGCGGTACAAGGACAAGTTCAACCCCACCTGGGAGCCCCGATGGTTGGTCGTGCCGAGCCGAATGCATCTCCCAGGCGGTCTGGCGGCCGTTGCCCGCAGTTACATCCCGGGGGGCCTGCGACAGGCCATCCGCGGCAGCTCCTGAGGGGTCCGCTCGATGTCTGCTCAACCGCCCGAGGTCGGAGCGGCACCCGGGGCGGCGCCGCCGACGATCGTAGGTTCGCCTACCCCGCAGGTCGGCCCGCCTCGAGCCTCCCGGCGGCGGTTCTGGCCGACCGGCTTTCGGTTCCATCCGCCGCTCATCACCGTGATAGCCATCGCCGGCGTCGTCTCCACCGCGGTACGGACGGGGGTGTTCCACCACAACATCGCTCAGACCGTCGTCTACCAGTACGGGTACGACGGCCGGCAGATCCAGGCCGGGCACTGGTCAACGCTGTTCACCAGCCAGCTGCTGACCCGCAACAGCTTCATGACTGCCTCGATCTGCCTGTCGCTGCTCGTGTTTCTGGGCGCGTACGAGGCGCTGGCAGGCAGCTGGCGTGCGGCAATCGTGCTCGTCGTGTGCAGCGTGGCCGGACTTCTCATCGTCCAGGTCGCGCTGGGGCTGGGCAACGTGCTCGGGAGCACGTGGGCGGAGAAGGAGGTGGGCGTCCTCGACTTCGGTGCCTCTGCCATCACTGCGGGCGCGGGGGGAGCTGTGGTCGCTCTGCTGCGGTGGCGATGGCTCCGCGTGGTTGGGGTCCTCATCATCCTCAGCGGCCTCGTAGTCCACAACCAGCTGGCCGACTGGGAGCACCTAGTCGCCTTCAGCTCCGGCTACGGGCTGGGTCTGATCCTCGGGCCCAAGCCGGATGTCGCCAGCGTGGAGACCGGGGCCCGACAGTGGGGGTCCCCGTTTCTGTGGGCACTGATTGCGCCCGCGGCCGTGATCGGTGTCTTCGGAGCCGGCGCTTTCGTCCCCTCGAACGCGGGGACCAACTCCGCCCAGGTGATCGACACGACCTACCCGTCGGCGGCGCTACACGCGAACCGGCGCGTCCTGGTCGTCCTGCCGAAGGGTTACGGGCAATCGAACCAGCGCTACCCCGTTGTCCAGCTGCTGCAGGGTACCGGCGGTCTCGACGAGGTGGTCGGCTCTCTGAACGTTCCCCAGCTCTCCACCCAGTCGAAGACCCCGTTCATCGCTGTGGCCCCTGACGGGACCGGACCGGTGGTCAGTGAGAGCGACTTCGCCAACACCAGCCGCCAGCCGATGGGCACGGCGACTGGGCCAGAGCTCCGCCAGTGGGTCGACTCGCACTACGCGACCAACGGGACCTGGTACGTCACAGGGCTCTCCGAGGGCGGCAATGGTGCCGCGTACCTGCCGACCCTCTCTCCCGGTGCCTACCAGGCGACGTGCCCCATGAGCGCCTTCTTCACCGCCCAGTCCCCTGCCTTCGATGGCCAGTCTGCAGCCGTAAAGCAGGCCGGATCGCCGATCCTCCACGTCTCGAAGACGGGCCCGCGCACCTTGCTCATCTCCGGGGCGAGCGATCGGGAGCTGGTCGACGCGGCCCATCAGTACACCGCAGCGATGAACAAGGTCGGGCAACCGAACAACGGCCTGATCCTCAATCCGGGCGGGCACGAGCTGCCGGTCTGGACGCTGGGGATCAAGCAGTGCCTGGGGTACTTCCTCCCGACCTCGGGGTTGGGCAAGTAGCAGACCCCGATCAAGCCTTCCACTCCATAGCGCGTAGGCAGAGACGACGATGCTGGGCTACTTGCCGTACCCGATGATCCCCCACCAGTCGATGAGGACGACGGGCTCGTCGCCCACGACCCAGCCGTCGTGCGGTGTCGGCAGGGCGACGACGTCGCCGGGATAGCAGTCGAACTCTGTCCCGTCGGCGAGCAGGATGTGGTGCACGCCGGAGACGTGGTACTGGAAGTGCGGCGCCATGCACCAGTCGGTGCCCGCCTTCGGCTTCACGTGCTCGGCCCACCGCCACCCGGGCTCGAACGTGAGGCGACCGATCTCGGCCCCGCCGACGTTGATGACCTCGACCTTTCCCTTCTCGAAGGTACGGACCTCATCGGGCTTGTCGAAGGACGCTTGCTCAGCCCCTAGCACCGGCGCTCCTCTCTTCTGAAACCGGCCCCCCGTTGGCACCGGCAACCTGCCACAACCACCTTAAACCGGGATCACCGATCCTGCCGGGCGCCCGTGCCCGCCGCTTCGTGCTCCCCACCGGCTCGGGCCGCCCTCTCCAGCTGGAGCAGGTAGCGCTTGCGATCGAGACCGCCTCCGTACCCGACCAGACGGCCGTCGGCGCCGATCACCCGATGGCACGGGACGATGATGGCGATGGGGTTGCGGCCGTTGGCCAGCCCGACGGCGCGAGCCGCGCCCGGCCGGCCGATGGACGCCGCTACCTCCCCGTAGCTGGCGGTAGCGCCGTAGGGGATGTGACGCAGCGCGTCCCACACCTCCAGCTGGAAGGACGTTCCTTGCGGCGCCAATGGCAGATCGAAGGAGGTACGAGCTCCCTCGAAATACTCGGCCAGCTGCGCGCGAATGGCGGGGAACGCGCCGTCGTCTCGGCGATGCCCGTTGGCGGGCAGGGCCGGTCGGCCATCGCTGTCGGGAAGGCGGAGCGCGGCCAGGCGACGGCCGTCGCCGGTCAACACCAGATCGCCAACGGGGCTCGAGGTGATCGTCCAGATGGTCTCAGGCATCGGTGTCCTTTCTGCCAGATGAAGGGTGCAGGTTCGCCCAGAGGTGTTGCAGGGCGTACGAGCGCCAGGGTCGCCATCGCTGGGCGTGCCGTCGCAAGGCGCTGGGCGCCGACGGGAGGCGCAGACGGCGACACGCCCGGCGGGTCCCGGCGTCGGTCTCCAACAGGACGTCCGGATCGCCGAGCGCCCGCATGGCCACATAGTCCGCCGTCCACGGTCCGATGCCCGGCTGGTCGAGGAGACGACGCCTCGCCACTTCGCGGTCGGCGCCAGGGTCGAGTGAGAGCGCTCCCGTGTCGAGCGATCGAGCCAGCGCGACCACGGCGCGACCGCGCGCCGCGGGAAGGCCGAGCGAGGAGGGATCAGCTTCGGCGAGGGTGCCAGGCTCAGGAAACAGGTGGGTGAGGGCTCCATCGGGCGCCGTCAAGGGCTTGCCCAGCCGCGCCACCAGCGCGGCGGTCAACGTGCGGGCCCCCGATACAGAGATCTGCTGACCGATGACGGCCCGCACGGCGATCTCGGCGCCGTCCACGGCGCGGGCGATGCGCAGTCCGGGCCGCTGGGCGACGAGCGGAGCGAGCACTGGGTCGGCGGCGAGGACCTCGTCGACGGCCGTCGGATCGGCGTCGAGGTCCAGGAGCCGTCGACAGCGCTGCACGGCCGGGGCGAGATCGCGCCAGTCGTCCAGCTGGAGCCGGCAGCGGATGTGGTCGCCGCCGTCGCCGAGCACCACGACCCCTGCACCGTGGGGCAGCCGGAGAGTCCGTCGGTACGTGCCGGCGACGCCCTCTTCGACTCCCGGCACCGCCCTGGCCGCCAGGAACCCGAGAAGTCCAGCCCCGTGGAACGGCTGTCGAAACGACAGTCTCAGGGACACGCCGCCCGATGGCTCGCGCTGTCGTCTCTTGTGTTGGCGGAGGTGTGTCGGCGTGCTGGCGAAGACGGCCCCGATCGTGTCATTGAACTGCCGGATGCTGGCGAACCCGGACGCGAAGGCCACGTGGGCGAAGCCGAGATCGGTCGTCTCGATGAGCAGGCGCGCCGTGTGGGCCCGCTGGGCTCGGGCCAGCGCCAGAGGCGCGGCGCCCACCTCTGCGACCAGCACACGGTTGAGGTGCCGCTCGCTGTAGCTGAGCCGACCGGCGAGGCCGGTGACGCCCTCCCTGTCGACGATCCCGTCTGCGATGAGGCGCATCGCCCGGGCCACGAGGTCGGCCCGGCCGTTCCACTCCGGTGAGCCTGGGGTGGCGTCGGGTCGGCAGCGCTTGCAGGCGCGGAAGCCCGTCAGCTGGGCTGCCGCGGCACTGGCGAAGAAGCGGACGTTCGACCGCTTCGGAGTAAGCGCCGGACAGCTCGGACGGCAGTAGATCCCGGTCGTGGTGACGGCAGTGAAGAACCAGCCGTCGAAGCGGGCGTCGCGGCTCTTGACGCCTCGATAGCACTGGTCGAACTCGGGAAGCACCCCTGCAGCGTGACAGGGGCGGCCGTGGCCGGCTAGCGGAAATCGGACATCTAGGCGGACCGGCAAGCTGACCTGCGGGTGCCGCGCTAGGACCGGCGTTTGGCCGTACCCGCCTCCTGGCTGGGCATGTGCTGGTTGGTGGGGATGGCGAGGGGCGGGGCAGCCGACAGCAGCGCCGCCGCGTTCTGGAAACCAGGGCACGCCGCGGGGAGTGCGTCCGGGGCCGCCGGCAGGGATGGAACCGACGTGTTCGCGTTGCCGAAGCCCAGAGTCGAGGTCATGTCACCGACGGTCGCGCGACGCCAGGGCGACACGTTGGGCACCGGGACGCCGAACCGGGCCTCCAGGAAGCGCAGCATCGAGGTGTGATCGAAGGCATCAGAGTTGACATAGCCGCCCCGGCTGAAGGGAGATATGACCAGTGCCGGCACACGGAAACCCAGCCCGATGGGTCCCGATATGCCCCCGGCGTCGGCAGGGAGGGTTCCGGTGACGAACTCGCCCGCGGTGCCGGGAGGGGGCGTGGGTGGGGCCACGTGGTCGAAGAAGCCACCGTTCTCGTCGTAGGTGACGAACAGCACTGTCTTGGACCAGACCTCGGGGTTCGACGTGAGCGTGGTCAGCACCTGGCTCACGAACGACATGCCGAGGTCAGGCACGGCCGAGGGATGCTCGGACTCGACGATCGATGGAAGGAGCCATGACACCTGGGGCAGCGTGCCCTGGCGGACGTCGGCGGCGAACTGGTCCGGCCAGCTGGGCAGGAACGCCCGGTTGTACAGGTCCGAGCCGGGCTGCAGGTACTGCTTGAAGTAGAGGAGGACGTTGAACCCGCCAGCGAGCGATAGGGCCGTGATCGGGACGGCCGTGTTCGGCGGCTGGTACACCTTCCAGGAGACGTTGTGGGCCGACAGCTGCTCCGGCATGGTCGGCCAGTTCACGGTGCCCACCGCTTGGAGCGAGTTGGAGAAGCCGGGAGTAGAGAGGATCGGGCCGCCGTAGCTGCCGGTCGGGTCGAGCATGCCAGACATGAAGTAGGCCCGGTTCGGCATGGTCGGGCCGAGGACGGAGCAGTAGTAGTTGTCGCAGATGGTGAAGTTGTCGGCCAGGGCGTAGTAGAAGGGCAGGTCGCTCCGGTCGAAGTAGCCCATCACGAGGGGTCCCTGGGCGGGGCCGTCGTTGCCCTGCTGGGTGTGCACGGCGACGAAGTTCGGGTGACCGCCGTTCCAGCTCTGGTGCTGAGGCGCCCAGTCATGGATTGGAATGTCCGAGCTCCCGGCGCACTGCGCCTGCACGGTGGCGGCGTCGAGGTGGTAGGGCAGCAGCTGGCCGGGGTGCTGCGCGGACCCGCCGGCCGGCCAGGGCTGAGCGAAGGGTCCGAGATTGCTCCCCTGGTGGTTGTCGAAGCCTTTGACCCCTCGGTAGGTACCGAAGTAGTGGTCGAAGGAGCGGTTCTCCTGCATGACGTACACGACGTGCTGGATCGCCTCGAGATCTCTGCCCGACGGTCGAACCGCTGCGGCCCGGTTGACAGCTCCGCTCCCGGAGCACGCTGACAAGACCAGGCCCGCGCCGCCGGCGAGGGCGGCGCCGAGTAGCTGCCGGCGCGTGAGCAGAGGCGCGGGCGCGTCGCCAGCGTCCTCGGTGGGCGCCTCCTCATGGTGGTTGCAGCCCCGCCTGGCCACCGGCGGATTGTAGAACGGAGTTTCCCCGCCTCGCGTGAACGGAGGGTGTACGTGGCTTGACGCGGGGCGGAACGTTCCCGCGACGAGAGTGGCGAGTACTGTCTCTGTCTAGACACGGTCGACGAGCCGGGGGGGGATCCGGTGAGCGAGGGCCGTACCGAACGACGACAAGGCGGCGCGGTGGTGGACGGTGTCCGACAGACGTGGGCGCTGCCTGGACACGTTCTCGTGCCGAGGACCGGAGCGGTACTGGCGGCAACCCGGCCCGAGATCGAGCGCCTCTTGGGCGAGCGCGAGTTCTTCTGGCTGGACCTCACCGACGAGGATGGCGGCGCCCTCGAGGGGGTAGCGGACGTGCTCGGGCTCGACGATCGCCTCGTCTCCCTTGCCCGCCGGTACGACGAGCGGACGTTGTTCCAGGAGCGAGGCGAGCACATCGTCTTCGTTCTTTTCAGTGTGGCCCGGCGACGCCGTGTCGTGGAGGTGCACGGCATCGTCTCGGACCGCTTCGTGACCACCCTCCACCGGGAGGCGTGCCCGTTCCTCGCCCCTCTCGTCGATCCCGATCTGGAGGCGCCTGAGCCTGCGTGTGATTGGGGCGCGATCTGGGCGCGACCGGCATCCCACCGTCATGATCGAGGCCCGGGCGCGACAATGGCGCAGCTAACGGTCGCCGGCGGGGACCGTCGGGAGGGCCCACTGAGGCGGCGGCCACAATCTGGAGGTGACCCGAGCCGTGACCGAGCCGGGGCCGTCGCCGGCCCCTCGTCAGGTGCGGGCGGCGCAGCTGCTCAAGGTGCCGATGGTCTGGCTCGGCCCGACGATCCTGGCCTCCGTCCTGATCTTCGTCGTGACCCTCGTCTACTTCGGCTCCCTGGTCGATCCGACCGCGCATCTCCACGGCCTGCCGGTGTCCGTCGTGAACCAGGACGTGGGGGCGAGCCTCGGTACGCAGCGGATCAACATCGGTCAACAGGTCGAGGCGGGGCTGAAGCAGTCCTCAGCCGTGTCCAGTCGGCTGACCCTGGACTCGGAGGCGCTGCCGGCGGTCACGTCGGACATGAACAGGGACCAGGTCTACGCGGCCATCGTCATCCCTCCGCGGTTCACCGAGTCGCTGCTCACGGTCTCGGGCCTCTCGACATCAGCCGCCCGATCGCCGGCGAAGCCGACCATCCAGATGCTGACCAACCCCCGCGCCGGCACCCTCGGCGTGAGCCTGGCGATCGGAGTCACCCAACCGGCCCTCCAGGTGGCCTCCCGTCAGATCGGCCAGCGCCTGCTGCCGGTGGCAGCCGCGAGCGGGACGGCCAACGCCGCCACCAGAGCCCTGCTGGCCGATCCCGTGACCCTGGCCCAGGTCCCCTACAAGCCACTCCCGCCCCAGTCGGGACTGGGGCTGAGCGCGTTCTACGTCTCCCTCCTGACCATCTTCTGCGGGTTCCTCGGGGCGATCATCGTGAACTCCTCGCTGGATGCCGTCCTCGGCTACGCCACCACCGAGATCGGGCCGCGGTGGCGCCAGCGACCACCCCTCCCGGTCAGCAGGTTGCAGACGCTGCTCACGAAATGGGCGGTGGCCACACCCCTGACGCTGGTCCTCACCGGCCTGCTTCTCGCGGCGGCCGTCGGTGTCCTCGGCATGGACGCGCCGCACTTCTGGCAGCTGTGGCTGTTCACGTGGTTCGCGGCTGCCTCCGTGGCCATCGGCACGCTCGCGCTCTTCGCCGCCCTCGGCACGCTGGGTCAGCTGGTCGCCCTTCTCGTCTTCATCTACCTCTCCCTGGCCTCGTCCGGGGGGACCGTCCCGCTCGAGGCCCTGTCGGCGTTCTACCGGTTCCTGGCCAACTTCGAGCCGTTGCGGCAGATCCTGGACGGCGTCCGAGCGATCCTCTACTTCGACGGGCAGTTTGCCGCCGGGTTGACCCGCGGCCTGGTCACGGCCGGGCTGGGCCTCGTCTTCTGGCTGGTGCTCGGAACGGTTGTCACGATCTGGTACGACCGACGGGGGCTCTATCGCATCGAGCCCGCGTTGATGGCCTATGTGAACCAAGCGACGCGGCAGTACATCGACCAACGCAACGCCGGTGCTCCGGCCGACGGGGCCGAGGGCCGGACGCCGACTGCAACCGAGTCACCCCCGACGCCGACCGCAGAGCGCCAGCCCGACGAACCGCGACCGCCGGCAAAGGGGTGACACGATGCTCTTGTCCTTGACCTTCTTTCTCGCCCGAGCGGGCGGCGGCATCGGTGGCGGCGGCCACAGCAGCAGCGGCGGGGGCGGTTTCAGCGGCGGCAGCCACTTCAGCAGCGGTGGGACGCACACGTTCGTCGGTGGCGGCGGTGGGGTGAGTAGCGGCACGACCAGCGGAGGAGGTTGGATCGGCGCCCTGTTCATCGTCCCGGTCATCATCATCGTGCTCGTCCTCGTCTACGCCGCTCACCGCCGGTCCCGGGCGGCAACGCCTCGCTGGCCGTCATACACGGCTCCGGGCTCGCCCACCCCGGCTGCCAGCTGGCCGGCCCCGAGCCCGCCCGACGAGATGCCTCGATCTCCCGCCGTGGCCAGTGGGCTGGCGGAGGTCAAGGCGCACGATCCGGACTTCGACGAGGACACCTTCCTCGCCACGGTGGAGCGATGTTTCTTCGCCGTGGAGGAGGCGTGGTCGCAACAGAGGCCAGAGCTGAGCCAACCGGTGATGAGCGACGAGGCCTGGCAGCGACAGAAGGCCGAGATCGAGAGCTACCGCAGCTCCGGTCGGCGCAGCGTGCTCGACAACCTGACCGTCGCCAAGGCAACGATCGTGGCTGCCGGGAGCCAGGACGGTCGTGATGAGGTGACGGTGCGCTTCCGCGCCGCTTCCGCCAACTACGACGTCGACATCGCATCGGGCAAGGTGGTCCACGGCAACCATCAGATGGCCTTCTGGGAGCAGGACTGGGTCTTCCAGCGGTCGAGTCAGATGAGTCAGACCTCGACCGACGCCGACAGCGCCGCCGGCCAGCGGTGTCCGAACTGCGGAGCCCCCCTCGACCTCGACATCGCCGGGGTCTGCAAGAACTGCAGGACGGCGGTCAGGAGCGGCGATGGCCACTGGGTCGTGGTCCGTGCCGACCAACCGCAGCACGTCCCCGGCTAACGACGACGAGCCAGGGCCAACAGCGCGAGCAGCACCAGAGGCACCACCCAAACCAGGGCCACCTCTCCGAGCGACCCGCCGGCGGCGAAGCCGAGGCCGAAGAGCACGGCGGCGACGGCCACGGCTACCAGGAACCACCAGCCGCCGGTCACGATGCCCGATCAGACCCGACCCAGCTCAGGTCACGAGCTGGACCTGGCCGCTGGCGAGCAGGTACTCGGCGCCGACCACCTTCAGCTTCCCCGACGACACCAGCGGGGCCAACAACGGCTGCGATGCGCTGAGCTGCTGGACCTCGAGGCGGATGTTCTGCTGGATGGCAGCGTTCACCAGCTGGTCGGACGGCGTGTTCTGGACAGCCTGCACGGCGGGGATGATCGGGTTTACGAAGGCGTCGATGTGTCCTGGCTGGTGCTCGCCCTTCGTCACCTGCGCGATCGCCGCAGGTCGCCGAGCCCCTGGTCGAACAGATCATCGGGGGGGACCCGCGAGTCTGAGCACCCGAGAATGCACGCGAAGGGCTTCTGCGTCTCCGCCAGGGCCGCCCGTCGGACACTGTCTCGTCCCTCGCTGACCTGCGTCCCCTGGACGAACCGTCGGTTACCGGCCATGAGACGTTGCAGTGCCTCATCGCCGTTGGTCATCGGCAGAGTGGTCGTCGTCGAGGCCGACGAGCTCGAGCTCGACGATCCGCAGGCTGCTGCCAAGGCGCTCGCTGCCGTGAGACCGCCGGCAGGTACCAGTCCTGATCGCACCAGTGAACGCCTCGAGATTGGCTTGGTGCTGCCCACTGTCCCGGGCTCGTCCACCTTCCGTCACCCCCCTCATCGCACGCGACCCACCCTAGATTCCGGGGCCGCGCTCGCCGTGCCCGTAGTGTACGCCCAGCCGGCCGCCCAGCCGGGCATGGCCACGCAGCATTTGACCATCACAGGCCTCCGCCCGAGACTGAACCATGGCCGCAACCCAGGGTGGCCGCTGCGTCGTCGTCGGTGGAGGGTTCGGTGGCCTCCAGGCGGTCAAAGCCCTCGGAAAGGCGAACATCGACGTCACGCTCGTCGACCGACACAACTATCACCTGTTCCAGCCGTTGAGCTACCAGGTGGCCACCGGGTCGCTGTCACCGGGCGAGATCGCCGTGCCGCTGCGGCGGATCTTCCGCCGTGACCATCGCGTGCGGGTGCTGCTGGGCGAGATGACCGGGGTCGACCTCCAGCGCCGGGAGGTCGCGGTGGCCGCGGGAGTCGTCGGCGGCCCCGACCAGCGGATTCCCTACGACACGCTCGTCGTCGGCGGCGGCTCGAGCTACGCCTACTTCGGTCATGACGACTGGCGATCGTTGGCGCTGGAGGTCAAGTCACTCGACAGCGCCGTGGAGGTCCGTGGTCGGATTCTCCAGGCCTTCGAGGCCGCCGAGCTGGAGACCGACCCCGAGGCACGCGCCAGGTGGCTGACTTTCGTGGTGGTCGGTGGCGGGCCCACCGGCGTGGAAATGGCGGGCCAGATCGCCGAGCTGGCGAACGACACGCTTCCCGCCGAGTTCCGCCAGAGCGATCCTCGGGCCGGGCAGGTGCTGCTGGTCGAGATGGCCGATCGCGTCCTTCCCGGCTTCGCCCCGTCGCTCTCACGCCGGGCGGCGCGGTCGCTGGAGCGCCTCGGGGTCACGGTGCTCCTGGACCACACGGTGGTGGACGTGCAGCCGGGCAGGGTCGAGGTCAAGGCGGGCGACGGCTCCGTGGCCAGCCATGCGACGGCGACCGTGGTGTGGGCGGCGGGCGTGATGGCGTCACCGTTGGCCGAGACACTCGGTGATGCGACCGGAGCCGAAGTCGACCGGGCAGGACGGGTGACCGTCGAGCCCGACCTGACGCTTCCGGGCCACCCTGAGGTGCTGGCCATCGGAGACATGGTTCGCGTCCGTGACGCGAAGACCGGCGAGGCCCGAGTCCTGCCGGGGCTGGCGCCGGTGGCCATGCAGGAGGGCCGGTACGTCGGCCGCCTCATCAAGGATCGGCTGGCAGGACGGCACACTCCACCGTTCCACTACCGAGACAAGGGCACGCTCGCCACCATCGGTCGGGCGCGAGCGGTGGCCGACATCAAGGGGATCCGGCTGAGCGGCTTCGTGGCCTGGATCACCTGGCTGACGGTCCACATCTTCTACCTGATCGGGTTCGAGAACCGCACGATCGTGCTGCTCCGGTGGGCCTACAGCTTCTTCACGCGGGGCCGCGGCGCGCGCCTGATCACCGACGCCGCCGGCCACGCGCCGCCTCCGGCGCCTGCCGGTGCCGACGTCGGAGTCGAGGCCCACCGACCCGACTCTGCGCCCGAGTCGTCGTAGCCGTCGTATGGCGTCTGGCCGGCTCAGCGGGTGCGTGGCCCGAGGAGGCGGTCGAACTCGTTCCTGATGACCGCGTAGCATTCGCACGCAGACTCCTCGAGGCCCGCTCGGTCGAGAATCCTGATCCTGCCCCGGTCGAAGCGCACGAAGCGGGCGCTCTGCAGGGATCCGGCCGCCACGGTCACAGTGGCGCGCCTGACTCCGAGCATCTGGGACAAGAACTCCTGGGTGAGCGGGAACTCGTCGACCCCGACGCGATCGTGGGTGAGGAGGATCCACCGGGCGCAACGCTCGACCACGGGGTGCATGCCGTTGCACGCCACCTGCTGGGAGACCTGCCGCAGGTACGCCTGCACGTACAGCTGGACGACGCCCCGGAACGCCGAGCCGTCCTGCGCTTCCCGCACAAAGGCAGAGGCGTCGGCGCGCAGGACCGTCCCCGGCACCTGGATCTGAACCAGATCACGGGTACCCAGCGTCTCGGCACCGAGGAACACCGGGACGCCGACCATGCCCTCATTGCCCACGGTGGCGATCTCGACCCCTTCGCCCTCGTCCATCGTGGTGAGCAGCGAGACGACGGCGGTGAGCGGGAAGTACACGTTGTGGATGCGTTGACCCGGCTCCATCAGCCGCTCTTTCATCCCCCACTCTTCGATCTCGAACATGCCGTTCAGGCGTTCGCGCTCGCGGGTCGGGAGCGCCTCGAGCAGCCGGTTGCCGCGCCCGTCGAGCTGCTGTGCCTGCTCTGTGTCCATAGGAGCCTCGTGTACCTTGGCCATGGTCTGCTGCCCTCCTCCCCATCCGGGCAGACCCGCCTGTTGGCGAACCGCTCAGGGCGACAACACACTCACCTCGAATCGGGCTGCTGCCGCCTGCGCTGCCTCGCGACCTTTTTCTACCCGAAACGGGTTATGGGGTACCCCTACCCATTATCATGGACTGGTATACCGCTACTTAGGGGGAATTTTCCCTCCCCCGAGTGGTATTCAAGGCACCGTGAACGCCGTTCACCGATCGGGGACGCTCGGCGGCGAGACCGTCAGCTCAGGGCGTGCGGGCCGACCAGAGAGATGAGCGAGGCGAGCAGCCAGCCGGCGGCGATACCGGCTCCTGGGCCGATCACCCAGCCGGCAACGATTCCGGTGAGCGTCCTGGTCTGGACCGTATGGCGACCCCGCGCAGCACCCGCCCCGGTCATGGCGCCGACCAGGGCCTGGTTCATGGAGGTGAACAGGCCGAAGCTGACCGCCGCCAGCACGACTGCCGCTTGCACGAGTTGGGCGGCGGTGGCCATGGTCTTGTCCAAGGTGACGATGTCGAATGCCACTCGCTGGAGCAGCGGCCGACCCCAGGTCAGGACGCCGACCGCTATGCCGACGCCACCCAGCAGGCCCGCCGTGATCGGCGTGAGAGTGCCCGTGCCGACGAGGGATCCGGTGGCATTGGCCACGTCGTTGGCCCCCATCGTGAACGATGCGGCCATGCCGACCAGCACCAGGCCGATGCCCACCCATCCCGGGTACTCGGCCGTCCGCCTGCGGACAGCTACCGCGAGGTCCAGTCCGCGAGTCAGGAGGTACCCGATCGCTGCCGCAACCAACGGCGCCGCCACCCAGACGATGGCCAGCAGGCCGATCCGACCCCAGCGCACCGCCTCGCCGGTGCCGAGGGTGACGCCGGCGACGGTCAGCACCAGGATCTGGATGGTCGACGTCGGCACCTTCAAGCCGTTGAAGAGTGTCGTCAGCCCGAATGCCACCGCCACCACGACGATCTCGGCGGCAACGCCGAGCGGCTGGACTGACAAGGTCGACCCTACGGTGTGCTCAACCCCGTGGCTGGCGAAGGTGGCTCCCAGCAAGGCCAAGGGGGCCATGAGAGCCAACGCCAACCTGACGTTCACCACTCCGAGGGCGTATGGCATGCCCATGCACGCGCCCGTGTAGTGAGCACCCAAGCTGTAGGCGAAGGCCACGGCCAGCACCCCCAGCAGAACTGCAAGCGTCATCGTCAGGCTTTCTCCGCGGGTCGGAGCCGGCAGGCCGGTGCGACCGACCAGGAGACGGATCCCGCATTCGAGCCCACCGCTGCGGAGCTGGCCATGTGCCTACCACAGTTCCTCGAGTTGCTCGCGCTGGCCGACACCCATTGACTCTCCCATGCCGGAGGAGAAGAATCGGATTGGCTGCCCGGCGGATTTTCGCGGGCGGGGAGGGCGCAGGCTGATGGATTCGAGTGATCCATCTCTGTGGGGACCCCGAGGTTCGACGTGCCGCGGCGCCGCTCCCTGGTCAAGAGAGGACGGGAGACGCTCGGCCGTCATCCGATCCACCGTCGGCCGACCCTCTTCGTTGTCCTGCACATCGCCCCCTCCGGTTGGCGCGATCGGCCTCTTGGGGGCCCCTTGAGCCATCCGAGATCATCGAACCAAGGAGACCGACATGTCTGTTATGACGGATGCGCCGGCTTCCGGTCGCTTCGGTAGATGACAGTCTTCGAACGTTTGCACATGCCGACGCTCGATGGGGCGACTGCGTGGCTCAACTCCGAACCACTCGGCCCGGCCGAACTGCGTGGCCACGTCGTCCTGGTGGACTTCTGGACGCTGACATGCATCAACTGGCTCCGGACCGAGCCCTACATCCGTGCCTGGTCGCAGGCTTACCGAAACGACGGCCTCGTCGTCATCGGAGCCCACACACCCGAGTTCTCGTTCGAGCACGAGGTCGACCTGGTGCGGCAGGCGACGACGGAGCGAGAGATCGACTACCCCGTCGCCATCGACAACGACTACGCGATCTGGTCAGCCTTCGATAACCACTACTGGCCGGCTCTCTACTTCGTCGACGCGGACGGCATCATCCGGGACCATCACTTCGGCGAGGGCCGGTACGAAGAGTCTGAACGCACCATCCAGCGGCTGCTGGGCGCCGACCGCGATCTCGTTTCCGTCGAAGGGCTCGGCGTCGAGGCGGAGGCGGACTGGGACCACCTGGCGACGCCGGAGACGTACCTCGGGTTCGGGCGCGGCGAGCACTTCTCCTCACCGGGCGGCGCCGCCTTCGGCGAACGCCGCACCTACGAGCTGCCCGACCGCCTCCGCCTCAACCAGTGGGCGCTGGCCGGGGACTGGACGATCGGCGACGAGAACGTCGTGCTCGAGGAGGAGGGCGGGAGCGTTACCTTCCGGTTCCAGGCGCGGGACGCCCATCTCGTGTTGTCCTGCGGCGGGCGAGCTCCAATTCCGTTCCGGGTGCTCCTCGACGGGCAGGCGCCTGGGCCATCGCACGGCGTGGACGTTGATGAGGATGGAAACGGATCGCTCCGGGAGGGGCGGTTGTACCAGCTCGTGCGAGAGCGCAACACAGTCCGCGAGCGGACGGTGGAGATCACGTTCCTCGAGCCCAACGCTGAGGCGTACGTGTTCACGTTCGGCTGACTCGGCGGCTGAGCGGATCGTCGACCGGAGGCCGCTGGCGGACGGGTGGCCCACCGCAACCGATCGGCCTACCCTGCTTACGGCAAAGGGGGGGCGGTGGCTTCCACCCAAAACGTCACAATTCTCCTCACCGACCATGTCACCTCGGCCGAGCGGGCGTCCGGCCTGGAGCCCCCGGCCACTCGCAGCCGACGCTTCATCGGCCCGTGGGATCAGCGAACACTGTGCACAGCACGAGCCTCGATCCCGTGACCGTTCCTTCGCGCACCTTCACCTTTCTCTTGACCGATATCGAGGGGTCGACGCGGTTGTGGGAGGACGTCCCCCAGGAAATGCGCTCGGCGCTCGCCCGTCATGACCAGATCCTTCGCCGCGTCACCGACCTCCATGGAGGGACGATCTTCTCCTCCTCTGGAGACAGCTTCGCGGTGGCTTTCAGGGAAGCACCGAGCGCCATCCATGCCGCAGTCGAGGCTCAACGCCTACTCCGGGGCTCGACTGATCCGGAAGCTCCAGAGCTCCGAGTGCGAATGGGAATCCATACCGGCGCCGCCCAGGAACGCGACGACAACTTCTTTGGTCCCGCCCTCAACCGCTGCGCCCGGCTGATGAGCGTTGCTCACGGGGGGCAGATCCTGTGCTCGGACAGCACGGCTGTGCTGTGCCAAGAGAACTTGAGCCCAGAGATCCGGCTCGTCGACCTGGGGGATCATCGCCTTCGGGATCTGGCCCAGCCGGTTCACGCCTACCAGCTCACCCATCCCGCTTTCGATTCCCTCTTCCCTCCGCTGCAGTCGCTGGATTCCTTCCCGACCAACCTTCCCGCCCAGCTGACCGTGTTCGTTGGACGCGACGCCGAGCTCGGTGCCGTCGAGAAGTACCTACTCGAAGGCCGGCTGCTCACCCTCACCGGTGTGGGTGGCGTCGGCAAGACCCGTGTCGCGCTACAAGTGGCGGCCGATGTTCTGCCCCACTACAGCGACGGTGCGTGGCTGGTCGAGCTGGGTCCGGTCGGAGATCCGGCCTCGATCGAGGAGATGGTGGCGACGTCTCTCGGCGTTCAGACTCGACCCGGCCAGCCCTTCACGACAGCCTGTCGGACTACCTGCGTTCCAAGAAGTTGCTGCTCATCTTGGACAACTGCGAGCACCTTGTGGCCGCAGTGGCCGGTTTGGTCGAGCGCCTCCTCCTCGTATCTCCAGGTCTCACTGTGCTGGCGACCAGCCGTGAGGGGTTGGCGGTGGCTGGTGAGCACGTGATGCCGATCGGCCCCATGGGCCTACCTCTCGACCAGAGCCCGAGGTCGGTTCATGACGCCGACGCCGCCCGCCTGTTCGTCGAGCGCGCCGGTGACGTCCAGTCCGGCTTCGCCGTCGGTTCGGACAACGCCGGCGTCGTCGCCCAGCTGTGCAGGCGACTCGACGGCATCCCGCTGGCGATCGAGCTGGCCGCGGCGAGGGTCCGCTCCATGGCTCCAGCGGACATCCTTGATCATCTCGATCAGCGGTTTCGGCTGTTGACTGGCGGCCGGCGGACGGCGCTGACTCGGCAGCAGACCCTTCGAGGAGCCATCGACTGGTCCTACGATCTGCTCGACCAACCGGAGCAGGCGATGTTGCGCCGTCTGGCCGCCTTCGCCGGCGGATTCGACCTGGCCGCGGCCGAGGCCGTGGCCGGATGGGGTGACATCCAACCACTCGATGTCTGTGACCTGATGGACCGGCTGGTGGACAAGTCCCTCGTGCTGGCCGACCTGTCCGGGGTCACCGCTCGCTACCGGCTCCTGGAAATGATCAGGGACTATGCCTGGGAGCGCTCGGGTGAGGCCGGGGAAACCGAGGAGGTCTGTCGTCGAGACGCCGGCTATTTCGTGGCCTTCGCCGAGAAGGCCGATGCCGGCCTACGGGGTCCCGACGAGGTCCCGTGGACCGAGGCGGTCGAGCGGGAGCTGGACAACCTGCGCGCCGCCGTCTCGTGGGCGGCGGGAGCCGGCGAAGCGGACCTTGCACTGCGCGTCATCACCCACCTGGCCCCGGCCTTCGGCAACCGCATCGGCGCTCCGTTCGGGGCCATCGCCGAGTGCGCCGCCGAGGAAGGGCGGGCGGTTGGCCATCCCCTGCGTTGCGTCGCTCTTGCTTCGGCCGCACGCAGCGCCAGCGATGTCGGCGACCTCGACAAGAGCCGGGGCCTGGCCGAGGCTGCGCTGGCGGCGGCGACGGACCTTCCCTCCGGGAAGGCAAGCGCCTGGGCCCGCTGTCGGGCCCTCAGTGGGATCTCGACGACCATCGCGGGACTGGGGCAACCCGAGAAACAGATCGCCCTGGCCGAGCAACGGGTGGCCGCGGCCGGCGAGCTGGATGACCCCTGGGAGAGGGCCCGGGCCCTGACGATGCTGGCGGGCGTCTACAGCTTCGATGCAGAGAAAGGAGTTCCGGCCGGCCGGGAATCCGTGAGCCTGGCCCGCCAACTGGCGAATCCGAGCCAGCTGTCTCTCTCGCTGATGATGCTGGCGCCGGCTGTCGCAGCATCCGATGCGGCCGAAGCCGAGGCCATGCTCCAGGAGGCGATCGCCATCGCCTCGGAGGTGAGCAAGGACTTCGCGGGGATCTTCGCCCGTCAGAGCCTGGCTGCGGTGAGAGCGCAGCGCGGTGATCGGCGGGCGCCATTGCCGCACACCTGGATGTGTGGGACCTGGCCACAAGGGTGGGCGATGAGCTCAGTGTCGCCCATCAAGTGGGTTGCATCGCGTGCGATCTTGCCGAGCTCGGCTCCACGGAGCCCGCCCTCCTGCTGTCCGCGTGGGCACAGGCCCGCGCCCAGTGGCCCGACGACTGGATGCTCGGTGCGATGAGCTGGGCGGCGAGCCCGGTGCTGGGACGGTGCCAGTCCGAGCTGACAGAGGCCGGCCGCCAAGAGCTCATCCGCCGAGCCGAAGCCATGACCGAGGTCGAGCTCCTCAGCGTTGCCAGATCAGCGGCGCAAAGACTGCACGCGGGGCGCGGTCGTGCCTCGGTCGATGAGCGCCGCCCTGGACGGCCGAGTCCGCGGCCTGGCGCGACTACCTGATCTGCGCCCCGTCTGAGCGGTAGTGCCACATCGACGAGCCGCATTCTCAACCGGTGGTTCGGCGTGAGACGCGCTCAGAATCGGTGTCCCGCTCCGTCTACATTGACATGAAGCTCACCGTTCAGACGTTCCTGACCCTCGACGGCGTGATGCAGGCCCCCGGTGGACCCGAGGAAGATCCCAGCGACGCCTTCACCCACGGCGGCTGGCAGGCCCCGTTCCCCGACCCGGCCGTCGGCGAGTTCGTCACCGAGCTCAACACCCACGCCAGCGGGTTCCTGCTCGGTCGCCGAACGTTCGACATCTTCCGGGGCTACTGGCCTGATCAGACCGACCCCGCCAACTCCATCGCCACCGCCATCAACTCGCTGCCCAAGTACGTCGTGTCCAACTCGCTCAGCGAGGCCGATGCCATGTGGCGCGGCGAGCACCCTGACTCCGCTCGCCTCGTGACCGGCGAGGTCGTCGCCGCGGTGCAGGCGCTGAAGGGCGAACCCGGCGACGAGCTGCAGATCTGGGGAAGCAGCCAACTGCTCA
>JBPYEI010000049.1:0-48496 GCA_051985455.1 Acidimicrobiales bacterium
GCACTTTCCTGCGGGTCGCCCCGACTGGCGCCTAGCCAGCACCCTGCCCTACGGAGCCCCGACCTTCCTCGACCCGGTCTCCGTCCGGACGGACCCGAGCCGCGACCACCCGGCCGACTCACCGTCATCGCCATTGTATGGCGGCCTCCCCTCCGCCGAGCGGCTGCTCTCGCACCAGCCTGCTCGCCCAGAACCCGGTAAAATTACATCCTTGTAACTGTCAGACCCCTCTGAGAGGCTGGGCGGCGTGGAGAGTGCCACGATCGAGGCGGCGGCGAGCCGGTTGGCGACCCTGCTGACCTGGGGTGGAGAAGGGGCGGTCGACTCGGGTGAGGCTGGTCTGGAGTTCGAACAGGACGTCCGGCCACGGCCCCTGGCGAAGGGTGAGCCGCCGCCTGACGTTTGGGCGGTCGACGGGGGCCAGGCACTCGTGGCCGACGCCCGGTGCCTTCAAGTCGTGGTGACGAGGACATCCCGCGTGAGGTTCCGGGCGGGCGTGTGCGAGCTGCAGGACGTGGGATCGCTGCGGGCCTATCTGCTGGGAGGCGTCGAGAGCCGGGCGGCGCTGGCACAGCTCGGCCTCCCGCTGGCGCCGACGACGCCCGTCGACGCCAATCTGCTCCGGGACCGCTGGGAGTGGGAGGCGATCGAACGCTGCGTCAGCGAGGCCGCTGAGGGTGCGCTGGTCCTCGTCGACGGTGACCTGTGGCCCGACTGGCGTATCCCGTCCTCCCACGTCGGTGCGATCCTGGATCGAGGCCGGAAGCGCGGTGTGCTCGTCGCGGGCGTGACCAAGCACTCGTCGCTGTCGCGCCGGGGGGCGCCTTTGCTGGGACAGCTCGAGGCGGAGGCCGAGGAGGCGCTCGGTTCAGCAGCCCGGTGGTGGACGCCGGTGGCGAGGAGTCGCCTGGAGGATGGCACCGACGAGCATGCTCCCGAGCTCGCCGTGCAGGTCGTGGCGGCCAGGCTGGATCCGGCGGCACGCTTCTCGTTCCGCATCGACCTCCCCGCAGGCATACCACCCGAGCCGGTGCTGGGCGCCCTCGCCGCCGTCGCGGACGACGCCGCCTTCCCTGGTTATCCGTACCCCTTGGCGGTCGCCGACGGCCTGGCCGCGTGCCCGCAGTGGGTGCGGCAGGAGGCCTGGTTGGCGTTGGACGAGCACCTCCAGGACGCCGGGGTCGAGCTCGAGGTCCGCGAGCGGGCGTTCGCCGATCGCCACCGGCTCATGGAGCGGGCGTGACCACGGAGGTCGCACCGAGGGGCCGCCTGTTCGGCCGAAACGTGTTGGAGGGGATCTTCCGCGCTGCGCCGGACGAAGATCTCTTCCTCGGGGAGCTGTTGGTCGGTGTCGACGAGGCAACCGGACGCCGCTACCTGTTCCGGGTCGTCGACGTCACGTACGGCACCGAGCACCGGGAGCCCGGATGGGCCGAGCGGGTTGCCGGCACGCTGTTGGCCGACGACACGATGGGGTCGATCGACGCCCATCCACTCTACGACCGCGGCCGACGTACCTACCGAGTGGCCGAGTGCCGATGCCTCGGCTACGTGAGCCCCGACGGCCGGTCGTTCCGCAAGCCCAAGAGCCTGCCGACGCAGTTCAGCCGCGTGGTCGCGCCCGAGCCGGCCGACTTCGCCTTCCTCCGCAGCCGCATGGGGGACCTTCCCATCGGCCAGTTGCGCAGCGGCGAGACCGAGGTCGACGTCGAGGTGGGGATCCCCGGTGCCAGCCTCGCCAGCCACGTCGGCATCTTCGCCACCACCGGCATGGGCAAGTCGAACCTCATGCAGGTGCTCGCCGGCGCCGTGATGCGCCGCCAGGGTCGCTACGGGCTCCTGCTGGTCGATCCGCACGGGGAGTACCGCTCGGCGCTGCATCACCACCCCTGGGCGCCAGAGGCGCTGCGCACCTACGCGGCCCGTTCGCTGCCGGGCACGACCAGCCTGCGCGTGAGCCTGGCCGAGTTGAGCATCGATGATCTGCGCACCGCCTACGACTGGTCCCGGAGCCAGGAGGAGGCGCTGTTCGAGCTGGAGCGCTTCTACCGGGCCGACGGGTTGTCGTGGTTGATGGAGTTCGCACAGCTGGACGACCTGCCCGGCTTCCGCGACGTCGAGCTCAACGGCCGAGTGGCGCTCAACACGCTCCAGGTCGTGCACCGCCGGGCCCGCCGCATCGTCGAGCTTCCCTGCGTGGCGACTGATGCGTCCGTGTCGGTGGGTGCCGCCGTGCTGCGTGACCTGCGCAGCGGCCGGGTCGTGCTCGTCGACGTGAGCGGCCTGGGCTCCACCGAGGAGGTCCTGGTCGCCTCGTTTCTCGCCCGCCGGGTCATGGACGAGTGGTCCACCGCCTACCTCGACGACGCGGAGGGGCACGAGAGGCTCCCGGTGGTGGCCATCGTGCTCGAGGAGGCTCAGCGCGTCCTGGGGTCGACCAAGGTCCGGGAGTCGAACGTCTTTCCCCGGCTGGCGAGGGAGGGACGCAAGTTCAAGGTCGGGCTGTGCGCCATCACCCAACAGCCCAAGTTGCTCGACGACGAGCTCTTGAGCCAGTTCAACACCTTCTTCGTCCTCGGTCTCGCCGACGAGAAGGACCGCAACATCCTGCGCGCCTCCTCCAAGCAGGATCTCACCGGCCTGGGGCCGGAGATCCAGACCCTGATGCCTGGGGAGTGCCTCCTCGTAAACCTGGAGGCCCCGTTTGCCGTGCCCGCCATGGTGCACCTCTACGACGACGCGGCGCGCTCGTGTGACGCGCCACCTGCTCCCCGTCCCTCGGCCGTGGCCAACGTGGCCGCCCTGGTGGACTGAGCGTCATGCGCGTGGCGGCCATCGGCGATGCGCACCTCGGGCGTTCCTACTACCCCGTGACGACGGCCGAAGGGGTCAACCAGCGCGAACGGGACTTCGAGCTCGCCTTCGAGGCGGGCATCGACACCGCGCTGGCCCACGATCCGGATCTGGTCGTGTGGCTGGGCGACATCTTCGACCATCCGCGGCCGACGTATCGGTCCTTCCGGGTGGCGCAACGGGCGCTGGCCCGCATTCGGGACCACGGCCTCACAGCCGTGGTGATCAGCGGCAACCACGACACCCCGCGACTGCCCGGCACAGGTAGTCCGTACTCGGCCCTCGCCGACGCCTTCGACGGCATGTACTTCGCGCACCGGCTGGCCTACGAGCGCGTCGAGCTCCCCGGTCTGGTCGTCCACGCCGTGCCCCAGATGCTCACTGTCGAGGCGACCCTCGAGGCCCTGGACCGGGCTCACGCAGAGCGCAGCCTCGATCGCACGAACCTGCTGCTTACTCACCCCCGCGTCCCGCAGGTCGAGCCCCGGTACGCCGACATCAACGAGATCGAGGTGGACGCCGGCCGGCTGCGGGCTGACCTGGTGCTGCTCGGCCACTTCCACATCCACACGAAGGTGCGACCGGGCATGTGGTACGCGGGGTCCACGGAGACGTTCTCGTTCGCCGACGACCCACAGCGGCCCAAAGGGATCGTCCTGCTCGATACCGACTCGGGTGAATGCAGCCACGTGCCGCTCGAGGGGCAGCGACCGCTGGTCACCCTGGAGACGGTCGAGGCGCTCGGGCTCGCCCCCTGCGAGCTGAGCGAGGCCGTCCTGGCTCGGTTGTCAGCGGTGCCCGACGGGGCGGTGGCGCGGTTGTTCATCGACGGCGTCGACCCCGAGGCCTACCGGTTGCTCGACGCCGACGCCATCCGCGACGCGCACCGACGCGCCCTGTGGTGCAAGCTCGAGCCCCGCTTCGCCGGCGTCAGCGCCGAGGTCGAGCCGGTCGATCTCGAGACGATGCCGGCCCGCTGGG
Source organism: Acidimicrobiales bacterium (assembly GCA_051985455.1). GTDB lineage: Bacteria > Actinomycetota > Acidimicrobiia > Acidimicrobiales > AC-9 > AC-9. The sequence continues at coordinate 3,835 of JBPYEI010000049.1, forward strand.
CCCGGTACGTGGCGGGCCAGGACCTGACCGGCTACGACCGGGAGCGCATCGACCGGACCGGTGCCGAGTACCTCGCCTGCGCCGTCGAGGAGGCGGGGGCGTGAGGGTCACACGGCTGTACCTGCGGAACTACCGGACGTTCGAGGACGAAGTCGAGCTCGAGCTGCCCGGCGGACTGGTCGGTGTCTACGGTCCGAACGGCGCCGGCAAGAGCGCGCTTGTCGAGGCGATCCCGTTTTGCCTCTTTGGACGGAGCCGCACCACCAAGGACGAGATCCGGACCTCGGGCGTGGGATCCGAGTGCATCGTCGAGCTGGAGCTCGAGCACGAGGACCACCTCTACATGGTGCGCAGGACGATCTCGGGGTCGAACCACACCATCAAGGCCGAGGCCTACTGCGACCGCCTGCAGGTGGCCGAGGGCGCTCGCGACACGACCCGTTACGCCCACTCCGTGCTCGGGATGGATGACGCAGCTTTTCGTGCGTCGGTGTTCGCCGAGCAGAAGCAGCTGTCTGCCTTCAGCGAGCAGAGCCCCGCGGAGCGTCGCCGACTCGTGCTTCAGCTCCTCGGCATCACGCCTCTCGAGCTGGCGAGAGACCGAGTCCGCCGGGACGCCCGCCTCGCCGACGACCAGCTCCAGCGGCTTCGCCAAGTCCTTCCCGACCTCGACCGGCTCCGTCACGGTGTCCTCGAGGCGGAGTCGGCCGCCGACGCCGCCGCTCTGGCCGATCGCGCCGCCGAAGCGGCGGCCCAAGAAGCAGCCACGGAGCTCGAGTCCGCCCAGGCAAGAAGCGAGCGGCGCGACGCCATCCGCCAACAGCATGATCTCCTGGTCGAGCGGGGGAAGGCCGTCCGCAGCGAGCACGACGCCTCGGTGCGGCGGGCAGACGAGCTGGCGGCCGAGCTCGGCGAGCTGGAGGGGGCGGCGGGGCGGCTCGCCCACCTCGAGCAGGTCACTGCCGGCCTGAGCGACTCGGAAGCAGCGCTGACTCTCGTCGACGCGGTCGTGCGTACGCAGCGCGGTGTGGCCGCCGTCCGGCTCCCACCGCGTCCCGATCCACCGGACGAGGAGGCTGTCGAGGAAGCTCGGGATCAGGCCGACCGTCTTCGGTCCGAGGTGGCTGAGCTGGACGGACGCCTGGCAGGGGCGACGGCGGAGCGGGAACGGGCCGAAGACGCGGTGGCCCGATCCTCGCAGCTCTCCGGCGAGGAAGACTGTCCCATGTGCGGCCAGCACCTCGGCGGCGCCTTCGAGCAGGTGCAAAGCCACCGGGCGGCCGAGCTGGCCGACGCCGACGCGGCGGTCGACCGTCTCGCCTCCCAGCGGGCTGAAGCGGGAGAGCGCGCTGGCGCCGCCGCCCGGCACGCCGATCAGCTCCTCCAGGGGGTACGCGCAGGTCGCGACCGCTGGACCCAGTGGCTGCGGGTCGTCGAGCGACGACAGGCTGCCGCCTCGGAGCTGGCCACGGCTGTCGCCGCGCTCGAGGAGGCAGCCACGAAGTCGGGCGACTCCTGGCGGATCCCGCTAGCCAGCGTGCTCGGGGCGATCGAGCACGCCGCCAGGACGACCCGCGAGCCGATGATCGACGAAGCGGCCCTGACCCGATCAGCGGGTGAGCTCAGCGACGCGGTGCGCGTGGGGCGGGAGGCCGCCGCCGAGTGCGCCCGCCTCCACGGCCGCCTCGAGCGCCGGAAGACGGCCGTCTCCGAGCTGGAGACGGCGCGCCGACTCACGGCCGAGACCGACCAGCGCCTCATCGAGTTGCGCCGTCAGGTCGCCGAGCTCGGACATTCGGCGGAGGAACTGGCGGCAGCCCACCGGGCACGCGACGAGGCGTCAGCGAGAGCGTCGGCGGCGAGCGCTGATGCCCGCCATGTCAGCCTGGCGGCCGAGCGGGCCCGGGCGCACGCCGAGTCCGAGGGCAAGCGGCTGGCCGAGGCCGAGGAGCAGCACGCCATGGTCTCCGACCTGGGCGAGGAGGCCCGTCACCTGGGCAGGCTGGCCGAGCTGTTGAGCAGCTTCCGCAATTCGTTGGTGGCCACAGCGGGTCCGCGCCTCTCGGCCCAGGCCGCCGAGCTGTTCAGCGAGCTCACCGACCACGAGTACGACCTCCTCGAGGTCGACCCCGAGACCTACGAGATCCAGATCTGTGACCAGGGTGTCGTGCACGGCATGGACCGTTTCTCGGGCTCCGAGAAGGACCTGGCCAACCTGTCTCTGCGCGTGGCGATCAGCGAGCAGGTGCGCTTCCAGTCGGGCGGGGCGGTGGGCCTGCTGGTGCTGGACGAGGTCTTCGGGCCCCTCGACGAACATCGCAAGGAGCGCATGCTGCTCGCCCTGGAGCGCCTGCGAGGGAGATTCCGCCAGGTCGTGGTGGTCACCCACGCGGACGACATCAAGGAGCAGCTCCCGTCGGCCGTCGAGGTCGTGAAGCTTCCCGGCCGGCGGGCGACGGCACGCCTCATCTGAGCCGTCGCGGGCAGAGTCCCGCGACTCCTTCGATCTTTGTCTGGTTCCACGTTTGGTCGAAAAGGGCGCCGCGGCTACCGGCGCGCCGCCCACTTTCGACGGCTGATGGAACCGGAAGGACCCGAACGGGCACGGCAATCGACAGTTTTCCGCGTCGAGGTCCTCGCCCGGCGACCGATCCCGCTCCGAAGCCGGCGGACGGTTCCACGTTGCGTCGAAAGCGACCTCCGCCACGCCGCCTCCGCCCTCGCTTTCGACGCAAGGTGGAACCGGCAGCGCGTCGATGGTCGCCCCCGTCGGTGGCTCGGGGCTGCCGGCCACAATCAGAGCCCCCTCGGGCCCTTACGCGGTTCCACAGGGCGTCGAAAACGACCGCCGCCACGCCCACTTTCGACGCAACGTGGAACCGGACAAAGTTGCGGACACAGCCGCCGACGAGCGCTCAGAACTCGAGGCTGGACAGCTCCGGGACCGTGGCCAGGGCTCGCTGGCGCGCCGCCCGCCAGCGCTCGCGATCGACAACCCGCGCTGGCTCCACGACGCGCGCCGGCGACCAGCGGTCAGCGATGGCGTCCTCGTCAGCCCAGGCTCCGAGGGCCAACCCGGCCAGGTACGCGGCTCCGAGGGTCGTCGCCTCCAGCACCGGCGAGACCTCGATGACGCGGCCCGTCGCATCGGCCAGGGCCTGGACGAACGTGGTGTTGGCGCTCATCCCGCCGTCGATCCTGAGGGATCGGATGGACACGCCAGCGTCGGCTTCGGCCGCTTCGACCAGGTCGGCGCCGCGGTGGGCGACGCCCTCGAGGACGGCCCGGACGACCTCCGCCCGCCCGGTGCCCCTCGTCACGCCGACGAGCGTGCCCCGTGCCCCGAAGTCCCAGAACGGCGTGCCCATGCCCAGGAGGGCGGGGACGAACCACACGTCGCCGGTGTCGGCACACCCGGCCGCAACACGGTCGGACTCCTCGGCCGAGCTGATGACGCCCAGGTCGTCGCGCAGCCACTCGACGGCGGTGCCGGCCGAGAGCATGACCGCCTCGAGGCCCCAGTTGACCCGGCCGTGCCGTCGCCAGGCGATGATCGTGAAGGTCCCCTGCGGACCTCGAGTCTCGAACGAAGGCCGCTCCGGTCCGAGGCACAGGTCGAGCATCCCGCCGGTTCCGAAGGTGATCTTGGCCAGGCCCGGGCGGGTGGCTCCCTGCCCCACCAGCGAGGCCTGCTGATCGCCGGCGATCCCGGCGATCGGGGGCGATCCCGGCAGCGCCGCCGCCTCGCCGACGATGCCCGACGAGTCGACGATGGTGGGCAGCGCGACGTCGGGAATGCGGCAGGCCTCCAGCACGCGGGGCGCCCATCCGGAGCCGTCGCCCCGCAACAGCCCGGTGAGCCCGGCGTTGGTGGCATCGGTGACGTGCAGGCGGCCCGCCGACAACGTCCACGCGATCCACGAATCGACGGTTCCCACGCACAGGTCCGCCGAGCGGTCAGGGTCCGCCAGGTCGAGGAGCATGGAGGCCTTGGTGGCCAAGACGTTGGGGGCCACCCGAACGCCCTCGGCCTGGAGGGCCAGACACGTGCCCACTGTGCGCAGGTCCTGCCATCCGATTCCCGGTCCGACGGGCTTCCCCGTGGCGCGGTCCCACACGACGGTCGAACCCCGCTGGTTGGCAATGCCGACGCCGTCTACTGCACCGCCACCTGCCTCCAGCGCTTCCACGGCGACCGCCAGGGCGGCGTCGGCCATCTCGCGGGCGTCGAACTCGACGAACCCGGGTGCCGGCGATGTCGGCAGCACGGGGCGGTGCCGGACGTGCTCGACGTCACCGTCGGCGTCGACGACGGCGGCTCGCACCCCGCTGGTGCCGACGTCGACGACGAGGACGCTCACGGACCGTAGTCTCCGGTGCCCCGTCGCCGAGCAGCCCGGTGGGTCCTGAACCGCATGGCGACATACCCCCCGAGGACCCCCATCGACAGGCAGACGACAGCCAGGAGCACGAAGGTGGCGGCGACGTCGGCGGGGAGGCCGATGCCGTCGACCAGCCGGCGGACGATGGCGACGACGAGCAGCACGACGAAGGCAAGGGTGGCGGCAGCGATGGCGTGGCCGATCGCGGTCTCCGGTCGCCGGGCGCCGGCGATCCCCCCGCCGATCACGAACGCCGCCACGACGGCGAGGGCGCCCAGCAGCCACAGGGACGACTCCTCTCCCGCCAGGTCGTCTCCCTTCACCGCCTCGATCGTGAGGACGACCGGCAGCGACACCACGAGGATGGCCAGCGCCGCTCCGGCCACGGTGCGGGCCTCGAGCGACGGTCGGGTCACGGCCATACCGCTCCGCCGAAAGGCGAGGGCAGCCCGAGCTTTCCCGGGTTGAGGATGCCCTTGGGGTCCAGGGCGGCCTTGAGGCCCACGAGTGTCCCGAAGGCGTCTCCGAGGGCCGGAGCGAGGAAGCGAGCCCGGTTGAGCCCCACCCCGTGATGGTGGCTGATGGCGCCGCCGCGCGCCGTCGTGGCTTCCATCACGACCCGCCAGGCCTGGCGGTAGTACGCCTCGGCCCAGCCGAGGTCCTCGGGGTTGGGGCCCTGTCCGGCGAAGGTGAAGTAGAGGCAGGCGCCGTCGCCGTAGGCGTGCGACTGGTGAGCGGAGGCGGCCAGCGTCCCGTCGAGAGACCGGAGGCGCGCCAGGGCGTGGTCGTAGATCGGGAGCAGCGCCGACCAGCGGGCAGCGATCTCGATGGTGTCGACGACGATGTGGCGACGAGCCAGGGTTGCCAGGGCTGACACGTCGTTGCGGTGCTCGAGCCAGCGTTCGACCAGCTCGTCGTCGAGGGGCTCGGCATCGCCGCGTGCGCATTCCTCGGTCACGACGTGCGCCATTGCCTCCACGAGGACTGGGTCTCCTTCGTCCAGCACGATCAGGACGCAGGTGTCGTTCGCACCGAACGTACGGGCGGATTCGACGTGGTCGTACAGACGCAGCACGGCGGGAGTGGCGCCGCGGCGCAGCGAACGGCGGCACGCCTCGAGGCCGTCGCCGAACGAGGCGAACCCGAACGCGAGGCGGCGCTCCTCTGACGGCACCGGATGGACGCGGAGCCGGCCGCTCGTGATGACGCCGAGGGTCCCCTCGCTGCCGACGAACAATTGGGTCAGGTCGGGCCCAATTGCGGCGCGGGGCCAGCCACCCGTGTGTACCGTGCTCCCGTCCGCCAGGACCGCGTCGAGCCCGACCACCATGTCCTCGATCTTGCCGTATCGGGTCGAGTATTGACCGGCGGACCGGCATGCCAGCCAGCCGCCGACCGTCGACAGCTCCACCGACTGCGGCCAGTGGCCCAGCGTGACGCCGTGCTCGGCGCGCAGCTCGGCTTCGAGGTCCACACCGAAGGTGCCGGCGCGTGCATCGACCAGCAACGAGACGTCGTCGACCGAGACCACACCGCGCAGCTCGCACAGATCGAGGCTGACGCCGCCGAAGACCGGCACGCTCGCTCCGCACACCCCGCTGCGTCCGGCCATGGGCGTGACCGGGACCCCCGCCTCGTTGCACACGGCCAGCACTGCTGAGACCTCGGTGGCGTCGGTCGGGCGAACGACGACAGCCGGTCGGCCCGGGACGGTGCCGGCCGTGGCCCACAGGATCGCCAACGGCCACCAGTCCCGCCCGGCGTCCACCAGCGACGCGTCGTCGGCGTCGACCTTGGCGCACACCGCCCGCAGCCTTTCGAACAGGCGATCGTCGACCTCGACACGACGGTCGAGGAAGCGGTAGCTGATGCTGCTCGCCGGCACGTCGATATCGATCGGCGGAACGGGGTTGGCCTGTCCGGCCACGGTCAAGCGCCCGAGCGGTCCGCGTGGGGACGGACGAGGTGGGCTGCGACCCTCTCGCCGTCGGCCGCGTCTCGAAAGGCGGCGACCTGGCGCTCGACCTCCGGCGGCGTCCACCCCAGCTCGCGGGCCACGAGGGCAGCGACATCCGACGCCGCGTCGGCAGCCGCCTCCAGATCGTGCAGAGCGGCCCGGGTGCGCCGGCTCAGGAGGTCCTCGAGGGTGTGCACCATCTCGTAGCGCGCCGCGTACACGGCCTCGGCCCGCAGGTACGGCAATCCTGCCACCAGCGGCGCACCCATCGCCGGGTCGGAGTCCACGATGGCCAGGACCGCGCGGGCCTCACCTCCATACCGCCCGACCAGATGCTCGACCACGTCCTCGTCGATCCCGAGCCGCCCCGAGGCGTCCGCCTCCCGGAGCTCCGCCGTGCCTGCGGCACCCCGCAGGGGCATCGACCTGGTCGGGCTGCGCCGGCGTCCGCGACCGAGCAGCCCGACCACCTCGTCGACGGTATCGGCCGCCATCTTGCGGTACGTCGTGAGCTTTCCTCCCGTGACACTGACGACGCCCGACGGCGAGACCGAGACCTGATGGCGCCGGGAAAGGTCGGCCGTACGGGCTCGTCGCGCTCCCCGTCCGCCGGGGTCGGCGAGGAGGGGCCGTAGCCCGGCCCACACGCCGGTCACGTCGGCCGGCGACAGCGGTCGCGTCACCCACGAGTTGACCGCCCTGAGCACGTACTCGACGTCTTCGGCCTCGCAGCGGGGATCGTCGAGGGGTCCGGAGTAATCGGTGTCGGTCGTCCCCACGTAGACGTCGTCGCCCCAGGGCACGACGAACACCGAACGGCGGTCGCTCGGGACCGGCAGCACGGCGGCGATATCGCACGGCAGCTTGTCCCGGGCAACCGTGACGTGGACACCTTTGGCGGGTCGAATGGACCGCGGGTGCGCACCTTCGTCCAGAGCCCGGACGTCGTCCGCCCACACCCCGGTGGCGTTCACGACCGCCGAGGCCCGGACGTCGACCGGACCCGCCCCCTCGGCGTCGAGGCGGGCGCCGCAGACGCGCCCGTCGTCCTTCCGGAGGGCGGTGACGGGGGCGTAGTTGGCCGCCACCGCCCCGTGGTCGAGCACCGCCGTGCGGGCGATGGCGAGCGTCAGCCGGGCGTCGTCGGTTCGGGCGTCGTAGTAGATGAAGCCGGCGACCAGCCGATCGGTGCGGAGCGTCGGCACGTGGGCCAGGGCCTCCTCGGCGCCGATGCGGCGGTGCCGGTGACCGATCCTCAATCCGCCCGTGAGGTCGTAGAGCCAGAGCGCGCTCGAATAGGCGCGAGTCACGGCCCGGTCGACGACGCCGTTCGACCCGAACAACGGGATCAGAAACGGCAACGGCGTCACCAGGTGCGGTGCGTTGCGGAGGAGCCGCTGGCGCTCGGCCAGGTTCTCGTAGACCAACCGGACCTCTCGCTGCTGCAGATAGCGCAGGCCCCCGTGGACCAGCTTGGACGACTTGGAAGAGGTACCGCCGGCGTAATCGTCCCGTTCGACGAGCGCCGTCTTCAGACCCCTGGCGGCAGCGTCGAGGGCCACTCCGGCGCCGGTGATGCCGCCGCCGACGACGAGTACGTCGAAGGGCTCATCAGCGAGCCGATCGAGGGCGTACCGTCGAGAGAAGAGGGTGGAGGGCGGGCGGGTGGGAGAAAAGGCCATGGGTATCCGTCCCCGAGCATATGGGGGCAGGGATCTCCCGGGGCGGTCTCGAAAGAATGGACGATTGCTCCGATGATGGGCCATACTCGACGGCTCACGACTGGGGCCGCGTGAATCGCCTGCGTAAGTTCGGCGAGCCGCGGGTACAGCACGTAGAGCCACACAGCGGAGGATTGAGTCCCCAGATGAAACACTCCTGGCGTCAGCATGCTGCCTGCCGGGGCATCGACCCAGACGTCTTCTACCCGGCATCCGACGAGGAGGCCGAGGAAGCAAAGGCGATCTGCGGCATCTGTCCGGTGCGCCAGCCGTGCCTCGAGCACGCCTTGGCCAACCGTGAGCGCGACGGCGTGTGGGGCGGCGCCACCGAGCGCGAGCGGCGTCGGATCATCCGTCACCGCCGGAAGACTGCGTAGGGACGCCGACCGAGCTGCGCTGGCCTGAGGCCCAGGGTGGCCCCGGGCTGTCCCGGGCACGGCCCTCGGTAGCCTCTCGCCATGGACTTCGACCTCTCCGAGGAGCTGATCGAGCTCCAAGCCAGCGTGCGGCGTCTGTCCCAGGACAAGGTACGACCGCGGGCCCGAGAGATCGACGACACCGGCGAGTATCCGCAGGATCTCTTCGAGGTGTTCGGCTCCGCCGGGCTGCTCGGTCTGTGCATCCCTCCTGAGCTCGGCGGCTCGGGCGCGGGGATCTCGGGTCTCGCCGTCGCCATCGAGGAGGTGGCCAAGTACTCGAACACTGCGGCCCTGATGCTGCTCCTGACCCGGCTGCCGACTGGTCCGGTCCTGATCGCCGGATCGGATGATCAGAAGCGCCGCTACCTTCCCGGCATCGCCGACGGCAGCCATCGCGCCGCCTTCGGGCTGTCCGAGCCACAGGCCGGTAGCGACGTCATGGGCATGCGCACGAGGGCCGTTCCCGATCCGGACCGCCCGAGCGGATGGGTCCTGAACGGGGTCAAGTGCTGGATGTCGGGCGTGGCGGAGGCCGATTGGTACACGGTGTTCGCCAAGACCGGCGACGTCGCCAGCCGTCGCCACGACTCGATCACCGCCTTCATCGTCGAGCGTGCGTGGGACGGCGTCGAGGTGGGCCGCCGAGATCGCAAGATGGGGCTGCGGGGCATCGACACAGGCGAGCTGCTGTTGGACGGCGCCCGCGTGCCCCCGGAGAACGTGATCGGCGAGGTGGGAGGATTCCGCCTGGCCATGCTCGGGCTCAACGCCATGCGGCCCATCGTGGCCGCCCGCGGCATCGGCCTGGCCGAGGGCGCGCTGATGTATGCCACCGAGTACGTCCAGGGTCGCGAGGCGTTCGGCACGACGATCAGCAACTTCCAGGGCATCCAGTGGGAGATCGCCAAGCTGGCGACCGAGATCGAGGCCGCCCGCCTGCTCACGTACCGGGCGGCGTGGTTGGCGGACCAGGGCCGGTACACCAAGGAGTGGGTTCCGTACCTGTCGATGGCGAAGTACCACGCCACCGAGCTCGCCGTTCGAGCGTCTGGACTGGCGGTGCAGCTGCTGGGCGCCGCGGGGTACATGAAGGACCACTTGACCGAGCTCTACTACCGAGACGCGCGCCAGCTCACGATCGTCGAGGGGACGTCGGAGGTCCAGCTGGGCCTCATCGCGAGAGGCGTACTGGATCGCGACCTCTGGTGGGACTAGCGGAGCTCGGGGGCTGGCCCTTCGTCCTGGGCCGGCTCATGGCCCATCAGGACCTCAGCGCCGACGAGGCCGCCGCCGCCCTCGGTGACATCCTCGAGGGTGGGGCGACGCCCGCCCAGATGGCGGCGTTCGTCACGGCGCTCCGCGTCAAGGGCGAGACCGTCGACGAGATGGCGGGCCTGGTCCGCGCCATGCTCGATCAGGCCGAGCCCCTGGTGGTGCCGGGACAGCTCGTCGACACGTGCGGCACGGGCGGAGACCGGAGCCGGAGCATCAACGTCTCGACACTGGCGGCGCTGGTCGTCGCCGGCGCCGGGGCCAGGGTGTGCAAGCACGGTGGCCGCGCCGCGTCGTCCGCCAGCGGCTCCGCCGACGTGCTCGAAGCTCTGGGCGTCGCGATCGACCTCGGTCCTCTCGGGGTGCGACGATGCGTCGAGGAGGCGGGCATGGGCTTCTGCTTCGCCCCCCGGTTCCACCCGGCGATGCGCCACGCCGTACCGGTGCGTCGCGAGCTGGGCGTGCCCACCGTGTTCAACTTTCTCGGTCCACTCGCCAACCCGGCCCGGGCCCGGTACCAGGTCGTAGGGGTGAGTGACCCCGGCATGGCAGACAAGATGCTGGGCGTCCTGCGGGCCAACGGGGCGCGGCGGGCCATGATCGTCTACGGCCACGACGGCCTGGACGAGCTCACCACGACCGGTTCTTCCAGCGTCTTGGACCTGGCCGTCGACGACAACGGCGCGGCCGAGGTGCGCGCCCACGTGGTCGACGCGACCGCCATGGGGCTGGCCCGGTGCGATCTGGCGTCGCTGCGAGGAGGCACGGCCGCCGACAACGCGGCTGTGGTGTGCCGGGTCATGGACGGCGAGTGGGGGCCACATCGCGACATCACCGTTCTGAACGCGGCGGCGGGGTTGGTGGTCGCCGGCCTGGCCGAGGACCTCCAAGACGGTGTCGACGCGGCCGCGGCCGTCATCGACGACGGTCGGGCCGCAGCGGTGCTGTCCCGTCTGGTCGAGACGTCCAAGGCCGCGGCCGAGCGATGAGTAGCGCGTCGCTCAGGCCGGGCCGAGGTCCCACATGGCCTCGAGGTCGTGCCGGCTGTAGGACTTGAAGGCCACCATCGTGCTGGTGCTGACGATGCCCCTGAGGGCGGCGATCCGACGGGTCACCACGTCGGCCAGATCTTCGTGGCGGCGGACGCGGATGATGGCGACCAGATCGGCGTCGTCGCTGGCTACCGAGTAGACCTCGGCGACGCCGTCGACATGAGCCAGGGCCTCGGCCAGGTCGGCCACCTCGGAGAGCTCGGCTTCGATGAGGACGAAGGCGTGCACCACCGAGGGCGAGCGTACTGCTGCCGCGGAGGCGCCAAGTCTTGGGCAAAGGCTGGCGACCGGGGCCTGCGAGTCATTCGGAGGCCTCGTCCGGCTATCGTGAGCATCTTGACCACGACGCGTGCACCCTCTGAGCTCGCGCCCGCTCCGGACCAGGGCGCTGGAGACAGCGACGCCCTGGCCATCCAGGTCGACGGCCTGGAGAAGGCCTACGGGGAGATCCAGGCGGTCGACGGGGTGAGCTTCGAGGTGGCCAAAGGCGAGACGTTCGGCTTCCTCGGGCCGAACGGGGCGGGAAAGTCGACGACGATCTCCATGCTCTGCACCCTGGCTCGACCGACGGGCGGGCGCGCCATGGTGGCCGGCTTCGACGTCGTCAAGCAGCGAGCGGAGGTGCGCCGCCGCATCGGCCTGGTCTTCCAGGACACGACCCTGGACGACTACCTGACGGCGTCGGAGAACCTCCTGTTCCATGCCGAGCTGTACGGGGTGCAGCGCACCGGACTCGACCGCCGGCTCCGGCAGGTGATGGAGATGGTGGGTCTCTGGGACCGGCGGGGAGGGCTGGTTCGCACGTTCTCGGGCGGGATGAAGCGCCGGTTGGAGATCGCCAGAGGCTTGATGCACTCCCCGAGGGTGCTGTTTCTCGACGAGCCCACGGTGGGCCTCGACCCCCAGACCCGCAGTCACATCTGGAGCTACATCAACCAGCTGCGGCGTCAGGAGGACATCACGATCTTCCTCACGACCCACTACATGGACGAGGCCGAGCACTGTGACCGCATCGCGATCATCGACGGTGGCCGCATCGTCGTGCTCGACACTCCCGAAGCGCTCAAAGCCGGCGTCGGCAAGGACCGCGTCGAGGTTCGCACCGACGACGACGCCACGGCCATGCGCGGACTGCTCCGCGAGTTCGGCCTGGACTCCACCCTGAGCGAAGGGGCTGTCACCTTCCACGTGGCGGGGGGCGAGGAGTTTGTGCCCCGCCTCTTCACCGAGCTGAAGGTCCCCATCCGCTCGGTGCGGGTGTCGCGACCCACCCTCGACGACGTGTTCATGGCTCATACCGGACGCACCATTCGCGACGCCGAGGCCTCCGGGGCGGAACGGAACGCGGCGTCGCCCTGGATGCGGGCGGCGCGTCGGCGATGACGTCGACGGTCACGCACGACGTCGCTGCCGTCCGTCTGGCCGGGGGCGCCTGGCGGGACGAGCTTCGAGCCGCGCAGATGGTCTGGCGCCGCGAGATCATCCGCTTCAGCCGGAACCGGCTTCGCATCCTGACCTCTCTGGCCCAGCCCGTGTTGTTCCTGTTCGTGCTCGGCACCGGCCTGTCGACGATCATCCGTGGGGGACCGGCCGGCTCGGGCGGCAACTTCCGGACCTTCATCTTCCCCGGCATCGTGGCCATGACCGTCCTGTTCTCGGCCATCTTCTCGGCGGTGACGATCGTGTGGGACCGGGAGTTCGGCTTCCTCCGGGAGATGCTGGTCGCCCCCATCCGCCGCTCGTCGCTGGTCGTTGGCAAGTGCGCAGGGGGCGCCACCGTGGCGGTCCTTCAGGCCGTGATCATCCTCGTGCTGTCGCCTCTGGTCGGCATACCGTTCTCGGCCCCGCTGCTCCTGATCCTGCTGGGCGAGATGGTGATCATGGCGGTGGCCCTCACGGCGGTGGGCATGGTCATCGCGGCCCGGATGCAGCAGGTGGAGTCGTTCCAGGTCGTCATGCAGTTCGTGGTCCTGCCCATGTTCTTCCTGTCGGGGGCCTTGTTCCCGCTCACCGGTCTGCCCTCGTGGCTCAACGTGCTCACCCGCCTCGACCCGCTGACCTACGCGGTGGACCCCATGCGACGAGCGGTGTTCGCACACACCACGTCCGCCGCCCACTTCGCCAAGCTCAGCCCGGGACTCAGCTGGTTCGGGTGGCGCCTCCCGGTGGGTCTCGAGCTGGCCGTGGTCATCTTCATCGGTGTCGCCGCCCTGGGGGTCGCCATCATCCAGTTCTCCCGCCCTGACTGATCCGCTGGAGGCCTATCCGGGCTCGAGGGCGTCGCCGATGAGCCCGAGGGGCGGGGCGCCCAGGGCGAGCAGGGCTTCGTGGAAGCGCCGGTGTCGGTACCGCCCTCCCCAGCGGGCTCGGGCCTCGTCCCGGAGGGCGCGGATCTCGAGCTTGCCCCAGGTGTACCGGCCGTAGGTGGGATCAAAGGTCGACCGCTCGGCCTCGCTCCGGGCGGCCGGGCCTTGTAGGAAGCCGTCCTCCTCGAAGCGGTGCACGGCTTCGGCCATCGTCATGGCGCCGGTGTGAATGCCGATGGCGACCGCCAGGCGGGTGATCCGCACCATCGCCTCGACGTGGACGCCGATGGCGAATCGCGGGTCTTCCGCGCGGAAGCCCTCCTCGGCGCACAGCTCCTCGGCGTAGTGGGCCCAGCCCTCGACGAAGGCGGACGAGAACAGGATGCGGCGGACGTCGCTGTCGAGCCGGCGCAGCATGCGACCGTGCGCGTAGTGGCCCGGTGTGACCTCGTGGACCGTGATGGCGGGCAGGGTCGTGCGGCTGAAGACCGCCAGCCATTCGGCCTGTTCCTCCGCCGGCCAGCCCGGGTCGGGTGGATTGACGTAGTACCACGCCGGCGCGTCGGCCTCGAAGGGCGCGGTCCAGGACATCATCGCCATCGCCCAGCGCCGAGACGGTGGCGCAGGGCCGACCTTGCACTCGCCACCGGGGTCGCCGAGGAGGTCCTGACCGACGACGAAGGCGGTGGCCTCGCCGATGAGCTCCCGGGCCTCGGCCTCGATGCCGGTGGGTCCGGGGTGGTCCCGAACCAGCTCGGCGACGAGATCGGCCGGTCGGGCGCCAGGACGGTAGCGGCTGCAGGCGTCTTCGAGCAGGCTCCGGACGCGGTCCCGCTCGGCGTCGGCGCGGAGGGCCAGGCGCCCGAGGTCGACGGGGATGCCGTCGGCGTCGCCCATGAGACGGGCGAGACCCTCAGCGCCGATGGCGACCTCGGGAGAGCCTCGGTCGCCGATCGCCTCGAGGTGGTCCACGAGACGGGCGTGGGCGTTCCTTGCCGACTCGACCTGGTCGGCAGCGCCGTCAACGGCCGTCTGCGACCCCAGGTCGGCCCCGAGCCCACGCGCCGCCCCCAACAGCGCCCGAGCCACGGGGGCGGGGACCTGGTCGAGCGATTCGACGGCCCCGTCCACCGCGTCGGGCCAGGCAGCCAGGTGGCGACGCCGGGCATCGTCGCGCTCGGCCGCGGGGGCGTACTCCCGGTCGTAGCCGGCCAGATCGAGGTTGGCGATGTGGACGAGCGGGTTGTGACGATGCTCCTCCAGCTGGCCGAAGGCGGTGCGTATCCCTTCCTCCGCGATCCGCAGATGGGCGTCGTCATGGGGGTCGGGCTCCGGCGGCCCGTCGCCCAGGCGAGCCAGCGCCGCCGTCACCCCGCTGGGGGACAGGTCCTGCACCCGCCCGTCGTACTCGTGCAGGCCGGCGTACTCCCGCACCTCGGGCATCAACAGCTCGCACAACGCACGCAGCCTGGGGTTCACCGGGCCGACGGTACTCTGAGCGCCATGGAGTCCTCTCGGTACCGCTGTGGCGCGTGCGGCAACGTCACCCGCTTCGACGTGGTCGCGACCCGCCGGACGACGGCGTTCCACCATTACAGCGTGGGTGGAGAGCTCACTGTCGAGGACGAGCAGCTGCTGTCCGAGGTCGTCGAGGAGGTGTCGTGCCGATGGTGCGGCACGGGGCGCGCCGTGGAGGTGCTGCGGGAGAGCGAGGTCTGACGCCGGAGGCACAGCCGGCGGCGACCGCCCTGCTCCGGCCGGCTCTGGAGCTGGCGTGGGCCGTCGCCCGGGCCGGCGAGCAGCTCCATCCACCGATCGCCGCCCCTCGGCCGATGAGACCGCTGTTGGAGTTCGTGCGGCTACCAGGACGCGCCCTCGACGTGGTGCGGCGGGTGGTGGACGAGGACGATTCGTTTCGTGGCCGTGTGGCCGAGGTGGCCGAGGATGCCGACCTGAGCCGACCGTCGTGGCTCTTCCTGGTCCGCCCCGAGGGGTGGACGGGGGAGCTCGAGGAGCTGATGGCCGAGGCAGCGCTCGCCACCGAGGACCGCCACGAAGAGCAGGACGAACGCCAGGCGCGCCGGAGGCTGAGGGCGGCCGAGGAGTCGGCCCGGCGGGCCGAGGACGCGCAGGCCCGCGAACGGGAACGGGCAGTGCGGGCGTCCGAGGAGCTGCGGGCCGAGCGGCGCGCCCGCCGTTCGGCCGAGGTGGAGGCCGCCGCTGCCCGACGGCGGGTCGAAGCGCTGCTCGCCGAGCGGGCCACGGCACGCCGGGCCCTCGAGACGGCCACGCACGAGCTGGAGCGACTGCGCTTCCGCGCCGACCAGAGCCCAGACGTCGAGGCCGTAGCCCGCGACATCGCCGACGCGGCCGACGTCGCAGCCTCGCTGGCGTCGAAGCTGGGCTCGGCCGGGCGCGCCCTCGAGCCTCCGATCGCCGGCGATGCGACCGAGCCGCAGGACCAGACGCCCGGCGACGACACCGGCGCCGACTCGCCACAACCCCCACCCCGCCCGTCGCCCGCTCCCGCCCGGCGATCTCGGTCCGCGCCGCCTCGCCTCCACGAGGGTCCTCGTCGCCCGGCACCGCTGCCCCCCGGCATGCGGGACGACTCCCCTGAGGCGGCCGAGCATCTCGTGCGAGCGGAGGGAACGGTGCTCGTCGTCGATGGCTACAACGCGTCGCTGGCCTGGCGCCCTGCGCTCCCCATCGCCGAGCAGCGGCGCCGGCTTGTCGACGCCCTGGAGGAGCTGGCGGCGAGGACCAAGTCCGAGGTGCAGGTCGTCTTCGACGGGGTCGAGGCGGCGCACCCGATCTCGGCGGCCGGCCCCCGCCGGCTTGTCCGAGCCCGGTTCTCCCCAGCCGAGGTCGAGGCCGACGACATCGTGGTCGGCCTGGTCGATGAGCTACCGCCGCACCGGCCGGTGGTGGTGGCATCCAACGACCGTGCGGTCAGGGAGGACGCCGAGCGACGAGGAGCCAACGTCATCTCGGTCGGCCAGCTCATGGCCGTCCTGCGACGTGAGCTCTGAGCCCGAGCGCGCCCCGGCGACGTCAGCCCGCCCGCACATGACGGAGTCGTGGTACCAGCCCGACGTCGCCCAGCAGCCGAACGGCGCGGGCTTCGTCGGCGTCGACGACCACGGCGTCGTCGGGCGCCCGGTCGAGGATGAAGCTGACCACACAGTCCTGGCACGTCGGGGTGTCGAGCATGGTGCAGTCGTCGCAGCTGATCGTGATCGGATCGCTCATGGTGCGCATGGTGGCAGCCGGGTGTAACACCATGGAGGCGTGGTCCGCGTGAACCTGGCCGTCCGGGACCTCGGCGCCCTGGCCGGCGAGCTGACGTCCCTGGCCAGGAGGTCGGGGTTGGACGCAGTGGGCATCACGGGGGCAGAGCCCTTCGGCTCCACCCGCCGGCACCTCGAGGAGCGCAAGGCCGCCGGGCTCCATGGCGGGATGCATTTCACCTACGGTGACCCCGCTCGAGCCACGGATCCGGGTCGCGCCCTACCGGGCGCCCGTGCGCTCGTCGTGGGGGCCCGTTCCTACCGGCGGGCGGCGCCCGAGGAACCTCCCGGCGCCGGGGTCTTCGGACGGGTCGCCCGTTACTCCTGGAGCGACCACTACGCGCCCCTCCGCGACGCGCTCGATGTCGTGGCGGGCCGGCTCGAGGCGGACGGATGGCGGGCCAGGGTGCTCGTCGACGACAACGCCCTGGTCGACCGGGAGGCAGCCCACCGCGCCGGGCTCGGCTGGTACGGCAAGAACACGGTGCTACTTCTGCCAGGGAGAGGCTCGTGGTTCGTGCTGGGCTCGGTGGTCACGGACGCCCCGCTCCCGCCCACGACCGCGGGTGCCACCGGCACCTGCGGGAGCTGCGCCCGCTGCCTGCCCGCCTGCCCGACGGGCGCCCTGGTCGAGCCCGGCGTGCTCGACGCCCGACGCTGTCTCGCTTGGTTGCTCGAGGCGCCGGGCACGTTCCCGATCGACCTCAGGCCTGCCCTCGGCGGCCGCATCTACGGCTGCGACGACTGCCAGGAGGTGTGTCCTCCCAACCGCACCGAGGACCGGCGCAACCCTCCGCCTCCCGCCGCCGACGAAGACGAGCCGTGGGTCGAGCTGGTCTGGCTCCTGGGTCGGACCGACGACGAGCTGCTCGCCCACCTCGGCCGGTGGTACATCCCCCGGCGTCAGCCCCGCTACCTGCGCCGCAACGCGCTGGTCGCGCTGGGAAACATTGGCGAGGGGCGCGACCGACGAGTCGTGGCAACCCTCCGACGCGCCTTGGCCGACGAGGATCCGCTGGTCCGCGGCCATGCCGTGTGGGCTGCGGAGCGCCTGGGTCGCGGCGACCTCGTCACCGAGCTCACCGCCTCGGAGACCGACCCCGAGGTGCGGGCCGAGCTCAGGGCGGCCGGGCTGCCCAGGTGAGGCACCTCCTGGTCACGAACGACTTCCCGCCCGAGGTGGGCGGCATCCAGTCCTACCTGTGGGAGCTGTGGCGGCGGCTCCCACCCGAGTCGTTCTCGGTGCTCACGATCGAGCATCCCGACGCCGCCCGCTTCGACACCTCCCAACCCTTCGGCATCGAGCGGCTGGCGACGAGGATGCTGCTGCCATCGCCGGGCCTTGTCCGCCACATTCGCCGTCGCTGCGACGAGACCGGCGCCCGGCTAGTGGTGCTCGACCCGGCCCTACCCGTCGGGCTGGTCGGCCCGTGGCTGGGCCGGCCCTACGCGCTCGTCCTCCACGGTGCCGAGGTCACGGTGCCGAGCAGGCTTCCGGCAGCACGGCAGGCGCTGGCGTGGGTCGTGCGACACGCCTCGGCGGTCGTCGCCGCCGGGGGCTACCCCGAAGCCCAGGCCCGGCGGGCCGCCGGCAGTCGCATGCCGCCGGTCACGGTCATCCCGCCCGGTGTCGACGCCGACCGGTTCCGGCCGCTCGACGACTCCGGGCGCGCCCGGGTCCGCGCCGAGCTGGGCCTGCCGACCGAGGGCCGGCTGGTCGTCAGCGTGAGCCGCCTCGTACCCCGGAAGGGGATGGACGTCCTGATCGACGCGGCGTCCCGTCTCGCCGGCGCCCGGCCGGATCTCACGGTCGCCATCGCCGGCAGCGGTCGGGACCACGGCCGCCTCGCCGGGCTCGTCGCCCGCGGCGCGGCTCGTGTCCGCCTGCTCGGTCGGGTGCCGGACGAGGATCTGCCGCGGCTCTACGCCTGCGCCGACGTGTTCGCCATGCTCTGCCGGGATCGCTGGGCCGGCCTCGAGCAGGAAGGGTTCGGGATCGTGTTCCTCGAGGCGGCGTCGTGCGCGGTGCCTCAACTGGCCGGGGACAGCGGTGGAGCGGCCGAGGCCGTTCTCGAGGGCGCCACGGGGCTGGTCCTGCACCGGCCACGCGACAGCCAACAGGCGGCCAGGTCCCTGGCGTCGCTGCTCGACGACGAGCCGCTGCGTCGCCGGTTGGGGCTCGCCGCCCGAGCGCGTGTGGAGGCGTGCTTCGACTATCAGACCCTGGCCACCCGACTGGAGGTCGCGCTCGGAAAGCTGGCCGACTGATGGTTGCTACGCTGCGCTACCCGTGCACGCGCTCCTCCGACCTTCGTCTCCGGCCTCGTGTGGGGCAGGGGAGTGACGGTGGCCGAGCTCGCCACCGAGCGCATGATCATGCGCGCGTCGCCCGAGCGGTGCTTCGAGGTCGTCACCGACTTCGAGCGCTACATCGAGTGGGCCGCCGACATCAAGCACGTCGAGGTCGTCGACCGGGACGCCGAGGACCGTGCCGCGGCGGTGGCCTTCCGGGCGGCCGCCTTCGGCCGCTCGACCAGCTACACGCTCGCCTACGACTACACAGGAGCGCCGCGCGAGCTGACCTGGGTGCAGACCGAGGGTGATCTCACCTCGCGGCTGGACGGCGCCTACGTCTTCGAGCCGACCGTCGACGGTGACACCGAGGTCGTCTATCGCCTGGTGGTCGAGCTCAAGGTGCCCATCCCGGGCTTCGTCAAGCGCCGGGCCGAGGGCCGCATCATGCACACCGCGCTGAAGCACCTCAAGGCCAGGGTCGAGTCGAGCTAGTGCCGGAGCCTGCAGGGAGGGTGCTGCTCTTCACGGGCAAGGGCGGCGTCGGCAAGACGACCGTGGCCGCGGCCACCGCGCTGCGGTGCGCCGACGCCGGGGCTCGCACGCTGGTGCTGTCGACCGATCCGGCGCACTCGCTGTCCGATTCCTTCGAGCGCCCCCTCGGCCCCCGGCCGACTCCCATCGTCGACAACCTCTCGGGTCAGCAGCTCGATGCCACCGAGCGCTTCGCCGAAGTCTGGGCCGACGTCCAGGAGTGGCTCATGGCCGTGCTCGACTGGGCGGGGATGGACGCCCTCGAGGCCGAGGAGCTCTCCATCGTGCCCGGACTGGAGGAGATCTTCGCCCTGGCCGACATCAGGGACCACGCCAGCTCTGGTCTGTGGGACGTCATCGTCGTGGATTGTGGCCCGACGGCAGAGACGATCCGACTGCTCTCGCTACCCGACGTCCTCGAGTGGTACATGGCGCGCGTCTTTCCAGTGGAGCGAACCCTGACCCGCGTCGTGCGACCGTTCATGCGTCGCGTGACGTCCCTGCCGGTGGCCGGCGACGAGGTCTTCGACTCGGTACGCCGCTTCTACGACCGGCTGGAGGGTGTCCGCAGCCTGTTGACCGACGCCGCCGTGACGAGCGTGCGGCTGGTCGTCAACCCCGAGAAGATTGTGATCTCCGAAGCCAGGCGCACGGCGACGTACCTGTCGTTGTTCGGCTACCAGGTCGACGCCGTGGTGGCCAACCGCATGCTGCCCGAGGCGGTGTCGGACCCGTGGTTCGCGGCGTGGAAGGAGGCGCACGCCGCCCACCTGGGTGCGATCGAGACGGGATTCGCCCCCTTGCCGGTGCTGCGAGCCGAGCTGGCGCCCGAGGAGCTGGTGGGGTTGGACCGCCTGCGGGCCTTCGCCGAGGTACTGCACGCCGACCTCGACCCGGCCGAGGTTCTCCATCGGGGCCGGACGATGAGAATCGAGCGCCGAGGGCGGTCCCACCTGCTTTGCCTACCGCTGCCGTTCGCCGATCGCCACGACGTCGAGCTGGGCCGGCGCGACGGCGAGCTGCTGGTGCGGGTCGGCTCGCATCGACGAGGGGTGGTCCTGCCCGACTCTCTGCAACGGCGGGAGGTCACGGGGGCAACCATGGTGGACGGCTGGCTCGAGATCCGCTTCGAGCCGGTGGTCGACGGGCCGCGCGACGGTCGCGGCGAGGACAGGGGCGAGGAGCCCGAGGGCGAGGTGCAGGAGGGGGCGCTGTGAACGAGGATCGAGCCCGCGAGGTGGTCGAGCACCTGCAGACGGCTGCGCTGGAGCTGATCGCGGCCGCTCGAGCAGCCCTCGACGTGGCCGAGGAGCTGGTGAAGGATCCCCCCTCGGCTGCGGGTGCGTTGGGAGGCATGTCTGAAGCGGGACGTCGCGCCAGCCGGCCTGACAGGCCCGATTCGTACCGCTCCCAGCGAGTCGAGCGGATCGACGTGTCGTAGATCTCACGCCGGGGCAGCGGCAGGGCCGGCGACGTACCATCACAACACGCCGAACCGGGAGGTCTAGTGGTTGCTCTGACCAAGGACACCATTCGCATCCTGGCGGCCTTCCAGAGTCCGGATGCCCCCGTCGTCTCGCTCTACCTCGACGTGGATGGCCGTCGCCGTCCCCGGCCCCAGGAGTACGAACGTCAGCTCGACAGGATGGTGCGGGACGCCCTCGGCTCGTTCGATGACGGACGGCCGGCGGCGAGGGACCTGGAGCGCATCGCCGCCCACGTCCACAGGGGGCTGGACCGCTCACGGGTCCGGGGGCTGGCGCTGTTCTCGTGCGAGTCGGCCGGTCTGTGGGAGGCGCTCGAGCTGCCGATCCCGGTGTGCGACGAGCTGGTGGTCAACCGCAGCCCCCAGGTCGCTCAGCTCGAGCGACTGAGCCAGGAGCACCGGAGCTTCGGGGTCCTGCTGGCCGACCGGCAGCGGGCCCGGGTGCTGGTCATCGAAATGGGTGAAGTTGCGCATGGCGGCGCCCTGTTCGACGAGCTGCCCCGCCACGAGGACGACCGGGGCGAGTGGGACAAAGACCACGTACACGGCCACCAGGCAGTGGCCGCCCAGCACCACCTTCGCCGGGCCGGGCAACTGGCGTTTTCGGTCTTCAAGCGGCGGGGGTTCGACCACCTCGTCCTGAGTGGGCCCGAGTCGGTGCTGGCCGAGGTCGAACGCGAGCTGCACTCCTACCTGCGGGACCGGATCGTGGCGCGTCTCTCGATACCGACCGCGGCGGGCGACGACGAGGTGCGCCAGGCGGTGCTGCGCGTCGAGGAGCAGGTCGAGCGCGACCGTGAGTGCGCGCTGGTGAGGTCGCTCCGCGAGCGCTTGAGCACAGGGACGGCCGTGGCCGGCCTCGGGCCGGTGCTCCAAGCGCTCCTCGAGCGGAGGGTGGAGGCGCTGCTCGTGTCGCCCGGCTTCCGCACCGCCGGCTGGCGGTGCCCGCGCTGCGCCGCCCTGGCGGAGCGGGGCCGCAGGTGCGCCGTGTGCTCGGCGCCGATGGACCGGGTGGACGACGTCGTGGAGGAGGCTGTGGGTGATGCCGTCAGCCGCTGCTCCTGTCAGGTCGTGACCTGCGTCGACAGCGCCGACCTGGACGTGCAGGGCAGGATCGGCGCCCTGTTGCGGTATTAGCGCGTACTAGACCGGGATATCCAGGTCATCCCGGCTCGGTCTTCGATAGCGTTCTTGTCCATGGAGTTTCGTCGTATCAAGGGTTTGCCGCCTTATGTCTTCAGCCAGATCGACAGCCTCAAGAGGGATGCACGTCACGCCGGCGAAGATGTCATCGACCTCGGCTTCGGCAATCCCGACATCCCGTCGCCCGACGTGGCGGTCGAGAAGCTGGCCGAGGCGGTCCACAATCCTCGCAATCACCGCTACTCGGCCAGTCGCGGCATCCCCAAGCTCCGTCTTGCCATCACCAACCTGTACCTCCGTCGCTTCGGGGTGGAGTTGGACCCCGAGACGGAGGTGGTCACGACCATCGGTGCCAAGGAGGGCCTGTCGCATCTCATGTGGGTCCTCATCGGTCCGGGCGACACCGCCCTGGTGCCGTCGCCGTCGTACCCGATCCACATCTACGCGCCCCTCTTCACCGGCGCCGACGTCCGGCAGGTGCGCATGGGCCCGGACGAGGACTTCTTCGAGAACGTCATGGACGTCTGGGAGTCGACGTGGCCCAAGCCCCGGGTGATCGTCCTCTCGTTCCCCCACAACCCGACCACGGCCTGCGTCGACCTCGACTTCATGTCGCGGGTGGTCGACTTCGCGCGCGAGCACGAGGTCGTCCTGGTCCACGACTTCGCCTACTCCGACACCTACTACGACGGGTACGTTCCTCCGTCGATCCTCCAGGTGCCGGGGGCCAAGGACGTGTCGGTCGAGCTCTACACGCTGACCAAGTCCTTCTCCATGGCTGGTTGGCGAGTGGCGTTCATGGTCGGCAACCCGACCATCGTGGCCGCCCTCACCAAGCTCAAGAGCTACCTCGACTACGGGACCTTCCAGCCCATCCAGATCGCGGCGATCGTGGCCATGAACGAGGCGTCGGCCTACCCCAAGGTCGTCAACGAGATCTACCTGGGGCGGCGGGACGCCCTGTGCGAGGGACTCGGGCGCATCGGCTGGGACGTGGCCAAGCCCAAGGGCACCATGTTCGTGTGGGCGCCGATCCCCCAGCCGTACCGTGAGATGGGCTCGCTCGAGTTCTCCAAGTTCCTCGTATCGGAGGCCAAGGTGGCGACGTCACCGGGCGTGGGGTTCGGGCCCGGCGGAGACGAGCACGTCCGGTTCGCGCTCATCGAGAACGAGAAGCGGATCGGCCAGGGCGTGCGCAGCCTGCGCAAGGTCCTGACCAAGCTGTAGCGCGCCTCTAGTAGCGGGAGTCGGCTGCAACCCGCTCGCACGGCCCGCACAGCCCGTCGAGGCAGAAGGCCACGGCCGCGTCGGCCACGTCGTCGGGAGCATCGCCCCGCTCGAAGATCATCACCCGGGCGAGATGGTTCGTGACGCCCAGCATGGCGTGGGTGAGGACGATGGGATCGGTGTCGCGGATGCGCCCGGCGCCGATGCCCTCCTTGATGTGGCGCGCCGCGTCGGCCACGGCGACCTCCTCGCCTCGACGCAGCATGCCCCGGAAACGATCCTCGGTCACCGCGAACTGGAAGAGGGTGAACAGGTGACGATGGTCGCCCAGCCACCGCATCGACGCCCGGATCCCCAGCTCGATGCGGCGCAGGGGGTCGGGCTCGTCGGCGATGGCCTGCTGCTGGCACCGCCGCAGCTCCTGCTGGGCCTCGCGGAGGATCTCGCCGAAGAGCTCCTCTTTCGAGGAGAAGTACCAGTAGAAGACGCCCTTGCCCACCCCCAGCCCGGCGACGATCTCGGCCACCGAGGTAGGGTGGTAGCCGTTCTCGGCAAAACGGCGGGCGGCGTAGTCCACGAGCTGTCGACGCCGCTCCCGACCCCGCTGGGTGAGACGACGGTTCATCGGCCGGACCATAGGCACCCTTGACCAGGGGGTCAAGGAAAGCCGCCAGGAACCGAGACGGCCGGGCCGCTCGGCGGCGCATCGGCGGCGGGGGCAAGATTGGAGCGATGATGCTGTACTGGCTGCTGAAGGGGATCCTGACCCCCGTGCTGCGGTTCTTCTATCGGGTCCGGGTGGAGGGGGTCGAGCACCCGCCCAGCTCGGGGCCGGCCATCCTGGCCAGCAACCATCTGTCGTTCTCCGACTCCATCTTCCTGCCCCTCGTGCTGCCGCGCCGGATCACGTTCGTGGCCAAGGCGGAGTACTTCGACGATCCCAAGACGGCGTGGTTCTTCCGGGCGGTGGGACAGATCCCGGTCAGGCGCGAGGGAGGATCGGCGGCCGAGGGGGCCCTCGCCGCGGCGCGCGACGTGCTCGACGGAGGCGAGCTGTTCGGCATCTATCCCGAAGGCACGCGCTCGCCCGACGGCCGCCTGCACCGCGGCCACACGGGGGTGGCCCGCCTCGCCCTCCACTGCCGGTGCCCCGTGGTGGCCGTCGCCATGATCGGAACGCGAGAGCTCCAGCCGATCGGTCAGGCCCGTCCCCGCGTGTTCATGCCGGTGACCATCCGTTTCTCGCGGCCATTGACCTTCGAGCGCTACTACGACCGGGCCGACGACCCGCGAGCGCTGCGGCAGATCACCGACGAGATCATGTTCGAGCTCCGCCAGCTGTCGGGACAGGAGTACGTCGACTCCTACGCCGCCCGCAAGACGGTCGTCGGTGTCGCCGAGGAGACCCGGGTCCGGTCCGCCCCATCACCCGAGCCGATGGCGGCCGCCGGGTGAGCTGGGGCCCATAACACCAGCTTCTCGATTCCGAAACGCGACAGCAACGTAGGCAACGTAGGCTCCCCGCCATGCCGACCTACCTGGTGAGGGTGTGGGTGCCGGATCGGCCCGGAGCGCTCGGTGCGGTCGCCAGCCGCATCGGCGCAGTGGGGGGCGACCTGGTGGGTGTCGAGATCCTGGAGCGCGGCGGCGGCCGCGCCGTCGACGAGGTGCTGGTGGACCTGCCGGACGACGAGCGCGTGTCGTTGCTGGTGTCGGAGGTGGGAGAGGTCGACGGGGTCGACATCGAAGACGTGAGGCCGTCGCAGCGGGGTGCACCTGATCCGGGGTTGGACGCGCTCGGGACGGCGGCCGCGCTGGTGGAGCAGACGAAGATCGACGGCCTTCTCGACGATCTGTCCCACCACGGTCAGCGGGTCTTTGACGCCGACTGGGCGGCCGTGATCGATCTCGACGGGCCCGTGCTGCTGGCCAGCGTGGGCGTGACACCGCCCGGTCCCTGGCTCGGCGCCTTCGTGGCCGGCAGCCGCTCGTCGGTCAGGGTGGCCGCCGGTGAGTGCGGACCCGACGACGTGGCGTGGGCGTCGCTGGACAGGGCCGACCTGGCCCTGCTGCTGGGACGCAGGGGTCGGCCGTTCCGCTCCCGGGAGCGGGCTCAGCTCGCCGTCCTGGCCGGCATCGCCGACCATCGCTGGGCCGAGCTGGTGACGAGGGTGTCGCAGCAGGCCCACCCCAGCGTCTGCTGAGCCCCGCGAGACGAGAGTGGGCGGCGCCGCTGCGTGCGCGGCGACCCATTCCGTCCCACCTGGTTCAGGACGGAGCCCAGGCCCGGGCCCGATCGAGCGCCCGTCGCCACCCCGCGTGCTGGGCATCCGCGCCCGCCTGGGAGGCGCGCGGGGTCAGCTCGGCGTCCGGCCTCCACAGACCAGCCAGCTCGTCCACGGAGCTCCACACGCCCTCGGCCAGGCCGGCGAGGAGCCCAGCTCCCACGGCGGTGGTCTCGACCACGCGTGGCCGGATGACCGGGACCTGGAGCTGGTCGGCCTGGATCTGGAGGAGAAGGTCCATCACCGATGCGCCGCCGTCGACCCGGAGATCGGGGACGGCGTACCCCGATGAGGCGGTCATGGCCTCGATCACGTCACGGGTCTGGAAAGCCATGGCCTCCACCACAGCGCGGGCGACGTGGGCCCGACCCGTGCCACGGGTGAGGCCGACGACGGTGCCCCTGGCGTAGGGGTCCCACCAGGGGCTGCCGAGCCCCGTGAAGGCGGGCACCACGTACACGCCTTCGGTGCCGTCGACGCTGGCGGCGAGCGGCCCCACCTCGGACGCCTCCGAGATGACGCCGAGCCCGTCGCGCAGCCACTGGATGGCCGCGCCGGTGGCGAAGATCGCTCCCTCGAGCGCATAGGCCACGTCGGTGTACGGCCGGCCAAGCCCGGCGCCGAGCTCCCAGGCGACGCTGGTGAGCAGCCCCTCGGCCGGTGGTGGAGGCGTGGGGCCGACGTTCATCAGGACGAAGCTGCCCGTTCCGTAGGTGTTCTTGGCCATGCCGGCGCGCACACACGCCTGGCCGAACAGCGCCGCCGCCTGGTCTCCGGCGATCCCGCTCACCGGCGCTCCGGGCTGGAGGCCGTCGACGACGCCGGGCGCGACCGTGCCGAAGCGGCCGGCCGAGGGACGGACCTCGGCCAGGGCCGAGGTGGGGATGTCGAACAGCTGGCACAGATCGTGGGACCAACGCCGATCGACGATGTCGTAGAGGAGCGTGCGACTGGCGTTCGACGGGTCCGTGGCGTGCACCCCGCCTCGCGGCCCGCCGGTCAGGTTCCAGAGCACCCAGGAGTCGACCGTCCCGAGGGCGAGCGCGGGGCCCCGCTCGACGCCCCCCTCGGTAAGGAGCCATTCGAACTTGGTGGCGGAGAAGTAGGGGTCGAGCACGAGGCCGGTGAGCTTCCGCACCATTGGCAGAGAGCCGGCGTCCCTGAGCTCGTCGCACCTTCCCGCCGTGCGGCGGTCCTGCCACACCAGGGCCCGATGCAGCGGCCGGCCGCTGGTGCGGTCCCAGGCCACGGCCGTCTCCCGCTGGTTGGTCATGCCAATGCCGGCTACGGTCTCTTTGCGCTCGGCCAGCTGGGCGCTGACGGTTCCCAGCACGTGCTGCACCGCGCGCCAGATCTCGTCGGGGTCGTGCTCCACCCAACCCGGTCGGGGGTAGTGCTGGGTGAGCTCCCGGTAGGACGACAGCAGCGGAGCGCCCCTTTCGTCCACCGCCAGAGCGCGCACGCCGGTAGTGCCGGCGTCGATGGCGATAACGACCGCCATGGATCAGCCGAGGTGGCGGAGCACCGACTGCACCTTCGTGATCATGGCGTCGTCGTGGCCAGGGCGGTAGTCGATCTTCATGACGAGGCTTACCCTCGGGGCGCGCTCGGCGACACGTTCCACACACGCCTTGACGACCGGCATGACCTCGTCCCACTCGCCTTCGACGTTTGTGAACATGGCGTTGGTCTCCGACCGCAGGCCGCTGTCGCGCACGATCTTCACTGCCTCGGCCACGAGCTCGCCGACCGACTCCCCGACACCGAGCGGGGTCACCGAGAAGGCGGCGATCATGGTGGACCTCCCGTTCGTCCGATCAGCGCCGGCTGGCGTTCCGGCCGGATCTTAACGAAGCGCCTTCTTTCGCCGCTCCATGCCCGAGGGCGCTCAGGGTCCGAGCTGGAATGGCGGATAGCGGTCAGTGACGAGAACGGCTGCGTAGGCCTGAACCCTCAGGGACCACCGCATCAGGCCGACCACGAAGTCGTGGAACGACCGAGGATAGCGGCCGGTGAACAGCACCACGAACCAGCCGATGATGGATAGGACGATCCCAGCGATGTATAGGAAAAACAGCACGATGTAATGCGGGATGGCGAGGAACCACTTCACCAGAGGAAGCCACCTGTTGAGCCCCTCGCCGCCCTGTGGGTCCGGCAGGGTGACGTGCACTGACTGCTCCTCGTCCGTCGATGGATATTCATCGCGCAGGATGAGCAGATAGGCGAAGGCGCGGTTGCCCAACTTGACGATGTTGAGATTGAAGTCGAACCACCAGCCTGGATACTTTCGCCTGAACAGAAGGAGGAGCAGAGTGGGCAGGAAGATGACGCCGCCCGCTCCGGCGGTCCAGCCGTATCCAGAATTGAAATGACCGCTGCCGAGCAAGGACAGCACGACAACGATAGGTAGCGCGGTGAAGATCCGAAAGGCCACGGTCAGGCGGTTCCGCACTCCATCCTCATAGTCCACAGCCAGATTGACGGGATAGGGATCGAAGGATTGTGCCTGCATGATCACGTCCTCCTAGGTCGAGCTGGGACCGCTCGTCCCCAGCACGCCGATGTCGCTCTCCCTGGCAACGCTACGCGAGCACGCCGCTTGGGGACCGTCGAAAGGCGCGATGCCTAGAAGAACGTCACCGCCCACGGTGGGGGGTCCCACGCCAGAGCCCGCTGGGCGCCAGCGGCGGCTCCGCCGACACGTTCGACCACCCGACCGGCGCGGACGAGCGGCCCGACGCCGATGCCCCCGAGAAAGGTCGCAGCCAGATCCGCGGTGTCCATGCTGAGGTCGGGCTGCGCCGACGTACGGGTACACCGGGCGCCGTCGGGGCTGCCCTCGAGTAGCCAGCGTCCCTCGTTCCACGGGCAGAACGCGTCCGAGACTTCCAGTACCAGGCGCACGTCCGCGGAGTAGCGCCGCCCGGTCAGGGCCGCCTCCAGGTCCACCAGCCGGACCCAGAGGGCGTCGGTGATCCTGCGGTGCACGGCCTGGGTGTCGGCCAGCATCAGGACGAGCGGCTCGTCGATGGGGCGAAAGCCGGCCCTGACCGTGCGGACCAGATCAGTGTCGAAGATGAACCGCCAGATGGTGCCCTCGGCCTCGGGGGTGACGGCGAGGGCCTCGGTGACGAAGAGGTCGTGCTCGGGGCCGCTCACACCCCAGCCCGGTGTCACCTGGTACGAGGCGTAGGCCTCGGCGCCTGATGGTCCCTCGACGACGGCGTGACGGAGTTGCCCCCGGCGACGGAGCCGATAGTCGATCCAGGGAGGGGGGCGGTCGACCATCCCCGGCCGCGTGTGCCGCAGGCGTTCGTGGACCTCGATCATCACGGGGCGGAGCTCGTCCTCGTCCACGAGACGGACCGGCAGGTCCACCGGGATACCGGGGAGGAACTCGGTCCGCGCCCGGGCGGCCTCCCAACCCATGCCGAGAGCGGCCAGCCCGTAGCCGAAGCGGCGGTAGATCCGGCTCTCGGAGGCCCACAGGCAGGCCAGGGGCTCGCCTCGGCCTCGGACGTCGTCCAGCTGCCGGCGCATGAGCTCGGTCAGGAGGCCTCGACGCCGGTGGGTGGGGAGGACCCCCACGTTCCGCACCCCTGCGGCGCCCAGGTGACCGCCCGGCACGGACAGCCGAAAGGTGGCGGCCCCCGCCGTCGCCACCACGGTGTCGCC
The DNA here is from genome assembly GCA_051985455.1 of Acidimicrobiales bacterium. GTDB lineage: Bacteria > Actinomycetota > Acidimicrobiia > Acidimicrobiales > AC-9 > AC-9. The sequence continues at coordinate 32,879 of JBPYEI010000049.1, forward strand.
CTCCCAGGCGGCGAGCGTGCGGTCGGGCTCCAGGGTTTCGAGGCTGGCCTCGAAGCGCTCCTTGTCGAAGGGCTGGCTGAAGGCGAGGCCGGCGGCCCGGGCGACGGCTTCGGCCTCGGCCGGCTCGATGGTGCGGATCACGGTGTCCACAGCGCCACGTTCTATCGGGTCCGAGTCATGCGGTTCGCCCGGGCGGTCGGTCGCCCTCCGAGGGACCTCGGTGTGGCATTGTCTCTTGACAGGCATGAAGTTACGGTGCTGTAATTAATCGCTAGATATTGTGCTGCCGGACGCTAGTAGCCACAACCTGTAGTGGTGTGGCTGAGGGGGGCCCGGTGGGCACCGGTCAGACCGCATCCCTCCGAAGGAGGCTTCTCCAATGGCCATCGCTCCCCAGCGCTTGGGCATCGGCATCCGGCGGCACTTCACCACCGAGGGGGTGCATCCGTACGACGAGCTCTCGTGGGAGCGGCGGGACGCCCGGATCACCAACTTCCGGGACGGGTCGGTCGCCTTCGAGCAGCTCGGGGTCGAGGTGCCCTCGACCTGGAGCGTGAACGCGACCAACATCCTGGCCCAGAAGTACTTTCGGGGAACCCTGGGCACCGAGGAGCGGGAGTGGTCGCTGCGCCAGGTGGTGGACCGGGTCGCCGACACCATCACCCAGTGGGGCGCCAAGGACGGCTACTTCCTCGACCGGGCCGAGGCGGAGGCCTTCCGGGACGAGCTCAAGCACCTCGTGGTGCACCAGAAGGCCGCCTTCAACTCGCCCGTGTGGTTCAACATCGGCGTGAAGGACGCTGTGCGGCAAGCCTCGGCGTGTTTCATCCTCGCTGTCGAGGACCGCATGGACTCCATCCTCAACTGGTACGTCGAGGAAGGGACCATCTTCAAGGGTGGTTCTGGGTCGGGGATCAACCTCTCCAATCTGCGGTCTTCATATGAGGGGCTGAAGGGCGGAGGTACCGCGTCGGGCCCGGTGAGCTTCATGCGCGGTGCAGACGCGTCGGCGGGGACGATAAAGAGCGGAGGCAAGACCCGTCGGGCCGCCAAGATGGTCATTCTCAATGCCGACCATCCCGACATCGAGGACTTCATCTGGTGCAAGGCGACCGAGGAGCGGAAGGCTCGGGCGCTGCGCGACGCAGGTTTCGACATGGACCTCGATGGCCGGGACAGCCACTCGCTCCAGTACCAGAACGCGAACAACTCGGTCCGCGTCACGGACGAGTTCATGCAGGCTGTCCTGGACGACGCCGACTGGGAGCTACGGGCGATCACCACCGGCGAGGCCGTGCGGACCGTGAAGGCCCGTGACCTCTTCCGCCAGATCGCCACGGCGGCGTGGGAATGCGCCGATCCTGGGATGCAGTTCGACACCACCATCAACCGCTGGCACACGGCGCCGAACACGGGCCGAATTAACGGATCCAATCCATGCAGTGAGTACATGCATCTGGACAACTCCGCCTGCAACCTGGCCAGCCTCAACCTGCTGAAGTTCTTCGACGGCGACGGCGAGTTCGACGTCGATGGGTTCAAGGCGGCCGTCGAAGTGCTCTTCACCGCGCAGGAGATTCTCGTCGGGAACGCCGACTACCCAACCGAGAAGATCGCCGAGACGTCACGGCGCTTCCGCCAGCTCGGCATCGGCTACGCGAATCTGGGCGCGCTCCTGATGGCGCAGGGGCTGCCCTACGACTCCGACGAAGGTCGGGCGTGGTCGGCGACGATCACCGCGCTGTTGACCGGGCACTCGTATGCAACCTCTGCCCGCACGGCCGCCCGGATGGGGCCGTTCCCCGGCTACCACGCCAACCGGGACGCCATGCTCGGTGTGCTACGGATGCATCGCGAAGAGGTGGCTCGGATCGATGAGGAGCTCGTGCCACCGGAGCTGCTGGCGGGGGCCCAGACGGCCTGGGACTCCGCGGTCGAGTTGGGCGAGGAGTTCGGCGTGCGCAACTCGCAATCGTCGGTGATCGCGCCGACGGGGACCATAGCCCTCCTGCTCAGCTGTGACACGACAGGCATCGAACCTGACCTGAGCCTGGTGAAGACGAAGAAGCTCGTTGGCGGCGGGACGATGTCCATCGTCAATCAGACCGTGCCACGGGCGCTGTCCCGGCTCGGCTACGCGGACTCCGAGGTCGGTGACATCGTTGCCCACGTCGACGAGCACAAGTCGATCGTCGGGGCGCCTGGTCTGGACCCCTCGCACCTGCCGGTGTTCGCCTGCTCGATGGGCGACAACACCATCCACTACACGGGCCATGTTCGCATGATGGCCGCGGTCCAACCCTTTATCTCGGGCGCAATCAGCAAGACCGTGAACATGCCCGAGGAGGCGACTGTCGAGGACGTCGAGCAGCTTCACATCGACGCCTGGAACCTCGGCATTAAGGCAATCGCCATCTACCGCGACAACTGCAAGGTGGCGCAGCCTCTCGCCACGACGAAGCTGGCCAGCGCGGCGAACGCGGCCAGCTCGCAGGCCGAGGCCCACGATCTGGAGCTGGCCGTGAAGGTCAGCGAGCTCGAGCAGGCCCTGCAGAACCAGACCACTGTGGTTGTCAAGCAGCCCATTCGGGAGCGCCTGCCGCGCCGGCGGCGGTCGAGCACCTTCGCCTTCCGCGTGGCCGACTGCGAGGGCTACGTGACCGTCGGTGAGTACGAGGACGGCCGGCCGGGCGAGGTCTTCATGAAGGTCTCCAAGCAGGGGTCCACGCTCGCGGGGATCATGGACGCCTTCTCGATTGCGGTCAGCCTCGGCTTGCAGCACGGCGTGCCGCTGGCCACGTACGTTCGCAAGTACACCAACATGCGGTTCGAGCCCGCCGGCATGACCGACGACGCCGAGCTCCGCATCGCCACCAGCCTCGTCGACTACATCTTCCGGCGTCTGGCGGTGGACTACCTCCCCGCCGAGGAGCGGATCGAGCTCGGCATCCAGACGACCAACGAGCGGATCCAGCCGACCCTGCCCGGGGTGGAGGAGGGCTCCACGCCGAGCAGCGGGGTGGTCGAGGCCGCCACGGTGCTACCGGAGCCGCCCACGACGACCGATGCGTGGCCCGAGGCCAAGGACGCTCCCTACTGCTACCAGTGCGGCAACGCCATGCAGCGGGCGGGCTCGTGCTACGTCTGTCCCACCTGCGGCACCACGAGCGGCTGCTCGTAGGCACAGCGAGGCGCTTAGCCTCCTCCGCGTGCGATCGTTGGGCATCGACGTGGGCCAGCGTCGCCACGACGCCGTGCTCCTGGATCGTCGGGTCGTCGCCTGCGCCCCGGTGCGCTTCTCGGACCCGCGCCAGCTGAAGGACCTGCTGGAGGCGTGGCGTCCCGCGGTGGTGGCCATCGACTCGCCGCCCCGCTTCGCCCCGACACCCGCCGGCCGGGCGGCCGAGCGCGACCTCCACCGGCGAGGCATCCGGATCTTCCCTTGCCCCTGTGCCGAGCGGGCCGAAGGCAATGCCTTCTTCGACTGGATGCGCACCGGGTTCGAGCTGTTCGCGGCGGCGGCGAGCGCGGGGTACGAGGTGGGCCGCGACGCGTCGGCGGTACACGGCCGGGCGCTGGAGGTGTACCCACACGGCTCGGCTGTGACCTTGTGTGGAGCCCGGCCGCCTACGGGCACGCTGCGGTCGGTCGGAGGCAAGCGGGCGTGGCGAGCCGAGGTCCTCGCCGACAACGGGGTGAGTGTCGACGCCTGCAGGTCGGTCGACCAGGTCGACGCCGCGCTGGCGGCGTACACGGGCGGGCGCGCGCTCGAGGGGGCTGCCAGCGCCGTGGGCCGACCCGATGAGGGGGTGATCATCGTGCCCGTCAAGCACCTCCGCGAGCACTACGAGCCGGAGGATGCGACCTCCTGACCTCGGTCAATCCCATCGTCCGCGCACGCGCCATTTCGACCCGCTACTCTCCAGCCTCGTGAGCACCTTGCCTCCGCCATCGGGAGGGTTCACTCCGTCTCCGGGGGGAGTGGGGCCTCCGGCCGCACGGCCGATCGACCAGCTGCGGATCGCCTACCAGCGGCGCAACGAGACCGACTACATCTTCAACTATTGGACGGCGCTGGGCTGGACGATCCTGACCTTCGGGATCTTCGGCTACTACGTCTACTACCAGCTCGTCCGGCGAATGCGGGACCACAACATTCGCCGCTTGGAGCTCCTGGAGTCGGCCAGAGCCTACGCGTGGGAGCTGGCCGGGCAGCAGGGCGTCCAGGAGGAGCTGCGCCCCAACTTTGAGCGGGCCGCGGCGCACGAGGAAGTGATGCGCCAGATGACGACCGACTTCCGGGATCCTCTGATCTGGCTGTTGCTGATCTGGTTCACCGGCATCGCTGGACTCGTCCTCTTCATCCTGCTGGACCAGGACCTGGTCAAGCACGACACTGCCGAAGGTGGCGTGGAATCCGAGCTGGCGACGATCTACGCCCGCCTGGGTCGACCGATCCCGCAGCCCGACCCTGCTCGCATCAAGGGCAAGCAGAACTACGTGGCTCGGGTCATCGTCACGATCGTGACCTTTGGGATCTACTCGTTCTGGTGGTACTACAACATGATGAACGAGCCCAACCAGCACTTCGAGATCAACTGGGCCTGGGAAGATGCCCTGGCTCAGGCGGTCCAGTAGCCAGCCGATCCGAGCGCAGATCCGGAGCGCAGAGCCGGGGGGCCGCCGAGCCCGTTACCCTCGATTGATATGACGGTTCCGCAGTCTCCTGGGAGCTCTTCGTTCGGCGTGGGGCCCGCCGGGCCCCCCTCCATCCAGCCCGTCGACCGCCTCCGTCAGGCCTACCAACGCCGCCACGAGACCGACTACATCTTCAATTTCTGGACGGCGCTGGGCTGGACGATCCTGACGTTCGGGATCTTCTATTTCTACGTTTTCTACCAGCTCATGCGGCGCATGCAGGCGCACAACCGTCGTCGTCTGGAGCTGCTGGAGTCAGCCCGAGACTTCGCCTGGGAGGTCGCCGGCAGTCGGGGCCTCCAGGAGGAGCTGCGCCCCAACTTCGAGCGAGCTGCAGGCTATCTCGAAGGACTGCGCAGCCTGACGAGGGACTTCCGGGACCCCGGCATCTGGCTGCTCCTGTCGATCATCGGTGGACGGCTCGGCATCGTCGAGATCATCGCTTACATCTTCCTCGACGGCGACCTGGTCAAGCACGACACCGCCGAGGGAGGCGTGGAGTCTGAGCTGTCGACGATCTTCACCCGTCTGGGCCAACCCGTACCTCAGCCCGATCCTGCCCGGATCAAGGGAAAGCAGAACTACGTTGCGCGCGTCATCGTCACCGTCGTGACGGTGGGGATCTACGCCTTCTGGTGGACGTACAACATGATGAACGAGCCCAACCGGCACTTCGAGATCAACTGGGGGTGGGAGGACTCGCTGGCGCAGGCGGCCCAGGCGCTGCAGTAGCGGGCGCCCTTTCCCTTCGGCCGAGGGCGGGACCGGCCGGGCTGGGCAAAGTCGTGCTGGTACCCTTTTGCGGCGCGTTCCGAGGCGGAGGTGCGCAAATGGGCGACAACCCGTCGTTCGGCCAAGACTTCCAGTCGAACGACCCCAGCAGTTCCAGCGACTTCCAGTCGGCAACCTGGGAGCGGTCACGCCAGCAGGCTCCACCGGCTCCAACTGCAGGCTGGGGGGTGCCGGCGGCGCGACCGATCGACAGGTTGCGGATCGCCTACCAGCGCCGCCACGAGACCGACTACATCGCCGAGTTCTGGAGCGCGCTGGGATGGGGCATCCTGACGCTCGGCATCTTCTATCTCTATATGTACTACCAGCTCATTCGGCGCATGCGTGATCACAACGCCCGGCGTCTTGATGTGCTCGATGCGGCCAACGCTTACGCATGGGAAGTAGCGGGACAGCGCGGACTGCAGGACGAGCTGCGCCCGAACTTCGAGCGCGCCAGCGCGGGCCTGGCAGGTCTGCGCCAGTTGGGCTCCCAACAGAAAGACCCCACGACGTGGCTGGCGATCTTCATCGGCGCCTATTGGCTCACCTACCTTGGCGGCTTTGTCGTTTACTTCATCGTCTACTGCGGCCTCGACGGGGACCTCATCAAGCACGACAGCACCGAGGGAGGTGTCGAGAGCGAGCTGGCCACCATTTACACCAGGCTCGGTCAGCCCATTCCACAGCCCGATCCGGCACGGGTAAAGCGTCCCGACAATTACGCCGGCCGGATCATCGCCACCATCTTCAGCCTCGGCTTGTACAACCTGTGGTGGACGTACAACATCATGAACGAGCCCAACCGGCACTTCGAGACCAACTGGGCGTGGGAGGACTCGCTGGCGCGATCGGCGCAGGCGCTCCAGTAGTGATCAACTTCGACCAGGTCGACGCGACACCGGCTCCGCCTTGTAGGCGGAGCCGGTGTTGTCGTATCTGAGAATCCGCCGCCGTCTCGGTGCTCCGGGAACGGCGACGTGGATAAGTAGATCCGGTCGATCAGGGAGCCTCGGCGCCCTTGCTGATCCAGAAGTCATTGATCGCCTGTTGCACCTTCAGGTACCAGATCAGACCGCCCACGAGCGGGATGAGCGACCACACGCCTGTGATCGTGTGAACGGGTGACTCCTTGCTGTCGCGCATGTACATCTTGGTGTCCACGTCATTGGCGAGGAGGAACGGGATGACGATGCCGACGAAGAGCGAGATCACCACGGAGAGGCCCCCGCCGATGCCCTCGCCGCTCCAGTTCTTGATGTCCTCGAACTGTCGGTAGGTCCACACGATCGCCCAGATACCCAGCGTGACGATCGTGAGCAGGATCTGCATGCCCGGCGACGTCGTTCTCCCCACAACACCGGTCGGCTGGGCGACGTAGCCCTGTTGCTGCTGCCAGGGTTGCGCCGCAGACGCGCCCTGAGACGGGTCAGCCATTTTGCTCTACTCCTCCCCTTGGCCCCATTGGCCTCCCAGGCATGATACAGACTCGATGCCGATCCGTCCCGGTTGAGCGGTATCCCACATTCTCAGCGGGCGCTCAGCGGGTCATGACGCCTGTTCTCTACGCCTTGACCAGTGCCGCCATGAGACCCAAGGTCTGGCGGATCTCGTCGGACGACCCGAATGGCACCGCGCTGAAGTCGGTCGCCCCCGCCGCGGCCATGCCGGCGATCTGGTCGGCGACGGACTGCTCGTCGCCGACGATGGCGACCTGAGCGGGGCCTTCGGCGCCCTCGCGATCGAGCATGGCCCGGTACGACGGGAGCTGGCCGTACATGGCGAACGTCCGATTGGCGGCCTCTCGAGCCCGGTCGACGTCCGTCGTGACCGCGACCGGCAGAGCCGTCGCGATGCGCGGAGCAGGCCGCCCGACGTCTTCGGCCGCCTTGGTGATCGACGGCGCGATATGGGACGCGATCGTGGCGGGGCCCGTCATCCACGTCACGGTGCCGTCGGCCAGCTGGCCGGCCAGTCTCAGCATGGTGGGCCCGAGGGCAGCCACCAGGACAGACGGCGCATCGACCTTCACGTCCAACGGCCCGATCGTCGCGGCGCTGAGAGTCTCACCCTTGTAGGACACGGCTTCGCCGCGCAGCAACGGCATCAGGACGGACAGGTAATCGCGCATGTGGCGAGCAGGTCGGTCGAAAGAATACCCGAATACGCCCTCGATCACGATCTGGTGTGAGAGCCCGATGCCGAGGACCAGCCGTCCGCCGCTGGCCGCCTGCGTCGTGACGGCCTGGATGGCCATCACCACGGGATGGCGGGGGTACGTGGGGACGACCGCGGTTCCCAGCTCGATGTCGGGCACCTCCCGGCCGACCACGGCGAGCAACGTGAGGGCGTCGTAGCCGAAGATCTGCAAGCACCAGGCCGTGTCGAATCCCTCCTCGGCCAGCCTGGAGACCTGGGCGACCACCTCGTCGATGGGTTTCGAGACGTTGATGCCGACACCGAGGCGCATGGCCGAACAATAGCGAGGCATCCGCAAGGCTGATACACCCCTTCGCCATACTGGCGCCGTGGAAGCGATCGACGGGCGGGTCGTCCTCAGCCCCTCCGACCTCAGCGCCTATCTCGCCTGCCAGCACCTGACTCGCCTCGAGCTGGCGGCCGCCACGGGAGAGGTCGACCGCCCGGTGCGGGAGGACCCTGAGCTGGACGTCCTCGTCCGGCGGGGCGAGGAGCACGAGCGGCGGCATCTCGAGCGCTTGCGGGCAGAGGGTCGGATCATCGTCGAGATCGACCGGACCGCCCCCGGCCTGGATGGGCTCCGCGCCGCCGCCGCCACGACCGCCGCCATGCGGGACGGTGCGGACGTCATCTATCAGGCCACGTTCTTCGACGGACGCTGGCGGGGCCGCGCCGACTTCCTGGGCAGGGTGGAACGACCGAGTCGCCTCGGGCGCTGGAGCTACGAGGTGACCGACGCCAAGCTGGCGCGCCGGGTCAAGGCCGCGGCCATCCTGCAGCTGTGCTCCTACTCCGAGCAGCTGGCGCGGGTGCAGGGAGTCGTGCCGGAGCACATCCATGTGCTCGGGGGCGATCAGATCTCGCGGCCCTACCGGCTGAGCGACTACGCCGCCTACTACCGCGCCGTCAAGGCCAGCTTCGAGGAGGTCGTGGACGGCCCTTCGCTGCCCACATACCCCGAGCCCGTTCAGCACTGTGGCATCTGCCGGTGGTCCGAGCACTGTGAACGTCGCCGTCGCCAGGACGACCACCTCTCGCTCGTGGCTGGGATGCGCCGCGGCCAGGCTCGCCACCTGGTGCCGGCCGGCCTTCCGACGCTGACCGCCCTGGCGTCCTCGCCGTCGGACGCGACCGCAGCCGGCGTCGGACCCCGTGCCCTCGAGCGGCTGCGACGGCAGGCCCGCCTCCAGCTCGAGCAGCAGCGCACGGGTGAGGTGCGCTACGAGCTCATCGAGCCCGTGGAGCCTGGCCTGGGCCTGGCCGCCCTGCCCCACCCGTCGCCGGGCGATCTGTTCTTCGACATGGAGGGTGACCCCTTCGCCGGAGAGGATGGGCTCGAGTACTTGTTCGGCGTGGTCGAGGTGGTGGGCGGCGACCCGACGTACCACGCCTTCTGGGCCCACGATCGCGCCGGTGAGCGCGCCGCCTTCGAGCGCTTCGTCGACCTCGTCATGGCCCGCCTGGAGGAGCACGCTGATCTGCACGTGTACCACTACGGGTCCTACGAGCCCGCCGCTGTCAGGCGTCTCATGGGAGTGCACGCGACTCGCGAAGGCGCCGTCGACCGACTGCTGCGCGGCGGGGTGTTCGTCGACCTGCACCAGGTTGTCCGCCAGGGAGTCGTGGTGTCTCAGGAGTCGTACTCGATTAAGAAGCTCGAGCCGCTCTACATGGCCGCACGCGAGGGCGCCATCCGGGACGCCGGCTCCAGCATCGTCGCCTATGAACGCTGGTTGGAGAACGGCGAACGAGCCGAGCTCGACGAGATCGCCGACTACAACCGGGCCGACTGCGAGTCGACCCGACTGCTGCAGGACTGGCTGGAGGAGCGTCGGACCGAGGCCGATCAGCGGCTCGACGAGCCGCTGCGGCGCCCCCAGCTCAGCTCGGGCGAGCCGGGACCCGAGCAGGCGGCGGCCGAGGCCGAGACCGAGGCGCTCGTGGCCCGGCTCACCGACGGTATCGCCGACGACCCTGACGTCCGTACGCCGGCGGAGGCGGCCACCTGGTTGCTGGCTCAGGTCCTCGACTGGCACCGACGAGAGGAGAAGCCGGAATGGTGGGCACACTTCGCCCGTCTGGACCTCAGCGACGAGGAGTTGGTCGACGACCCGGAGTCGATCGGCGAGCTCGAGCACGTGGGCGTGGTCGGGGGAGTAGGTCGCTCGCTCATCCACCGGTACCGGTTTCGTCGTGGCCAGGAGCACAAGCTCTCGGTCGGCGACAGCGTGATCGATCCGCGCACCGAGCGACGGTGCGGGACCATCCACGCGCTGAATGACGCCGACGGTGTCCTGGAATTGCGCCGCAGCCGGGCGTCCTGCGCGCCGCATCCGTCGTCGGTGATCCCCGACACGCCGAGGCCGACCACCGTGCTGCGCCAGTCGCTGTGGCGCATCGGCGCCTGGGTGGCCGACCACGGCGTGGACGACGCTGGACCATACCGGGCCGTGCGTGACCTGCTGATGCGACGACCACCGCGGCTCGGTGAGCTGCCCCTCGGCCAACCCCTCGAGAGGCCGGGTGAGGAACCCCTCGACGCCGCCCGCCGACTCTCACACCAGCTCGACGGTACGTGCCTGCCGGTTCAGGGACCCCCCGGGTCGGGAAAGACCTACGCCGCCGCCCACATGATCGTCGACCTGGTGCGGTCGGGGCGCCGGGTCGGTATCACCGCCACCACGCACAAGGCCATCACCAACCTGGTTGATGCGGCCTGCCGGCGCGGAGCCGACGAAGAGGTGCACCTCTCAGTGGTGCAGAAGGGCGACGAGGATCGGGCCTCGGCTGCTCCGACGGTCGATGTCGTCGGTGACAACCAGGTCGTCGTGGCGCGACTCAACACCGGCGCGCAGGTCGTCGCCGGTACACCGTGGCTCTTCGGTCGTCCGGAGCTGGCCGGCGCCATCGACGTCCTCTTCGTCGACGAGGCGGGCCAGATGTCGCTCGCCAACGTCGTCGCCGCCGGCGCCAGCGCCGACAGCATCGTTCTCCTCGGCGATCCTCAGCAGCTGGCTCAACCGTCGAAGGGCGCCCATCCGCCGGGCTCGGGAGTCTCGGCGCTCGAGCACCTGCTCGGGGATCACGCCACGATCCCCGGCGACCGTGGGCTCTTCCTGGCGACGACGTGGCGCCTGCATCCGGCGCTGTGTGACTTCGTGTCCGAGGCGTTCTACGACGACCGTCTCGCACCTGACCCGGCATGCGGCAGCCAGTGTGTCGACGCGGGACGCTGGGCGGGCGGCGCCGGCGTGTGGTGGCGCCCGGTGTCGCACACCGGAAACCGGACGTGCTCGGCCGAGGAGGTGGCCGAGGTGGTGACGGGCGTCGGCGCGCTGCTCGGCCGACCGTGGACGAACCGCCACGGTGAGCGACAGCCCATCGGTCTGGATGACATTCTCGTGGTGTCGCCCTACAACGCCCAGGTCGCCCGGCTCGCCGCGGCGCTGCCGCCGGGAGCGAGGGTAGGCACCGTTGACCGCTTCCAGGGCCAGGAGGCGGCCGTGGTGATCTTCTCCCTGGCCACGTCGTCCACCGAGGACCTGCCCCGGTCGGTCGAGTTCCTCTACAGCCTCAACCGGCTCAACGTCGCCGTGTCGCGGGCGCGAGCCCTGGTGGTGCTGGTGTGCTGCCCCGACCTGCTGCGCGTGCGATGCCGCACGCCGCGGGAGATGCGTCTCGCCAACGCGCTGTGCCGTCTGGCCGAGCTGGCCGGCGACAGCAGCCCCGCCGACACGACCCGCGAGGACGAGACGGCCGGTGCGCGTCCACCCGGTGTCTCGATATCAGTCGGCCTCAGTTGAGGCCGAGCTTGCGACTGCAGGCGGGCCAGGGAATCCAGCCGTCGCGGGCCTGAAGCCGTCTGGCGGCGTCGTCCTGCACGGCGGGCGGTGCATTTGAAGGAAGACCGGAGAGCCCGAGGCTGTCCCACGACTGCTGGTCGAACTGGTACGCCCCGTAGAAACCGTTGCCGGTGTCGTCCTGGTAGTTGCCGCCGGACTCGCACTGGCGCAGCTCGGCCCACACGCCACCTGACAGCGACGACGTGGCCGCCACCGCTGACGCGTTCGGCGCCGTGGTGGTCGTGGTGGGCGGGGGTGGAGGTGGCGGAGGTGAGGGTGGGGGCGGAGGAGGTGGCGGTGCGGTGGTGGGCGGAGCCGGCGCGACGGTGGTTGGCACGATGGCCGCGCTGGCGGATGCCAGCTGGTGCTTTCTCGTGGTCTTGCTGGCCGACGCGGTGGTCTGGGCCAGCCCCACGCCGAGGGCCGAGAGCGCGAACGCGGAGCTGGCGATGACCATCGGTGTCGAGACTGATGCGGATGGCCGTTGGTTGCGCATCTTGTGCCTCCTTGAAGTCACGGGAGCCCGGAGGGCTTCAGGTGTGGCGACGTACGCTTGGCCACGCGCGTCTCACGGAGGGAGTGACGAAGGGGAAGAGCACCCGCCGGCCGTGGCGATCGCGGAGACGACGCCGGTGGCTCGGGCGGCACCCCACCTCCCCCAGCGGAGGCGCACGCAGCTGCGTTGGTAGGTCGAACAACTCTACGCGGGGGCTGTCACCGGACCGCAACTTTCGTGGATGGGAGGGAACCTGCAGGTCAGGTCACGTGACCGACGTCACAACACGCCGTTCAACCAGGTCAGCGGTCCCTGTCAGACCCGCTCGCCGGCCCTGAAGAATCGAGGAGAAAGGGTGAAAAGTGGGGCAAAACGACGCTCGGCGGGCGCCGTTTCAGGCAGATTCAGGCCGAGCCGTGCCTCCCGGCGCCTGCGGCGAAGCGTTGCGCACCGCTCAGCGTCTCACCCGATTGGATGGTGGCCAGACCGAGGCGGACCTCGTTCACCATCGCCTCGTCCTCGCTCATGCCCCACTGCTCGTAGGCAGATCGGCGGTCGCTACGGAGACACGCCTGCGGTAGCGCCGCCAGCTGGTGCGCCAGCTCGCTCGCCGTCGCCAGGGCGCCTCCCGGCTCGGTGACGCGGTTGGCGAGCCCCATCCGGTGTGCCTCTTCGCCCCCCACACCCCGACCGGTCAATATCAGGTCCATCGCCTGGCTGTGGCCGATCAGCCGGGGCAAGCGGACCGTGCCCAGGTCGATGAGGGGGACGCCGAAACGCCTGCAGTAGACGCCGAACACTGCGTCGCGCGCCGCCACGCGTAGGTCGCACCACAGCGCCAGCTCGAGGCCTCCGGCGACGGCGTGGCCCTCGACTGCGGCCAGCACTGGCTTCGAGAGGTGCATCCGGGTGGGGCCCATGGGGCCGTTGCCGTGGACCGAGACGGACACCGGGCGCGGTTCACCGCTCGCCAGCGCCTTGAGGTCGGCGCCTGCGCAGAACGTGCCGCCGGCCCCGGTGAGAATGGCGACGGCCAGGGCGTCGTCGCCGTCGAAGCGGGCGAACGCATCGGTGAGGGCGACGGCCGTGGGACCATCGACCGCATTGCGGACCTCGGGCCGGTCGATGGTGACGACGGCGACGGGCCCATCAGTGACGATAGTGACGCTCATGGCCGACCATTGTGGTGCGGCTGCGGGTTCGGGTGGGACGGGGCACCGCGGGGGGCATTGGCGAAGGCGCCGTTGGGTAACCTGCCCGGCGGCGTGAGCTGGGGCATGGATCATCTGGGGCGCGATCGCACCATCGCGGGTCTGTTGGGGACGGGGCTGTTCGCCTTCTACGTCACCGTGCAGTTCGGGGACTTCTGGGGTTGGGACGGCCGGACGATGGCCACCGTCACTCACAGCATCGCCGACCACCACACCATCGGCTTACCTCCGACGTCTCCTGGTGGGTCGACGAGTTCCCCGGTGACCCCCGATCGCCCTTCGGCATCGGCCTGAGCCTCGCCGGTGGGAGTGGGATCCGAGCTCACGGACCCCTGGTCCCGTCGTCGGCGATGAACCAGCGCGTTCAGGCGACGGGAGCTAGGGGCCGCTCGGCCGCCCTGACGGCGGCGACGGCGCTCTCGAGGTAGGCGACGAGGTCGTCGGGTGTGCCGCTCAGGGTGACGCCGAGGCCCAGGCGCTCGTGCATGACCAACAGCAGGTCGCCGGTCGGGACCCGGCCGCCGTTGTGGAAGTCGTGGGCGACCGCGGTCACGGGCACAGGCTCGTCGGCGGTGACGTGAAGGTGAACGTGCGCGCTGTGTACCGCAGGCATGCTCGTTCCTTTCCTGGTACGTGGCCAGCGCTGGCGCCGTTGCCAACTCCGGCACCGTTGCCGGACTTTCCTGGCCGAGTGTGACTAGTTAATTAGTTCGCTGTTTCGCCACCAGAACCCTGTGGCGAAGGATCCGGCGCAGGACACCGCGGTCTCCCGTGGAGCCGGTCACAATGGCCCGGTGCGGGTATCGGCGAAGGCTGACTACGCCATCAGAGCCGTCGTCGAGCTGGCGTCGGTCGCCGACGACCTCCCTGCCAAGGGTGAGCAGCTCGCCGGCGCCCAGGGCATCCCGCTGCGCTTCCTCCTCAACATCCTCCAGGACCTCAAGCGGGCAGGCATCGTCGAGAGCCACCGGGGTGCGGAGGGCGGCTATCGGCTGGCGCGTCCACCCGACACCGTGGCGCTGGCCGACATCATCCGCGCCGTGGAGGGACCGCTCGCCCAGGTCGGCGACGCCCGCCCCGAGGACCTGCACTACACCGGCCCGGCGGAGGCCCTGAGCGAAGTCTGGATCGCGGTGCGGGCCAACCTCCGGGCCGTCCTCGAGGTGGTGACAGTCGCCGATGTGACCGAGGGATCCCTCCCCAAGACGGTGCGGGATCTTGTCCGCGACCCCGAGGCCTGGGTCTCCCACTGAGGCTCTCGCCGTCGGCCCGCAGCGCCGGGCCGCCCCCCTTTCTCTACTAACCTGATCGATAAGGTAAACTATCGCCCTGAGCCCGAACCGAGGCGCAGGGCTCTGGGGGCAGCGTGCATATCGATCCACTCGTCGTTCTCGCCAGCCTGGCCGTCGGGTTCCTCGTCGGCACCACGGGCATGGGCGGTGGCGCGCTCATGACGCCCATCCTCGTGCTCCTGTTCGGAGTGCAGCCCCTCGCCGCCATCTCCAGCGATCTCGTCTCGGCCGCCATCATGAAGCCGGTCGGGGGCCTCGTGCACCAACGTCGGGGAACGGTCCAATGGGGCCTCGTCGGCTGGCTGGCGGCCGGCTCCGTGCCCGCCGCCTTCGCGGGTGTGTTCGTGATCAAAGCCGTCGGGGATACCAGCGGCGTCCAGGACGGTCTCACGATCCTTCTGGGGACCGCCCTGCTCGTGGCCACGGCAGCCATCGTGCTGAAGGGCGTCCTCCCCGCCCGTCGCGTCCGCCAGCAGACCGGCACTACGGGCGCCGAGGACCAGCGCGACATCCGGCACTATGCGGCACTGATCGCGGTGCGACCCCTCCCGACCCTCGCCATCGGCGTGCTCGGGGGCCTGATGGTCGGAATGACCTCGGTCGGGTCGGGATCGCTCATGATCGTGCTGCTGCTGATCCTCTACCCCGCCATCCCGCTGGCGGCTCTGGTGGGAACCGACCTCGTCCAGGCCATCCCTCTCGTCGCCTCGGCTGCCCTCGGCCATCTCATCTTCGGTGACGTCAAGCTGGGCCTCACCGCGTCGCTGATCGTCGGCAGCCTGCCCGGGGTCTACTTCGGTGCGCGCTTCTCCAGCCGGGCTCCCGATGGCGTCATCCGGCCCGTACTGGCAGTCGTCCTCTTCCTCACCGGCCTCAAGCTCGTGGGCGTCGCTGCCGTTACCCTCGGCTACGGCCTGGCCGCGATCGTCGTGGTGGCCGCCCTCGCCTGGTGGCTCAGCCCTCGACGACGGCCATCGTCCCCGCCGGCGGGGCAGGAACTGCGTCGGGATGCAGCGCCCACGCCAGCGACTCCAACCCGGTGACGATCCTCGGGCCCGGGCGCGAGAAGTACGACGAGGCATCGGCGGCGAACACCCGGCCGGTGCGTC